>PNJO01000023.1 GCA_013821905.1 Sphingopyxis sp. | reverse complement strand
TCAGCCCACCCCGCTGCGGCTAGCCAGCAAGCTGGCAAGCCTCGCTGCCCCTCCCGCAAGCGGGAGGGGATACCCCGGCATTCTGGGAACGTCCGCTCCCCACCCCAAAACGGACCTCGGTCGTCACCGCCGCGCGGCGAAAAAATCCCTGAGCAGCGCCGCCGCTTCATTCTCGCCGATCCCGTCATAGATTTCGGGGCGGTGATGGATCGTCGGCTGCGCGAAGGTGCGCGGGCCATGGACGACCGCGCCGCCCTTCGGATCGTCGGCGCCGTAATAGAGGCGCGCGATTCGCGCATGGGCGATCGCGCCGGCGCACATCGCGCAGGGCTCGAGCGTGACATAGAGGTCGCAGCCGTCGAGCCGCTCGTTGCCGAGCTTCGCCGCGGCGGCTCGAATCGCGACGATTTCGGCGTGCGCGGTCGGATCATGCGATTCGCGCGGGCGATTGTGGCCCTCGGCGACGATTCGCCCGTCCTTGACGATCACCGCGCCGACGGGCACTTCGCCCCATTCCGCGGCGATACGGGCGAGGTCGAGCGCGCGGCGCATCGGTTCGGGCAAGGGGAAATTGGCCATTTCTCCCCGCTAATCGCTTGACGAATCTCCGGCAAGCCGATAAGCGCGCGCCTTTCCCGGCCCAACCGGTCCTTTCGGCGCCTTTCGCGCCAACCGGCACGCCGCCCAGATTTTGTGAGGACGAAGACGATGTCGCGCATTTGCGAACTGACCGGCAAGGGCCGCCAGATTGGCCACAATGTCAGCCACGCCAACAACAAGACGAAGCGCACCTTCCTGCCGAACCTGCAGAATGTGACGTTGCTGTCGGACGCGCTCGGCAAGGGCGTGAAGCTGCGCGTGTCGACCCACGGCCTGCGCACCGTCGAACATAATGGCGGCCTCGACAACTGGCTGCTGAAGGCCGGCGACGACCAGCTGTCGGCGACCGCCCGCAAGGTGAAGAAGGAAGTCGCGAAGAAGCTGGCCGAAAAGGCCGCCTAAGCTTTCTTCCGAATCACCCGAAGCAATCAGGCCGCCGGATCACCGCGCGGCCTTTTTGCTGTCCCGTGCCTTTTTGACCGGCACCCTGGCGGGCGGCAGACCGACGAGTTCGAACTGGACGAGCAGGCTGCGCTGCCAGACGTTGAAATTATCGTCCGAAACCAGCCAGAGCCAGGTCCGCCCCCCCTCCACCGCGACCGCGGCGCCCTCGTAATTTTCGGCGAGCGGCGCGGGCACCCGGCCGATGCTGCGCGAGGTCACGACTGCGCCCGGGCGGATATCGGCCGGATCGACGATGGCGATGACGGTGGTGAAGAGCGGGTCGAAGCCCAGGCGGCGGTGAACGAGCAGGATGCGCCCGTCGGGCAGCGGCGCGGCGTCGCTGACCTGCCCCTTCCCTTCGGCGTCGTAAAAGAAGCGGAACGCCTTCGTGCCGGGCACCGCCGGATCGCCGGCATAGACCAGCGCTTCGCGCCCGCGCGGATCGTCGTCGGCATCTTCGGAGAATATTATGGTGCGCCCCCCGGCGAGCCGTAGCATGGCTTCAGGCCCACGATTGCTCGGCCAGCGCGGCGCGGGCAGCCGGCTGCGCGATTCGATGCGCGTCAGCGTCGGGTCGAGCCGCCAGATCTGGTTGATGGCCTCGAACGCGAGCCAGGTCTTGCCGCTCGCCGGATCGACCGCCATCGCCTCGACGTCGCGGAGCGATTTCCGGTCTGCCTGGCCGGCGGGCCTCGGGATCGCGCCCATCTGCACACCGGACACGGCACCATCGGCTCCGATCCGCAGCCGCACCCAATGGCCGTTGTCGCCGACCATCTGGAAATGACCGGGACCGAGCCGTGCCAGTGTGGAAAAACCGCCGAAGTAGCGGTGCGGGCTGACGAGGCGCCAGCCGCGCACGAAGCGCATCATGCCCGTCTCCGCCGCCGGAAAGCGCAGCGGCCGTGCCGCGGCGGTCTCGGCGCCGACGGGCCGCACCGGCACATGCTGCGCGCCCGGAAGCGGGCCGAGCGCGAGGAAAATCAGCAGGGCGGCGAGCGGGCGGCGCATCGGCGCGGCGATAGGGCGGGAGCGGGGCGCGGCGCAAGCGCGAAGCTGAACGCCAGCCAACGATGATGTTCAGGCTCGGCTCAATGCGAATCACCCATAAGGGGGTCATCGATCCACCGCCCAATCCCGGGCCGACGAGGAAAGAAGGAGAAAGACGATGAAAAAGATGGTGACCCTCTCCATCGCTGCCCTGATGTCGACCGCGACGCTGGGCCTGGCCACTCCCGCCGCGGCGCAGACCGGTTATTACGACCGCGACGGCTATTCGAGCCATTACGCCGGCTATGACCGCGACAACCGCCGTTACGACCGTCGCGACTATCGCCGGGACAACCGCCGCGATTACCGCAACGGCCGCAATTATTACCGCGGTGACCGCCGCAACTATCGCCAGTGCGACAACGGCACCGGCGGCACCGTGATCGGCGCGATCGCAGGCGGTCTCGCCGGCCATGAAATCGCCGGCCGCGGCGACCGGACGGTCGGCACGATCATCGGCGGCGCCGTGGGCGCCATCGCCGGCCGCGCCATCGACAAGGGCAATGACGGCTGCCGCTAAGGCCTGTCCCGAGCTCCAATAAGGTCAAGGTTCCTTCCCCGCCCGGCCCCGCGCCGGGCGGGGTTTTCTTTCGCCCCGGCGCGCGCCGGGGTGGCGGGGTTGCCTAAAAGGCCGTCTGAGCCTAGGTTCCTGCTCAAGTGCACATCCGTGCTTGGCGGATGCGTGATAGAGACAGGTAATAGTAGCCATGCGGCAAATGGCAGCGCCATCAGGGCGACCGCCGCGGCCAGGTTCGAGAACGGGGCCGGCGGCGAAAGGACGAAACAGGGCGGCCCCCGCCCCGCGTCCGGCACATTTCACACGACCGCGCAGTTATGCCGCGATCGACCTCGGCACCAACAATTGCCGCCTGCTGATCGCGCGTCCGCAGGACGGCGAACTCGTCGTGATCGACGCTTTTTCGCGCATCGTCAGATTGGGCGAAGGCCTGCACCACACGGGACGCATCAGCGAGGCGGCGATGGACCGCACCGTCGCGGCGCTCGCGATCTGCGCCGACAAGCTGCGCCGCCGCCACGTCACCCTGTCGCGCGCGGTCGCGACCGAGGCGTGCCGCCGCGCGGCGAACGGCGCCGAGCTGGCCGAGCGCGTCAAGCGCGAGACGGGGATCGCACTCGACATCATCTCGGCCGCCGAGGAAGCGCGACTCGCGGTGCTCGGCTGCCACAATCTGATGGAGCCCGGCGACGGGCCGGCGCTGATCTTCGACATCGGCGGCGGATCGACCGAGCTGATGCACGTCGACGTGTCCGACCAGGACGTCAAGATCCACGACTGGATCAGCGTGCCGTGGGGCGTCGTGTCGCTGACCGAACATGCGCCGTGCCACGAGGACAGCCTCGCCGCGCGGCAGGCAAGTTATGCCCATATGCGCGATGTGACGCGCGCCGCCTTTTCCGCCTTCGCCGACCGCGCCGAACGCTTTGCCGGCCAGCCGCTGCGCCTGCTCGGCACCAGCGGCACGGTGACGACGCTCGCCAGCGTCTTCCTCGACCTGCCGCGCTATGACCGGCGCGCGGTCGACGGGCTGGTTGTCCCCGCCGACGCGATGCGCGACATCAGCCGCCGCCTCGCCGACGCGAGCCTCGACGATCGCGCCGAAATCGCCTGCATCGGGCGCGAGCGCGCCGACCTGGTCGTCGCGGGCTGCGCGATCCTCGAAAGCATCATCGACCTGTGGCCGGCGGCGCGCGTCGGGGTCGCCGACCGCGGCATCCGCGAGGGCATCCTGCGCTGCCTTGCCATGCAGGGCCGCGACGTGCCCGTGACGCGGCGCGAGTTTCGTAAATGAGCGGCGGCAAGAAGGGCGGCAGCGGGCGTTCGGGCAGCGGCGGCGGCCTGCACGTGCGCGTCAAGACCGCACGCAAGCGTTCGGTGTCGTCGACGCGCTGGCTGCAGCGGCAACTCAACGACCCCTATGTGCGCCGCGCGCAGGCCGAAGGCTATCGCTCGCGCGCGGCCTACAAGCTGATCGAGCTCGACGAGAAATTCGGTTTCCTCAAGAAATCGCGCGCCGTCGTCGACCTCGGCATCACGCCCGGCGGCTGGTCGCAGGTCGTGCGCAAGGCGAACCCGCGCGCGCGCGTCGCGGGCATCGACCTGCTCCATTGCGAACCGATCGAGGGGGTCGAAATCCTCGAGATGGACTTCATGGACGACGCCGCGCCCGACGCGCTGATCGAGGCGCTCGGCAGCGCGCCCGATCTCGTCATCTCCGACATGGCGGCGAATACCGTCGGCCACCCGCAGACCGACCATCTGCGCACGATCGGCCTCGCCGAGACCGCGGCCGATTTCGCGGTGCAAAATTTGCTGCCCGGCGGCGCCTTCGTCGCCAAGGTCTTTGCCGGCGGCGCCGACCGCGAGCTTTTGACCCTGCTCAAGCAGAATTTCGCCAGCGTCAAACATGCCAAGCCGCCCGCGAGCCGCAAGGGATCACCCGAACTCTACGTCATCGCGCAGGGGTTCAAGGGGCGCGGCGGCGCCGTTCAGGATAGCGACACCGCCGACGAGGAATGATGCGGCCAGTTTCAATCGCGCGAAGGGGCCGACCGGGGCAGCGCGCGAACGGGGAGAAGACATGAAGAGACCGAAGCAGTCCGTCGGGATGATCACGCTGGCCGCGCTGATGCTCGCATCGTGTGGCGGCGGGGGCGGCGGAAGCAGCGGTGGCGGCGGCGGACCGGTGACCGTGACGCCGACCCCGACGCCCGCGCCGACCGCGGGCTGCGGGCTCGCGGCGCGCCAGGCCTTTGCCAAGGCGGTGATCGACGAATGGTATCTCTTCCCCTCGGATGTCGCGAGCGGCGTCAATCCGGCGAGCCATGCGAGCGTGCAATCCTATATCGACGCGCTCGTCGCCCCCGCGCGGGCGCTGAACAAGGACCGCTTCTTTACCTACATCACCTCGATCGCCGAGGAGAATGCCTTCTTCTCGAGCGGGTCGAGCGCAGGCTTCGGCGTCCGCCTGGTCTATGACGCGATCGCCAACCAGCTCGTCATCGCCGAAGCCTATGAGAATGCCCCGGCGTTCGGCGCGGGAATCGACCGCGGAACGCGCATCCTCGCGATCGGCACGACGCCCGGAAACATGCGCACGATCGCGGCGATCGTCGCCGCCGAAGGCACGCAGGGCATCACCAATGCGCTCGGCCCCAACGACCCCGGCGTCAGCCGCATCCTTCGCATCAGCGACGGCGCCGGCACGCGCGACGTGACCGTCGCCAAGGCCGATTACGAGCTCGACCCGATTTCGGACCGCTATGGCGCCCGGATCATCAGCGAGGGCGGCCGCAATTACGGCTATCTCAACCTGCGCAGCTTCATCACCTCGGCCAATCCGCAATTGCGCGCCGCCTTCGCCAGCTTCAAGGCGCAGGGCGTGACCGACATCATCGTCGATTTCCGCTATAACGGCGGCGGCCTCGTTTCGACCGCCGAGCTGATGGGCGACCTGATGGGGCAGAATTATGCCGGCGCCGTCTTTTCGCAGACCGTTTTCCGCGCGTCGAAATCGGCCGAGAACGACCAGCATCGCTTTGCGCCGGACGCCGACTCGATCGCGCCGACGCGGGTCGCCTTCATCGGCACCGCGTCGACCGCATCGGCGAGCGAACTGGTGATCAACGGCATGCTGCCCTTCCTCGGCACCAATATGACGCTGGTCGGCAGCAACACCTATGGCAAGCCGGTCGGCCAGATCGCGCTCGACAAGGCCGAATGCGACGACCGGATGCGCGTGATCGCCTTCGCGACCGCCAACGGCGCCGGGCAGGGCGATTATTACGACGGGCTGGCGCCGAAGATCGCCAACAGCTGCGCCGCAGGCGACGACCTCGCCTTCCCGCTCGGCGACGTGCGCGAGGCGTCGGTGCGCCGCGCGATCGACTTTCTGTCGGGCCAGGCGTGCACGACGCGCATCGCCGACGCGAGCGCCGGGTCATCGGCGCAGAACCGGAGCGTCCCCGTCACCGCCGAGCCCGAGATGCTGGTGCCCACCAATCCGAGCGCGGCGCAGCGCGAATTGCCGGGGCTGTTCTGACCATCGGCGCCGACCCGCTCGACGACGGCGCAAAAGGCTGATAGGCAGCGGGCATGAACGGCATGCTGCTGCGATTTCTGGTGATTGTCGGGGTGCTGCTCTGCAGCATGCACCTCGCCGAACCGGCGTCTGCACACGCCGCCGGCGACGACAATGGGCTGCATCTTTCCGCCAGCCATGATGATCGCGATACGGGCGAGGCGCCCGTGAAGATCGCGCACAGCGGCCATCATCATTGCCCCGTGGCGCCCGATCCGGGCGAACGGGCGGCCCAAAGCGCCGAACCGGCGGTGGGCGCGCTGCTCTATGCGGCGCCGGCCTCGCGCCTTGCTTCGCGCGCGCCGCCCCCGCCGCTCGATCCGCCGCTAGCCTGAACCCGCGCACGCGCCGCGCGGACGCCTTGCGCCCGCGCCGATGTGACCGGTTCAGGAGATATTCCCATGACATTCCGAATGCGCGCCGCCCTGCTGGCCGGGGCTGCGCTGTCGATGGCGACGCCCGCAGCGGCGGAGCCCTTGACGCTCAGGCAGGCGGTCGAGCGCGCGATCACCGCCTCGCCCGACCTCAAGGCAAGCGGCGCCGGCGTCGACGCTGCCCGCACCGAACAGATACAGGCGCGCGTGCGCCCCAACCCGACGCTGTCGGTCGAGGCGGAAAATTTCGCCGGATCGGGCGCCTATGGCCCCTTCGGCCAGTCCGAGGTGACCGTCAGCTATGAACAGCCGATCGAGCGCGGCAGCAAGCGCGAGGCGCGCATCGCCCATGCGGCGAGCAGCGTCGCGCTCGCCGAGGCAGAGGCGCGCGTCGCGCGGCTCGACCTCGCCCGCGCGGTGCAGCGCGCCTTCATCGACGCGCAGATCGCCGAACAGCTTGTCTGGATCGCCGGAGAAAGGCTGCGGCTGGAACGCGAGATGCGGACCGAGGCGGTGCGCCGCGTCCGCGGCTACAAGGACCCGCTGTTCGTCGAGACCCGCGCCGAGGCGCGGATCGTCGAGGCCGAACTGGCGGTCAGGGAAGCGACGGCGAAACGCGACGCCGCGACCGCATTGCTCGCCTCCTATTGGGGTGGCGACGGTGCGGGCCTCGCGATCGACGAGGGCATCGAAAAGCCCGACCCCGATGCGCCGCCGCTCGCCGAGGCCGATGCGGCGATGCTCGACGCGGCGGTCGCTCGCGCGCGCGCCGGGGTCGTCGTCGAACAATCGCGCGCCGTGCAGGACTTTAGCGTCAGCGGCGGCGCGCGCTTCCTGCGCGAGACCAACGATGTCGTGGTGCTCGCGGGCGTGTCGATCCCGCTCGGCCGCTTCGACCGCAACCAGGGCAATATCGAACGCGCGCAGGCCGAGCGCCGGCGGGTCGAATATCAGTCGGAGGCCAATCGCCTCGAACGGCTGCGCCGGCTCGCCGCGCTGCGCGCCGACGCCGACGCGGCGCGCGTGCGCGCCGAGGGCATCATGGAGCAGGTCTATCCGAAAGCGGTGAAGACGCTCGCGCAGGTGCGCGAGGGCTATGGCCGCGGCGGCTTCCGCTTCAGCGACGTGCAGGACGCCGCCGACACGATCATCGCGATCCAGGGCCAATGGGCCGAAGCGATGACGCGATACCGCGACGCCCAATCCGAAATCGACCGCCTGACCGGCCGCTTCGACGCGGCATCCCCTGCGGAGACCCAGAAATGAAGACCAACATTCCCTTTCGTGCGGCCGTGGCTGCGCTGTTCCTGTCGCTTCCCCTCGCCGCCTGCGGTGGCGATCCCGAAACCCCGGCGAAAAAGGCCGACGAGCATGGCGACGAGAAAGGCCATGACGACGACGAAAAAGGCGGCGAAGGCCAGACCCGGATCAGTGCCGAGGCAGCGCGCGCGGGTGGCATCGAGATCGCGGTCGCTGGCCCCGCCAGCATCGGCGAGACGCGCGAGCTGTTCGGCACGGTCGAGCTTGACCCGTCGGCCCGCTCCGAAATCCGGGGGCAATTTCCCGGCCGCGTCGTCAGCGTGACCAAGCGCGTCGGCGACAGCGTCCGGCGCGGCGAACTGCTCGCGCGGATCGAATCGAGCGAGAGCCTGCAGGTCTATCCGGTCCATGCGAGCGTCGGCGGCATCGTCGCCGAGCGGAACGCCAACCCCGGCGACGTCACCGGCGACCGCGCGCTCTATGTGCTCACCAACCCCGCCGCGACGACGGTGGTGTTCAACATCTTCCCCAAGGATCTCGCGACCATTCGCCCCGGGATGAAGGCCGAGGTGGCGGCGCAGGACGGCACCGCTATCGGCGCCGCAACGCTCGGCGATTACTTGCCCGAAGGAAACAGCGCCGCGGGCACGGCGCTGGTCCGCGCCGCGATCCCGAACCGCAGCGGCGCGCTGCGCCCCGGCATGGCGCTGCGCGGCCGGGTGACGGTCAATGCGGCCGACGTGCCGCTCGCGGTGCGGAGCGAGGCGATCCAGCCCTATGAGGGCGGCAGCGCGGTCTTCGTCAACCGGGGCGACCTCTATATCGCGCAGCCGGTCCGCCTCGGCCGCGCGTCGGGTGAGTGGACCGAGGTCCTTTCCGGCCTGAAATCCGGCACGCGCTATGTGACCAAGGGCAGCTTCCTCGTCCGCGCCGACATCGAAAAGTCGGGCGCGAGCCACGACCATTGAGCGGGAGGAACCGACCCATGCTTGCCCGTATCATCGGCTTTTCGATCCGCCAGCGCTGGTTCGTGCTCGCGGCTGTCCTCCTCCTGTGCGCGGTCGGCGTGTGGAGCGCGCTGCGCCTGCCGATCGACGCCGTGCCCGACATCACCAATGTCCAGGTCCAGATCAACACCGAGGCCGAGGGCTATTCGCCGCTCGAGGCCGAACAGCGCATCACCTATCCGATCGAGACCGCGGTCGCGGGGGTGCCCGGCCTCGCCTATTCGCGCTCGCTGTCGCGCTATGGGCTCAGTCAGGTCACCGTCGTGTTCGACGACGGCACCGACATTTATTTCGCGCGCCAGCAGATCGCCGAGCGCATCCAGTCGGTGAAATCGCAGCTGCCGCCGGGGCTGGAGCCCCAGATGGGGCCGATCTCGACCGGGCTCGGCGAAATCTTCATGTTCGCGATCGAGCCCAGGCTCGGCGCGAAGAAGCCCGGCGGCGGCGAATGGAGCGCGGAGGATCTGCGGACGCTCTCGGACTGGGTCGTGCGGCCGCAGATGCGGACGATCCCCGGCGTCGCCGAGGTCAACACGATCGGCGGCTACGAACGCCAATATCATGTGACCCCGAACCCTGCGCATCTCGCCGCGCTGAACCTGTCGCTGAACGATATTGTCGCGGCGCTGGAGCAGAACAATGCGAGCCAGGGCGCGGGCTATGTCGAGCGCGGCGGCGAGCAGATATTGATCCGCGTCCCCGGCCAGGCGGCGAACGAGCGCGACCTGTCCGAAATCGTCGTCGCGACGCGCGGCGGGGTGCCGATCCGCATCGGCGACGTCGCCGATGTCGTGATCGGGTCCGAACTTCGCACCGGCGCCGCGACCGAGAATGGCCGCGAGATCGTGCTCGGCACCATCTTCATGCGGACGGGCGAGAACCCGCGCGTCGTCGCGCAGGCGGCGGCGGAAAAGCTCAAGCAGGCGACCGCCTCGCTGCCCGAAGGGGTGATCGCGCATCCGCTCTACGACCGCACCGCGCTCGTCGACCGGACGATTGCGACGGTCGAGAAGAATCTGGCCGAAGGCGCGCTGCTCGTCATCGCAATTCTCTTCCTGCTGCTCGGCAATTTCCGCGCCGCGCTGATCACGGCGGCGGTCATCCCCGTCGCGATGCTGATGACGCTGACGGGCATGTTCCAGACGCGCACCTCGGCGAACCTCATGAGCCTCGGTGCGCTCGATTTCGGGCTGATCGTCGACGGGGCGGTGATCATCGTCGAAAACTGCCTCAGGCGGCTCGGCGAGCAGCAGCACCGGCTCGGCCGGCTGCTGACACGCGACGAACGCTTCGGCCTCGTCGCCGCGGCGAGCGCCGAGGTAATCCGCCCCAGCATCTTCGGCATCATCATCATCACAGCCGTCTATCTGCCGATCCTCGCGCTCGAGGGGATCGAGGGGAAGACCTTTCACCCGATGGCGATCGCGGTCGTGCTCGCGCTGACTGCCGCCCTGATTCTGTCGCTGACCCTCGTCCCCGCGGCGGTGGCGCTGTTCGTCACCGGCGAGATCGAGGAGAAGGAAAATTGGCTGATGCGGCGGCTGGGCAGCGTCTATCGCCCGCTACTGGACCGCGCGCTCGCGATGCCGAAAGCCGCGGTCGGCGCGGCGGTGATGCTCGTGCTCATCGCCGGGATCGGTGCGACGCGGCTCGGCAGCGAGTTCATCCCCGACCTCGACGAAGGTGACATCACCATGCATGCGATGCGGATACCGGGCACCAGCCTGACCCAGGCTGTCGCGATGCAGACGCAGATCGAAAAGCGACTGCACCGCTTCCCCGAAGTCGAGCGCGTCTTTTCGAAGATCGGCACCGCCGAGATCGCGAACGACCCGATGCCGCCCTCGGTCGCCGACACCTATATCATGCTGAAGGATCGCAAGGCGTGGCCCGACCCGCGCAAGCCAACCGACACGCTGGTCGCCGAAATGAACAGGGCGGTCGATGAGCTTCCCGGCAACAATTACGAGTTCACCCAGCCGGTGAAGATGCGGATGAACGAGCTGATCGCCGGCGTGCGCGCCGATGTCGCGATCAAATTGTTCGGCGACGACCTCGATCAGCTGATCGAAGCGGGCGGGGCGATCGAGGCGGTGGCGGCGTCGATCCCCGGCGCCGAGGATGTGAAGATGGAGCAGGTGACCGGCCTGCCGATGCTGTCGGTCGCGCCGCGGCGCGAGATGCTGGCGCGCTATGGCGTCAGCATGGCCGATGTGCAGGACGCGGTCGCAACCGCGACCGGCGGGCGCCGCGCGGGCGAATTGTTCGACGGCGACCGGCGCTTTGCGGTGGTCGTCCGCCTGCCCGAGGCGCTTCGCACCGACCTGAATGCGCTTGGCGGCCTGCCCGTCGCGTTGCCGGGTGGCGGCGCGGTGCCGCTCGCCGAGCTTGCCGACATCCGCCTCGCCGCCGGGCCGAACCAGATCAGCCGCGAGAACGGCAAACGCCGCACGGTAATCACCGCGAATGTGCGCGGCCGCGATCTTGGCTCCTTCGTCGCCGAGCTGCGCCAGAAGGTCGGTACCGGGGTTGCACTGCCCGACGGCTATTATGTCGAATATGGCGGGACGTTCGAGCAATTGCAGTCGGCGGCGACACGGCTGCAGATCGTCGTGCCCTTGGTGCTGCTGCTGATCTTCGGACTGCTCTTCACCCTGTTCGGCAGCGCGAGGGATGCCGCGATCGTCTTTTCGGGCGTGCCGCTCGCGCTGACCGGCGGAGTCGCGGCGTTGGCGCTGCGCGGCATTCCGATGTCGATCTCCGCCGGGGTCGGCTTCATCGCCCTGTCGGGGGTCGCGGTGCTCAACGGCGTCGTGATGCTGTCCTTCATCCGTGATCTGCGGGAGCGCGGCGAGCCGTTGATGGCGGCGATCCGCGACGGCGCGCTCACCCGCCTGCGCCCGGTGATGATGACCGCGCTGGTCGCCTCGCTGGGCTTCGTGCCGATGGCGCTCAACGTCGGCACGGGATCGGAGGTGCAGCGACCGCTTGCAACCGTGGTGATCGGCGGCATCATCTCCTCGACCATCCTCACCCTGCTGATATTGCCCGCGCTTTATGCGCTGGTGCATCGGCGCGAGGAAGGGCACGAAGAGCAGGATGCCATCCGGCCGGGCGGCAATGTCGTTCCGGCGACGGCCTGAGGAAGGGGAAGATCGATGGGTTCGGGTCACAGCCACGGCGGCCACGATCATGGCGGGCACGGTCATGGCGGGCACGGGCACGATCACACCGCGGGCGCCAATGCGCGGAGCCTGACGATCGCGCTGGGGCTGACCGGCGGTTTTCTGGTCGCCGAACTGGCGGGGGCGTGGCTGTTCAACAGCCTCGCCCTCCTCTCCGACGCCGCGCACATGTTCACCGATTCGGCGGCGCTCGCCATCGCGCTCGCGGCGATCCGCATCGGGCAGCGCCCCGCCGACAAGAAGCGCACCTATGGCTATCGCCGGTTCGAGATCCTCGCCGCCTCGTTCAACGCGCTGCTGCTGTTCGCGGTCGCTGGCTATGTGCTTTACGCCGGCATCCAACGCTTCATCGCGCCGCAGGAGGTGCAGTCGCTCGGCATGCTCGCCGTCGCGACCGCCGGGCTGGTCGTCAATCTGATCGCGATGCGCGTGCTCGCGGGCGGCAAGGAGCAGAGCCTCAACGTCAAGGGCGCCTATCTGGAAGTCTGGGCCGACATGCTCGGCTCGCTCGGCGTGATCGGCGCGGCGGTGCTGATCTACCTGACCGGCTGGCGCTGGGTCGATCCGGCGGTGGCGATCGCGATCGGCCTGTGGGTGCTGCCGCGCACCTGGATATTGCTGCGCGACACGACGAACATCCTGCTCCAGGGGGTGCCGCGCGGGCTCGATCTCGACACGGTGCGCGCGGCGATCGCCGAAGTGCCGGGCGTTGCCGACGTCCACGACCTCCACCTCTGGTCGATCGCGGGCGACGACCGCAGCCTGACCGCGCATATCCTGATCGGCCCCGACACCGACGCCATACCCGTCCGCCGCGCCGTCGCCGCGGTGCTGGCGGAACGCTTCGCGATCACCCACACGACGCTGCAGACCGAGGACGAAGCCGGCCCCTGCGCCGGATGCGGACACGACTGAGGCGTCCGGCGGAGGGGAGCTGTCAGGCGGCGATGTCGGAGAATGGAGCGGGTGAAGGGAATCGAACCCTCGTCGTAAGCTTGGGAAGCTTCTGCTCTACCATTGAGCTACACCCGCCTGCCCCGCGCGATTGGCACAGGCGGCGTGGCCGGTCAATCGCCTTCGCGGGGGTCAGGCGCCCGGAACGCCGAGCAGCTGGCCCTGCGCGCGCAGTCGCGCCGCCGCCGCCGGGTTGGCGGCGATGCCGTCTTTCAGCGCCTGCGCCGCCTTGGCGCTTTCGCCGAGCGTCATGCGGCTGCGCATCAGCATGATCCAGCGGTCGACGTCGGCAGGATTGGCCTTGAGCTTGGCCTCGAGCCCGTTCACCATGCCCTCGATCATCTGGTCCTGTTGCCCCTTGGGCAGCTGCGACGCCGCTTCCATGTCGGCGCGGCTCGGGCCGGGAATGGCGCGCGCGGCAACGGGCATTTCGTCGGCGGTCAGCGGGCGCGGCCGCGTGCTCGCAAGCCGCGGCGCGACGTCGATCTTGTGGATCGCGCCGACCTGTTCGATCGTGCGGCGGAGGTCCGCCTCCCACGGCGCGCCCTGCGGCGTGTCGGCGAGCAGCGCGAACCAGTCGTCGATTGCGCCCTTGTGGTCGCCGCCGATATCCTTCTTCACCGCGCGGAAATAGCGCGCGCGCGGATCCTTCGCGTCGATCGCGAGCGCCTTGTCGAAGGCGGCGAGCGCCGGCGCGGGCATCGGGTCGCGCTCGCTCGCCATCACCCGCGCCTCGCCGAGCGCCGACCACAGACCCGCCGAATCGGGCGAAAGCGCGACCGCCTTTTCATAAGCGGCAGCGGCGGCATTGAATTCGCCGAGGTCGAATCGCGCCGCGCCGAGCGCGGTCCACGCCTCGGCGCTGTCCGGCGCGCTGCGCGTCCGCGCTTCGAGCGCCGCGAGCTGATCGCCCGGCGCGGCGACCGCGGCGGCGGCCGGATCGCTGGCGGAGGGCGCCGAATCGCGCCAGATCGTATAGCCGATGGCGCCGGCGAGCAGCACGAAGGCGGCGATCAAGATCGCCCGGTTGGTGCCCGACATCCGCCCCGCCATCTTGTTGCTCTCGCTCATCTTTGTCCCTCTTGTGCGGTGCACGAAAAATGCCGGCCCGCCCCCGCGCCGTCTTGCCTTTGCTTCGCGATGGTGTAGCCTCCCACCCGCGAGGTCGGTCAACGATAAAATCGTCATTGGGGTCGCACCGGTTTTCCCGTTCAACAGGGGAGGGGTGCATGGCAGTTTCGGATCACGTCGATTTTTCGACGTTCATGGAAGGCGTGAAGCGGCGCAACCCGGGGCAGCCCGAGTTCGTCCAGGCGGTACAGGAAGTGTCCGAGGACATTTTCGATTTCATCGCCGACAAGGAGGAATATCACGCGCAGCAGATATTGCGGCGCATCGCCGAACCCGACCGGGTCGTGTCTTTCCGCGTCTGCTGGGAGGACGACAACGGCAATATCCGCGTCCAGCGCGGCTGGCGCGTCCAGAACAACAACGCCATCGGCCCCTACAAGGGCGGCATCCGCTTTCACCCGAGCGTCACCGAAAGCGTGCTGAAGTTCCTCGCCTTCGAGCAGACGTTCAAGAACGCGCTCACCGGCCTGCCGATGGGCGGCGGCAAGGGCGGGTCGAACTTCAACCCCAAGGGCAAGAGCGTGCGCGAGATCATGCGCTTCTGCCAGAGCTTCATGACCGAGCTCTATCGCCACATCGGCGCCGACATCGACGTGCCGGCGGGCGACATCGGCGTCGGCGGGCGCGAGATCGGCTTCATGTTCGGCCAGTACAAGCGCATCACCAACGAATTCACCGGCGTGCTGACCGGCAAGGGCCTTGAATGGGGCGGATCGCTGATCCGCACCGAGGCGACGGGCTATGGCGCGGTCTATTTCCTCGCCAACATGCTCGCCGCGAAGGGGCAGGATCTCGTCGGCAAGAGTGCGGTCATCTCGGGGTCGGGCAATGTCGCGACCCACGCCGCCGAAAAGATCGTCCAGCTTGGCGGCAAGGTGCTCACCCTCTCCGATTCGGGGGGCTTCATCCACGACCCCGACGGCATTACCCAGGAAAAGATCGACTGGGTGAAGGCGCACAAGACGCACCGCCGCGGCCGGATCGAGGAATATGTCGACGAGTTCAAGGGCGCGAGCTTCACCGCGGGCAAGACCCCGTGGAGCGTGAAGTGCGACGTCGCGCTGCCCTGCGCGACGCAGAACGAACTGCTCGGCGAGGATGCGAAGGCGCTGGTCGCCAACGGCTGCATCGCGGTCAGCGAGGGCGCCAACATGCCGACCAACCTCGACGGCGTCCATGTGTTCAAGGATGCGAAGATCATGTTCGCGCCGGGCAAGGCCGCCAATGCCGGCGGCGTGGCGGTGTCGGGCCTCGAAATGAGCCAGAACAGCGGCCGCCGCGCGTGGAGCGAGGGCGAGTTGCAGCAGATGCTCAAGGACATCATGGACGGCATCCACAAGAGCTGCCTGACCTATGGCGACCAGGGCAATGGCTATATTGATTATGTGAAGGGCGCCAATATCGCGGGCTTCAAGAAGGTTGCCGACGCGATGCTGGCATTCGGGGTAGTGTAAATTTGCGGCCCCAGGCGTAGAACGTCGGGGCGGGGAAAAGGGGACTCGGCGATGACGACCGACGCGAGGACAGGGCGCGGCGAGCGACCGTGGGCGGCCATAGGGGCGTTCGCGGCGCTGCTCCTTGCGCTCGCGATCGCCGCGACGCTCGCCGCGCCGCCCGCGCGCTCGCAAAGCGAAGGCGGCGGCCGCTATACCGGCGTCGCCTCCTGCGCGGGATCGACCTGCCACGGCCGGATGGAGGGCGACGGCACCGTCGTCCGCCAGGACGAACTGATGCGCTGGCAGGAACCCTCGACCCCCGGCGGCGCGCACAGCCGCGCCTGGGCGGTGCTGTCGAACAGCCGCAGCCAGTTCATCGCGCGCAACCTCGGCATCGGCGATCCCGCCAAGGCGCAGATGTGCCTGGGCTGCCACAGCACCGCCGGCACCGCGCCGGCCGTGCCGGCCGAGGACGGCGTCGGCTGCGAATCGTGTCACGGCCCCGCCGGCGGCTGGCTCGCGAGCCATTATGCCGGGGTCGGGACCAACGCCGATCCCGACCGCGAAATGCGCGACAAGCATCTCGCCAACCTGTCGGCGGGGCTGAAAAAGCTTGAGGATCCGGTCGTGCGCGCGGGCGTGTGCGTCGATTGCCACTTCGGTTCGGCGGTCGACGGTCAGTTCGTCACCCATCGCATCATGGCGGCGGGCCATCCCCGCATCGCGTTCGAGCTCGACCTTTTCTCCTCGCTGCAGGCGCATCATCAGGAGGATGCCGACTATGGGTGGCGCAAGTTCGGCGCGGCGAACGGGCGCACCGACCATGTCCAGATGTGGGCGGTCGGACAGGCGAGCGCGATCGAGCGCAGCCTGGCGCTGTTCCAGTCGCGGCGCGGCACCGAGGGGATATTCCCCGAATTCTATTTCCTCGATTGCCACAGCTGCCACCGCCGCATTTTCGACCAGGCGAAGCCGGTGCGCACCGGCATCGACAATCCGGGGCGCAACCTGCCCGAGGGCATGCCGCCCTATAATGACGAGAATCTGATCATGCTCGCCGCCGCGGCGCGCATGGCCTCGCCGGCGCTTGCCGACCAGCTCGCTGCGCGAACCGCCGCCTTCCACAAGGCGATGGCGGGCGACCGGCCGGGCGCGGTCGCCGCGGCGGCGCAGCTGTCGCAGACGGTCGCGGCGCTCAAGAACGCCTTCGCTTCGCGCCGTTTTTCGGGCGCCGACGCCTTCGCGATGATCGACGCGATCGCCGCGAAGCCGACCGGCGACCGCCTCACCGACTATTCGGGCTCGCAGCAGGCGGTGATGGGGGTCGACACCCTGCTCAACGCGATGGTCTCGTCGGGGCGGATCACCGTCGGCGCGGCGGCGGGCATCCGCGGCGACATCGACCGCGCCTATGCCGCGGTGAAGGATCCCAATGCCTATAGGCCCACCGAATTCCAGGCGTCGTTCGGCAGCGCGGTGAGCGCGATCAGGGCGCTGCGATAGGATGATGCAAAACCGCTCCCGCCTTTTCCGCTCGGCGGCCTTTGTCGCGACCGCTGCGCTGCTGCTCGCGTCGTGCGGCGGTGGCGGCGGTGGCGGCGGCGGCACGCCGACACCGACCCCCACGCCGACGCCCACGCCGCCGACCGGCGGGCTCTTCACCCCGCCCTCGCCCGAATCGCTGAGCGTCGCGGAGGTACAGACGATCCTCGCCAATGCGATATCGGAAGCGCAGGCGCGCGGCCTGCCGTCGGTGATCGCGGTGACCGACCGGGTCGGCAACGTGCTCGGCGTCTTCCGCATGACGGGCGCGCGCGCGACCGCGACGACCTCGCCCGCGCCCAATGGCGCGAATATCGACGCACAGAATGTCACCTTCCCGGCCGAGGGCGGCGCGATCGCGAAGGCGGTGACCGGCGCTTACCTCTCGAGCGGCGGCAATGCCTTTTCGACGCGCACCGCGAGCCAGATCGTCCAGGAGCATTTTCCGCCCGCGCCGACGACGATCGGGCTGGAGAGCGGGCCGTTGTTCGGGGTGCAGTTCAGCCAGTTGCCGTGCAGCGACCTGTCCTCGCGCTTCGGTGCCGCGGGCACGGCTGCCCTGATCGGCCCGAAGCGCTCGCCGCTCGGCCTCGCCGCCGATCCGGGGGGGCTGCCGCTCTACAAGAATGGCGTGCTCGTCGGCGGCATCGGCGTGATGGGCGACGGCGTCTATGGCAGCGACCCCAACATCCTCGACATCGAAAATGACGCCGAGGAATATATCGCGCTCGCCGGCACGCGCGGGTTCGAGGCGCCGAGCGCGATCACCGCGGACAAGATCACCGTCGACGGCACCAGCCTGCGCTTCTCCGACGCAACCTTCGCCGGGGTGATGAGCGGCGGCGGCGCGAGCTTCGCCAGCCTCAACGGCAGTGCGGGCAGCCTCGTCGCGGTGATCGGCTATGCCAATGCCGCGATCACCGCGGGCGTCGCCTACGGCACCGAAGCGTCGGGCATCCGCGCCTCGACCGCCGCCGAATTTTCGAACCGCGACGCCTTCGTCCTCACCGACGGGGCCGGCACCAATCGCTATCCGATCCGCGCCGCGACCGACGGCGGCGCGGTCGCGACGCCGCTGACCGCCACCGAGGTGCGCGCGCTGCTCGAGGAAGCCTTCGCGGTGATGAGCCGCGCGCGCGCGCAGATTCGCCGCCCGCTCGACAGCCGCGCGCAGGTGACGATCAGCGTCGTCGATACCTTTGGCACCCCGCTCGGCATCGTGCGCTCACCCGATGCGCCGATCTTCGGCACCGACGTCAGCCTGCAGAAGGCGCGCACCGCCGCCTTTTTCTCGCATCCGCAGGCGGGCGCCGAACTCGGCGCCAATGCCAGTGCCGACGTCAGGGCGTTTGTCCCGGCAGTGCGGAGCTTTCTCAATGATCCCGCCGCGCTGACCGGCACGGTCGCCTTTCCCGACCGGGCGAACGGCAATCTGTCGCGACCCTATTTCCCCGACGGGGAAGTCGGCCGTCCGCACGGCCCCTTTTCGCGCCCGATCGCGCAGTTCAACCCCTTCTCGACCGGACTGCAGTCGGCGCTGATCATCGGCAATCTCGGCGCGCATCTGGGCTTCGTGTCGGGTGCCAGCCCCACCGATACCCCCGCGCGCTGCACCACCCTGCCCGACGCCGCGCCGGGGCAGAATCGGCTGCAGAACGGTATCCAGATCTTTCCCGGGTCGGTCCCCGTCTATCGCGGGAGCACGCTCGTCGGCGCGATCGGCGTGTCGGGCGACGGCATCGACCAGGACGACATGATCAGCTTCCTCGGCGCGCACAACGGCGGCGCGCGCGTAGGCGGAATCGGCAATGCACCCAAGCCGATCCGATCGGACAATGTCGTCGTCACCCTGTCGGGCGGCGCGACCGTGCGCCTGCGCTATATCAGCTGCCCCTTCGCGCCCTTCCTCGACACGGCGCAGCAAAATGTCTGCGACGGATTATAGCCGATGAGCGTCGTGGGAAGCAGCCTCTGGCCGATCATCGCAAGCCTCGCGGCGCAGGGCGCGCCCGTGGCCGATGTGCCGCCCCCGCCGCCGCCCGCCGACGATCCGCCCGTCACCGGCGACCCGGCCGCCGCCGCGCAGCCCGCCGATCCGCTCGTTCCGCCGCCGCCGCCCGTGGACTGGCAGGAGGTGATGGGCGAGGATCTGGTCACGCAGATCATCGAGGGGCGCCGCCGTCCCGGATATAATCCCGACCTTCCCGATGCGCTCAGCCAGGACAATGTCGGCGCGCTGCGTCCGCCGCCGCCACAGGCGTTTCCGGGAATCGAGGACCAGCTGCCCGTTCCCGACCGCTGGCGCCTGATCGAGACGCTCGGCGTGGTCAAGGAACGCTGGTTCGACCCCTATCACCAGAATACATACAAGGGCGACCGCGCGATCGACCGCGCCAAGGTGCCGTGGCTGCCGATCAAGGGCGACGACTGGTTCTTCGTCGCCAACGCCGTGTCCGATACGGTGCTCGAACCGCGCACCTTTCCGATCCCGAACGGCGTCCAGACGACGTCGCGTCCGGGCAGCCTCGACGTGTTCGGCAAGAACCGCAGCTTTGTCGTGGCGCAGACCTTCATCGCCGGCGCCGCGCTGATCAAGGGTTCGACCGCGTTCAAGCCGCCCGACATCGAATATCGCGTCACGCTCGCTTATCAGGCCAATTATGTCGACGTGCCCGAACGGCGCGTGCTCGATGTGCGCCCGTCGAAGGCGAGCCACCGCTACGACAGCTTCCTCGGCGTGCAGGAGCTGTTCGTCGACAAGCATCTCGGCAACACGTCCGACCGCTATGACTTCTACTCGCTCCGGGTCGGCATCCAGCCGTTCCAGAGCGATTTCCGCGGTTTCCTGTTCAACGACAGCCAGCTCGGCATCCGCCTGTTCGGCAACAACGACAACAACCGGCTCCAATATAATCTCGCGATCTTCTGGCGGCTCGAAAAGGACACCAATTCGGGCCTCAACGACATCACCCAGACGCCGCGCGACGATTTCGTCTTCACCGCCAACCTCTATCGCCAGGACTTCCCCTTCGTCGGCCTGACCAGCCAGGTCAGCGCGACCTGGAATCTCAACCGCGAAAAGACCGACGTCCAGATCGACCACAACGGCTTTCCCGTGCGGCCGGCGCTGCTCGGCGACCTGCGCGGGCGCGAATATGACGTCGTCTATCTGGGCTATAGCGCCGACGGGCGCATCGGGCGCATCAACCTGACCGCGAGCTTCTATGCCGCGATCGGCGAGGACCGGAACAGCTTCTTCACCAGCAAGCCCGCGAAGATCCGCGCCGGCTTCGGCGCCGCCGAAATCAGCTATGACCATGACTGGATGCGCTTTCGCCTGTCGGCACTCTACGCGACCGGCGACGGCGATCCCTATAACAAGACCGAGGGCGGTTTCGACGCGATCTTCGAAAATCCGATCTTCGGCGGCGCCGACACCAGCTACTGGATCCGCCAGACGATTCCCTTCGCGGGCGGCGGGCGCGTCATTTCGATCAACGGCCGCAACGGCATCCTGAACTCGCTGCGCTCGTCGAAAGAGGAAGGGCAGTCGAACTTCAACAATCCCGGCACGGTCTTTATCGGCGCGGGCGCCGATTTCGACTTGTCGCCGCAGACGCGCGTCAGCGTCAACGCCAACCATCTGTGGTTCGAGAATACCTCGTCGCTGCAGGCGCTGCGCAACGAAGGGTCGATCCCCAAGGATATCGGCTTCGACCTGTCGGTCGCCGCGATCGTCCGGCCCAAGGCGACGCAGAATATCGTCGGCCGCCTCAGCGCCGCGGTGCTGCTGCCCGGCAAGGGGTTCAAGGATCTGTTCGACAACAAGCAGGGCGACAAGGCTTATGTCTCGATCCTCGCCAATGTGATCCTGAGTTTCTAGGCCATGATGACGCGCAAGCTCTTCGCCCTCCTCGCCTTCCTGCTGATGAGCATCAGCCTGGGTGTCAGCGTCACGCGCGCGGCGGAGGAAGAAAAGCCGCTCAAGGTCGAATATCGCTTCACGCCGCCCGCGCCGCGCGAGCAGAGCGATGCCGATGTCGCGGCCAAGTCGACCGGCTGCTATTCGTGCCATACGCGCACCGACCAGCCGTCGATGCACAAGACTCCCGCGGTGAAGCTCGGCTGCACCGACTGCCACGGCGGCGATTCGGTGTCGCCCGCGGCCTTCGGCAAGCCCGAACTCGGCTACAAGGATCCCTATAATATCGCCGCGATGAAGCTCGCGCATCCGCAGCCGACCTTGCCCGGCGCGTGGCACGACAGCTCGGCGAACCCCGAGCGCAGCTACACCTTGCTCAACAAGGAAGCGCCCGAATATATCCGCTTCGTCAATCCCAGCGACTATCGCGTCGCGCGCGAGGCGTGCGGGTCGTGCCACCTCGAGGTGATCGAGGCGACCGAGCGCTCGCTGATGTCGAGCGGGGCGATGCTGTGGGGCGGGGCGGCCTATAACAACGGCATCATCCCCTACAAGAATTACGTCTTCGGCGAGGCCTATACGCGCACGGGCGAACCCGCCTGCATCCTCTCGCCCTCGTCGCGGCTGACCGAGGAGGAATATGCTGAGGCGTGCAAGCCGGGCTTCGGCTTCGACAAGATATTGACCGACGCGGAGAAAAAGCGCGGCGCGCTGGCCAAAATGTATCCGCTGCCGCGCTGGAGCGTGATCCCGCCCGGCGACGTCTTCCGTGTCTTCGAGCGCGGCGGGCGCAACATCAACACCCAATTCCCCGAAATCGGCCTGCCCAACCCGACGGGCAGCATCCAGCGGCTCGAGGAACCCGGCCGCCCCGACCTCAAACAGTCGAACCGTGGCCCCGGCACCGGCCTGCGCGTCGCGATTCCCGTGCTCAACATCCACAAGACGCGTCTCAACGACCCCTTCATGTGGTTCATGGGCACCAACGACCAGCCGGGCGACTATCGCCATTCGGGCTGCGCGGGCTGCCACGTCATCTATGCCAACGACCGCGAGCCGCGGCACAGCCTGACCTATGCCCCGTTCGGCCGCGACGGCGAGAGCGCGACGGTCGACCCGACGATCGCGGAGAAGGACCGCAAGCCGGCGGGCGGCTATCTGGACAAGGGCGGCGCGCATGGCGGCGGCGGGCATTCGGACCCCGCCCACATGGCGCCCGACGACGGGCATGGCAGCGGCGGCGGCCACGGATCGCTGATCGAGCCCGCCGATGCAGCCGCCGGCCCGCAGCAGAAACCGAAACGCCGCGAATCGGGCCATCCGATCAGCCATGCCTTCACCCGCGCCATCCCGACGTCGCAGTGCATGACCTGCCACATGCACCAGCCGAACATCTTCCTGAACTCCTACCTCGGCTACACGATGTGGGACTATGAATCGGATGCGCCGCAGATGTGGCCGGGCCCGAACAATACGGCGCCGCGCCCGCCGGGGATGAGCGACGAGGAATATCAGAAGACATACAAGCAGCAGCGCTACCCGACCGCGGCCGAGGCGCATCAGGTGCTCGAACGCAATCCCGAGGCGGCGGCGACGCGCGGCCTGTGGGCCGACGTCGAATTCCTGCGCGACGTCTATGATGTCAACGACAGCAACAAGGACACCCAGTTCGCCGACTATCACGGCCACGGCTGGAACTTCCGCGGCATCTTCAAGCGCGACCGCAACGGCAATCTGCTGACCGCCGACGGCAATATGGCGACCTATGGCACCGATGCCGCCAACATCGTCGATCCGAAGGATCCCGAGAAATGGCGCAAGAGCTGCGGCCATTACACCGATGCGAAGGAGCGCGAACTCTGTCTGTCGACCGCGACCTCCGACGGCCGCGAGGGCAAGTTCGTGCCGCCCGGTCTCAACCCCGGCAAGGCGGTCCATATGATGGACATCCACGCCGAAAAGGGGATGCAGTGCGCCGATTGCCACTTCGCGCAGGACGCGCACGGCAACGGCTATATCCAGGGCGAGGTCGCGAACGCGGTCGAGATCAGCTGCAAGGATTGCCACGGCACCGCCGACGCCTTCCCGAACCTCCTGACCTCGAACGTCGCGGCGCGGCCGCAGGGCACCAATCTGGCGTTGCTCCGCAACCCCGACGGGCGGCGGCGCTTCGAATTCCAGTATAATGACGATGCCGAGGTGATCGGGCTGATCCAGCGCTCGATCGTCGATCCCAAGCTCGAATGGCAGGTCAGCCTGGTCAAGCAGGCGGTGACCCCGGGACCGCATTTCAACGCGAAGGCGGCACGCGCCAAGCTGATGGCGCGGTCGGGCGCCGAGGACGGCAAGTTCGAGTGGGGGCCGGGCGTCGCCAAGGAAGACCGCGCACACGGCGACGACAGGATGACCTGTTTTACCTGTCACCTCAGCTGGACGACGAGCTGCGGCGGCTGCCATTTGCCGATCGAGGCGAACTGGAAAACCAAGATGCACCATTTCGAGGGCGAGGAGACGCGCAACTTCGCGACCTACAACCCGCAGGTGGCGCGCGACGAGATGTTCCAGCTCGGCCGTCACCAGCTGACCAAGCCCGGCGAGCCCGGCCCGAACGGCGAAGCGCGCGGCATCATCACGCCCGTGCGCTCGACCTCGGCGCTGGTGCTATCGTCGACGAACATCAACCGCGAGCGCATCTATGTGCAGCAGCCGCCGGTCTCGTCGGCGGGCTATTCGAGCCAGGCTTTTGCGCCGCACTTCCCGCACACAGTGCGCCGTTCCGAAACCAAGCAGTGCACCGACTGCCACCTGTCGGCGGCCGACGACAACAATGCGATCATGTCGCAGCTGATGCTGCTCGGCACCAATTTCGTCAATTTCGTCGGCCTCAACGTGTGGTCGGGCATGGAGGACGGTTTCCAGGCGACGCGCGTCACCGAATGGGACGAGCCGCAGGCGGTGATCGGCAGCTATCTGCAGAAATATGCCTATCCCGACTATTGGGAACTGCACGTCAACCAGAACGGGCGCGAGCTCAAGAACTGGGTGCGCGGCAAGACCTTCGACAAGAAACTGTCGGGCGAAACCCATGCGCTGGAGGAGTTCGCCAACATCGTGCAGGACACCGGCGGCCGCGTGAACTGCCTGCAGCAGCGCGGCGAATATATGTTCGTGGCCGAGGGCAAGGGCGGTTTCCGCGTCTATGACATCGCGTCGATCGGCAACAAGGGCTTCTCCGAACGCATCGTCCGCGCGCCCTTCTCGCCGCTCGGCCATGACACGCATGTGAAGACGAAGAATGCGACCTGCATGGCGATCGCGACGACGCAGCCGATCAGCGTCGCGCGCAACGAGAATATCGTGAAGAATTTCCCCGAAAACCACGAACAGGTGATGCACGACATCTACCGCTATGCCGTGATCACCGACAGCGTCGAGGGGCTGGTGATCGTCGATATCGACACGATGGCAGACGGCGAATTCCGCAACAATAGGCTGAAGCGCGCGCTGACCTGGAACGAGGGCAACGTCCTCGCGGGCGCGCGGCACATCACGCTCGCGGGCAGCGTCGCCTATGTCACGACCGATGCGGGGCTCGTCGTGCTCGACCTGACGGTGCCGCTCCAGCCGAAGGTCACGGCGCAGATTCCGCTGGCCGACGCGCGCGCCAGCGCGGTGCAGTTCCGCTACCTCTGGGTCACCGACGCCGAGGGGGTGAAGCTGTTCGACGTCACCAACCTCGCGCAGCCGGTCGCGGTCCCCTCAGGCACCGTCCGCCTCGCCAACGCGCGCAAAATCTATCTCGCGCGCACCTATATGTATGTCGCGGCGAAACAGGACGGGCTGGTGATCGTCGATGTGACGCGCCCCGCGGCGCCGCTCGTCTGGCCGGCGCTGACCTTCGGCGGCACGATGACCGATGCCGAGGATGTGATCGTCGCATCGACCAACGCCTCGCTCTTCGGCTATGTCGCCGACGGCCGCAACGGCATCAAGGTGATCCAGCTGACCAGCCCCGACAATCCCGGTCTCTACGGCTTCTCGCCCAAACCGACGCCCGAGCTGATCGCCTGGGCGAAGACGCCCTCGCCCGCGCTGGCGCTGTCGAAGGGTCTCGACCGCGACCGCGCGGTCGACGAGACGGGCGGGCAGATGGCGGTATTCGGCCGCCTCGGCTCGCGCCCGTTCACGCGGCCCGAGATGGAGAAGCTGTTCCTGAACAGCCGGGGGCTGGTCTATAAGGTCAGCGACACGGTCGACCAGAATGCGTGGCGACCGCCGCTGCTTTACGCGAATTAGAGCGCAGCCCGGTTTCGACCGAAAGCTACCCTATCCTTTATCGTCACCCCGGACTTGATCCGGGGTCCAGCTTGAGATCGAAGGCGATCCGCGCTTCAATAAAGCGGGATCCCGGATCAAGTCCGGGATGACGAATGGGGGGAGGCAAACGTCCGCTCCCCACCCCAAACCGGACGCGGCGACCTCCCGCTAAAGCCGCTCGGCCTGCACCACCGTGTCCGAAGCGCGCAGCGCCGACAGAATGCGCATCACATGCTGGACGTCGCGCACCTCGACGACGACGTCATAGGTGTGGAATCCGCCCTCGCGGTTCGACAGCCGCAAGTTGGTGATGTTCGCCGAATTGGCGGCGAGGATGCCCGACATTTCGGCGAGCGTGCCGGGCTCGTTGAGGATCACGATGCACAGCCGCGCATTGCCGCCCTCGCTGTCTTCCTGCCATTTGAGGTCGATCCAGTCGGCGTCGATCCCGTCGGCGAGCCGCGGGCAGTCGATGACATGCACCTCGATCCCCTCGCCGGGGCGCGACAGGCCGACGATGCGGTCGCCGGGCACGGGGTGGCAGCAGTCGGCGAGCTGATAGGCGACGCCGGGGGTGAGCCCCGCGATCGACACCGCCGCGCCCTGCACCAGCTTGCCCGGCTTGGTCTTCATCTCGGCGGTGATGCCGGGGACGAGCGCCTCGAGCACCGCATTGTCGGTCAGGCGCTGCTTGGCGATCGCCACATAAAGTGCCACGTCGTCGTCGAGCTTGAGCCGCGTCAGCGCCGCGGCGCGCGCCTTGTCGCCGACCTTGTTCGGCAGCCGCGCGACCATCTCGTCATACATCTTGCGGCCGAGCGCGGCGAGTTCGACCTTTTCCTTCGACCGCACATGGCGGCGGATCGCGGCGCGCGCCTTGCCCGTGACGGCGAACCCCAGCCATGCCGGCTGCGGCGTCTGCTTGTCCGACGAGAGGATTTCGACTGTGTCGCCGTTCGCGAGCTGGGTGCGCAGCGGCACCAGCCGCCCGTTGACCTTGGCGCCGACCGTGCGGTCGCCGAGCCCGGTGTGCACGGCATAGGCGAAATCGACCGGCGTCGCGCCCTTCGGCAGCTGGTGCAGGCTGCCCTTCGGCGTGAAGGCGAAGATGCGGTCCTGATACATTGCGATGCGCGTGTTCTCGAGGAACTCGTCGGGATCGTGGGTCTGTTCGAGGATTTCGAGCAGGTCGCGGATCCACCCCGCCTGGCCGTCGGGCACGGTGCCGCCCTGCTTGTACGCCCAGTGCGCGGCGAGGCCGAACTCCGATTGCTGATGCATGCCGAGGCTGCGGATCTGGATCTCGATGCGCATATTCTGCTGGTGCATGATCGTCGTGTGCAGCGATTTGTAACCGTTGCGTTTCGGCGTCGAGATATAGTCTTTGAAGCGGCCGGGGACCATTTTCCACTTGCGATGGATCAGCCCGAGCGCGGCATAGCAGTCGGCATCGGACGGGGTGACGATGCGAAAGGCGATGATGTCGGTCACCTGCTCGAAGCTGACGTGGCGCTCCTGCATCTTGCGCCAGATCGAATAGGGATGCTTCTCGCGCCCCGACACCTCGGCCTCGATGCCGTTCTTCGCGAGCAGTTCCTTGAACTCGCGGCTGATCGCCGCGACCTTGTCCTTGCCGCCTGCGGTCAGCTTGGCGAGCCGGCCCGTGATCGTCGCATAGGCCTCGGGCTCGAGCTCGCGAAAGGCGAGCATCTGCATCTCGCGCATATATTCATACATGCCGATCCGCTCGGCGAGCGGGGCATAGATATCCATCGTTTCCTTGGCGATGCGGCGGCGCTTGTCGGGATTCTTGATGAAGTGCAGCGTCCGCATATTGTGCAGCCGGTCGGCGAGCTTGACCAGCAGCACGCGGATATCGTCCGACATGGCGAGCAGGAATTTGCGCAGATTTTCCGCGGCGCGCTCATTCTCGGTCTGCGCCTCGATCTTGCTGAGCTTGGTCACCCCGTCGACGAGGCGCCCGACGTCGCTGCCGAACAGCCGCTCGATCTCCTCGGGCGTCGTCAGCGTGTCCTCGAGCGTGTCATGGAGCAGCGCGGTGACGATCGTCTCGCTATCGAGATGGAGGTCGGTCAAAATGCCCGCGACCTCGACCGGATGGCTGAAATAGGGGTCGCCCGAGGCGCGTTTCTGGCTGCCATGCTTCTGCACGGTGAAGACATAGGCGCGGTTCAGCAACGCCTCGTCGACGTCGGGATCATAAGCGCGCACGCGCTCGACAAGTTCATATTGCCTGAGCATCGCCTTCAATGTCGTTCATGTTGCCAATATTGCAATGCGAAATTTGCTTGCGCGCAAACGCCGCCGGCCCGCAACTTTGATAAGTGCGGGTGCAAGCATCGTTCGTCCAAGGGTTTAGCTGCGGTCGCGCCGGCGCCCCGGAAAAGGCGCCGGCGCCGCTCCGAGCCTCAGCCCTCGCCGTTGCAGCGCGCCAGTTCGGCCGCTTCGAGCGGCTTGCCGTCGGCGGCGAAGCTCGCGACCGTCCCCGCTTCCTTCACCAGCGCCGCGCACATGATCGCCGGACGGCTGGTGCCGCGCGGCGCGGAACAGCTGGCGCCCTCGCAGATCCACACGACGCCGCGCGAGACGAAGCGCCCCTTCGGTGCCGGCGCCGACAGTTCGGCGCGATAATAGGCGCCGCCGGCGGCGCTCGCCGCGGTCGAGGCGAGGCCGACGCTGCCGAACAGCGCGACGCCGCCGAGCGCGAGGGCGCGGGGAAGGGGAAGGGGAGAAAAGATATTCGCGGACATGATGCCCTCCTGTTTTTGACTGTCTTTTTTTGCGCCCCGGAAAGGTTGCGAAATGAAATCTAGCGTTCCAGTTGCGATATGCAACGAAGAGCTTATATTTTTTGACGTGGAGCGAATTTACGTTAGGGCTAGGCCATGGGAAAATTACGTGAAAAGCTGAACGATCTCGACGGGAGCAAC
>PNJO01000022.1 GCA_013821905.1 Sphingopyxis sp. | reverse complement strand
AGTCGGTCGAATTCTCGGACGACAAGATGATCGAGGGCGGTCTGCGCGTCGGCTACAAGACCGACCGCTTCGACATCGCGGGCTTCGTGCGCAACATCACCAACGATGCCTCGCCGACCGGCGGCATCGATTTCAACAACATCACCAGCTACGTCAACGAACCCCGCATCTGGGGCATCGAGGCGGGCGTGAAGTTCTGAATAGGTTGATCCTCCCCGTCGCGAAGCGATGGGGAGGTGGGAGCCCGAAGGGCTGACGGAGGGGCCGATGGCGCAAGGTCATCGCCCCTCCACCACCGCTTCGCGGCGGTCCCCCTCCCCACGGCTGAGCCGTAGGGAGGATCAATCGTCAAGCCACCGGCCCGACGCGCGGATCGGGCTCCAGCCGGATCAGCGGCCGCTTTCTTCCCGTCAGCTTCGCGAACAGGCGCGGCACCGCCGCATGGTCCTGCGCCCAGTTCCAATAGGCCTGATAGGCGGGATCGGCGAGGAGATGCTTCTCCTCGGTCTTGGCGCGCCAGTAATAGATGCCGCTGACCAGCCCGAGCAGCACCGTGTTGCGTACCGCCTCGATCCAGCCGCCCGCGGTGACGAGGAAGGGCAGCGAACCGATCCACCAGGTCAGATTCTTCGAAATATAGGCAGGATGCCGCGTGAAGGCATAGGGACCGTGGGTGATGATGCCGCGGTGCGTCAGGTTCGAAAAGCGGATGCCGAAGGCCATCGTCGCCCAGCTGTAAATGGCGGTCAGCATCACGAGCACCACGCCCCAGCCGATCATCAATCCCTCGTGCCCCGCAAGCCAGTGGCCCCAGTCGGAACCATTCACCTGATAATCGAGCGGACCGCCGTTCATCAGGATGAAGGGCGGATAGCAGACCAGCGCCGCAACCCACGCCATGCCATAGGGATTGGCGGTGCGGATATGCGCGTCGAGCGGCTTCAGCGTCAGGATATAGCCCACCGTCGCGACATGGACGTCGACGAGGTAGAGCAGATTGATCGCCCACAGGCCCGTCATATAGGGGTTGGCGAGCACCTCGGTCATCGGCACCGTGACCAGCGCCGCAAAATTGCCCGGGACGATCGACAGCATGAAGGCGGTGAAAAAGCCCTTCACGGTCCACGCGCGCAGATGATGCCCGATCGCGCGGCCGTCGACCGGTTGTCCGGGCGCGAGGAGGCAGCGACCGAACTGGTAGCAGCCGTCGCGCGGCTCGATCATTCGCCGGTCGAGCCACAGCATATAGGGCACCGACACGAGCAGCAGCCACGGTGCGACCTGTTCGAGCAGCTTCATCGAAAAGGCGTAATTGCCCTCCCAATAATAGCGCATCACCGCATAGGTGAAGGCGATCAGCGCCCAGGTCGCCCACAGGCCGGCGAGCTTGGTCAGGCTGATGTCGAGCGTCTCGCGCCACGGGCGGCGCAGCGACCAATCGATCCCGGTCGACGGGTTGCGGTGCACCTTGTCGACGAAGAGCGACCAGAGCACCATCGGCAGGCCGCAGGCGATAACGCTGAGCACCGCCGAACTCGGGCCGTCGAGCGGCCCGCGGTCGCCCCAGTCGATACCGAGCGCCGCGGCGATCTGCGGCGCATGGCGCGCCAGCAGCAGATAGGAAAGCAGTCCGGCGAGCCCGACGAGGCCGACCCCGGCGCTGACCGCCGAGCGCGGCCGCCGCGCGCTCGCAGGCGCCTGTTCTTCCACGGCATTTGCGCCTTCGGCGGGGGTGATTACGGGCATATGGGTCACCATCTTCCCCTAGCGGCAAATGGTAAGCAAGCCGTCAATGTTAACGGGTGATTCGCCCGCGGAATTCCTCCCAAAATGGCACTATTCGTGTACTTTGACACCGTTCACCGCGAGTCCTTTTCGACTCGGCGCGAGTCGCCGCCCAAAGATTCGCAAGCTATCCCTTAGACTGATAAGGCGCCCTTCCATCGGGGCGGAGGGCTCCACAAAACAACAAGATGGGGTCGCCACTTGTCATCGAAAGCCTCGGGTCTGCGCGATCTGCGCCAGCGCGTGTCTGCGCTGTTTCAGGACCATGAAATCTTCGTCCGGACGCACGGCCATGTCCGCTTCCTGCGCGTCAGCGCCACCTGGCAGAAGCGCGTCGCGCTGATCGCGGGCGTCGTGCTGCTCGCCTGGGCGGCGGTCACGCTCGCCATCCTGGTCAACCAGCTGCTCACCGCCGACGAACGCGCGGCCGTCGCACGCCAGCAGGCCGCCGCGGCCGCTTCCGAAGCGCGCATCGCCAAATATCGCGACAATGTCGCCGAAACCGCCGCCGACCTCGAAGAGCGGCAGGAACAGCTCGAACAATGGTCGAAGGTCCATTTCGGTGTCGAACCCGCCGCGGTGACGCCCGAGGCCGGCAGCGAGGCGGCACCCGCCGCCGAGCCGGTCAAGACCAGCGCGGTCATCGACCCTGGCCTGCCTCCCGAAGCACAGATCCTCGCGCGTCTCGAAGCCCGGCAGGAAGCCTTCGCGACCCGCCTGCTGACCGCGGTCAACGACCGCGCCGCCAAGGCCGAGGTTGCCGTCGCGCAGCTCGGGCTCGACCCCAAGTCGCTCGTCCGCAACGCCGCGGCCGGCCGCGGCGGTCCGTTCATTCCCTATCGCGGCCGCACGGGCAAGGCGAAGGCGCTCGGCCAGTCGTTCGCCGCGCTCGAAGGCGCGCTGTTCCGCATGGAAGTGCTCGAACGCACGCTCGTCGCCGTGCCGTCGGGCAATCCCGCCGACGTGCTGATGATGTCGTCGGGCTTCGGCTATCGCAGCGATCCCTTCACCGGGTCGGGCGCGATGCACGCCGGGCTCGACTTCCGTGGCCCGATCGGCACCCCGATCCTCGCCGCCGCGCCCGGCCGCATCGCCTTCGTCGGGCAGAAGTCCGGCTATGGCAATGTCGTCGAGGTCGATCATGGTCAGGGTATCTTAACCCGCTATGCCCACTTGTCGGGCTTCACCGCGCGGGTCGGCGATCAGGTCGCCGCGGGTCAGCAAATCGCCAAGATGGGCTCGACCGGTCGCTCGACCGGCAGCCACCTGCATTTCGAAGTCCGTTTGAACGGCGTCGCGGTCAACCCGCGCCGCTTCCTGGAGGCCAAAGCCGATGTTCTCGAAGTCAAAGACGACGCCCGCCAGCGAGTCGGTTCCGTCGCAGCCGCCCGCGGTGCCCGCTAAGATGGCGACGGGCGCGCGCCACACGACCTTTTCGATCCTCGGGTCGGATGTCGTCGTCACCGGCAATGTGTCGGCCAGCGTCGACCTGCACGTCGACGGCAAGATCGAGGGCGACCTGAAATGCGCCAATCTCGTCCAGGGCGAGGCGAGCGAGATCAAGGGCTCGGTCGTCGCCGAAACCGCCAAGATCGCGGGCCTGCTCGACGGCGCGATCGAGGCGAAGACGCTGATCGTCCACGCCACGGCGCGGATCACCGGCGACGTGACCTATGAAAACATCACGATCGAGAATGGCGGCAAGGTCGAGGGCAAGCTGAGCCACCGCCGCCACGGCGCGATGGCCGCCAAGGCGCCGCCGCCGCTCGAAGTCGTCGAGAACAAGTCGGCCGCGCTCGGCGCCTGAGCCCGGATACCGAGAGATTTGAAAGGGCCGCGCGGAAACGCGCGGCCTTTTTCCGTTCAATGGCAATGTTGGCGCGAAGCTTCCCGGCCGTGCTGGCCATTTTCCATCGTCAGTTGCCGCTAGAGATGGGTGCCCCGGCGAAAGCCGGGGTCCAGAACCCTGAGGCGAACTTCGCGTATTCCGCACTGGGCCCGGCTTTCGCCGGGGTGCACATGGAAGCTCCCCACCTGAAAACCGCCATGTCCTTCCTCGTCATCCCGGACTTGATCCGGGATCCATTCTTTCAGCGCTGCGTGAATGGATCCCGGATCAAGTCCGGGATGACGAAAGAAGATAGCGTCCGCTTCCAACCCCAAAGCGGCCGGCCACGTCGCCTTCAATTCCGCGTAACAGCAACCTCGCGATCCGGCGACGGCCCGGCGCCGCCGTGCTGCCGCTGGATGGCGACCCGGTTCCGCCCGCCGCGCTTCGCGTCGTAGAGCGCCTCGTCGGCGAGCCGGTAAAGTTGCTGGAAATCGCAGGCGGGCCGCACCTCGGCGACGCCGACGCTCGCCGTGACCGGGCGTTCGCCGACCGCGTCGCGATGGTCGCAGGCGGCAATCTCGCTGCGGATGCTCTCGGCAAAGCGGGCGAGGACGATCCCCTCCATGCCGATCGTCAGCAGCCCGAACTCCTCGCCGCCGAGCCGCGCGACGGTGCACATCGGCCCCTCCCAGCGCTCGATCCGGCGACCGATGCCGCAGAGCACCGCATCGCCGGCCTCATGCCCGTGGATGTCGTTGATCGACTTGAACCGGTCGATGTCGACGAGCAGCAACGCCGCGGGCAGATTGTCGGCGCGCGCACGCGCGAGCAGCGGCGTGACGCTTTCGACGAAGCCGCGGCGGTTGGGCAGCGCGGTCAGCGGATCGCGCCGCGCGAGCTCATGCGCGTGCGCCTCGGCGCTGCGGGCGCGGTCGCGCTCGATGCGGAGCAGGGCCAGCCGCCGCGTCGCCGACGCCGACAGCCACAGCGCCTGCCAGGTCGCGGCGAGCAGCACGAGCAGCTTCGACCCGCCGCCCCAGGCGCTGTCGTCGACATCGACGAGATGGATGAAAGCGAGCACCGCCATCGGCAGGCACCAGGCGGCAAGGAAATCGCGCGCCTCGATCGAGCCGCGCCGCCACGCGAGCCCCAGATAGGCGGCGACAGCGACGAGATCGGCGATCACGACCAGCCCGAGCATATCGCCCCATAGCGTCAGGCTTTCGCTGCGGATGAGCGCGAGCGGCACGCCCGCGATGCCGACGATGGCGCCGAAGCAAAGCGCCACGGTGCGCAGCCGTGGCGACACCAGTCCGCGCTCGACGGCGAGCACCGCACTCGCCGTCGCGACGGCGATCGCCGAGCAGGCAAGGAAGGTGGCGATCTGCGCCGACGAGGTTCCCGCCAGCCCGGGCAGGATGCCGAGATGCGCCTGCGACCAGACCGCCCCCCACAGCAGCATCACCCCCGACCAGGCCGACTGCCAGGCAAGATAGGGGCGGCGCACCGCGACCGCGAGCGACAGGCTGTAGATGCCGCTGACGAGTAACAAGGTCAGCGCGGCGCCGACCGCGACCGCCATGCCCGTCGACTGGACGACAGCATCGGTCCTGGGCACCAGCCGCGCATGAACGAGGCCGAGGCTCGCAAGCCGGTCGAAGCGCATCGTCACGCGGGCGAGCGGCACCCCGCGCTCGGGCGCCTCGAACAAGATCTGCCCGCCGGCGCGCCAGTGCGACCCATAATCGCCCTGCCGCACCATCTGCCAGCGCGTCTGCCCGTCGGCGTAGGTAAAACCGACCGCGAGCCGGTCGAAACGCGTCTGGTGCACCATCAGCACCAGATCGCCGCGCGTCACCGGATGCGCCGTCTGCAACCAGAGGCTGGCGCGATCATAGCCGGCCGGCGTGCCGCGGCACGAAAAGCGCAGCGCGGAAAGGTCGGTATCGGGCGCGCCGATGTTGCTCGCCGCATGGCACATGTCGCGGTCGATACGGATCGTTTCGGCCCGCGCGGGCGCCGCCGAGAGGGCGAGGGCGAGCAGCATCAGGCCCGGCAAGAACCGGCCCCACAGCATCGTCCAAAGATGACCCCCCGCAATCATGCGCCCCCTATTGCACCAATATCTTGGAAAATCTTTACCGCCGCGCAGCGCGCCTAGCGTCCGACGCGCAGGCGAACCCCGACGCGGTCGCCGCGCGCCACCCCCTCGGCCCGCTGCACCGCAACCTTGACCGGAAGCAGATAGCCGCCGTCACGCGGAAACAGCGATGTCGCGAACAGCGTCGCGCCGATACGCGCCACGACCGGCACCACGCCCCAGCCATAGCTTTCGGTGAGCGCCGCGTAGCGGATGGCGCCGACATGATCGCCGGGAACGACCGCGAACAGAAAGGGCGCGGGTCCGCGCCATTCGATGATGTCGGCGTCGAATTCGATCTCGCCCATGTCCGTCAGTTCCGCGGCGCCTGACGCCGATAGCCCAGTGCTTCGGCGATATGGATGCGCCCGATCGCCTCCGCCCCGGCGAGGTCGGCGATCGTGCGCGCGACGCGCAGCATACGCGTATATCCGCGCGCCGACAGCCGCATCGCCCCGGCCGCCTGCGCGAGCAGTTGCCGCCCCGCCTCGTCGGGGGTGGCGACCGCTTCGAGCAGTTCGCCGTCGATCTCGGCATTGGTGCGCGCCTTGTGCCCCGCGTAACGCGCGGTCTGCACCGCGCGCGCCGCCGCGACGCGCGCGGCGACCTCGGCGCTGCCCTCGGCGGGCGGCGGCAGCACGAGGTCGGCGGCGCTCACCGCCTCGACCTCGACATGCAGGTCGATGCGGTCGAGCAAGGGTCCCGACAGCTTTGCCTGATAATCGGCGGCGCAACGCGGCGCGCGGCTGCACGCGAGCGCGGGGTCGCCGAGATGGCCGCAGCGGCACGGGTTCATCGCCGCGACGAGCTGGACGCGCGCGGGAAAGGTGACATGCGCATTGGCGCGCGCCACGCTGACCTCGCCCGTTTCGAGCGGCTGGCGCAGCGAATCGAGCACTCCGCGCTGGAATTCGGGCAATTCGTCGAGAAACAGGACTCCCAGATGCGCCAGACTGACCTCGCCCGGCCGCACACGCAGCCCGCCGCCGACCAGCGCCGGCATCGACGCCGAATGGTGGGGGCTGCGAAAAGGCCGCGCGCGGACGAGGCGCCCGCCTTCGAGGCCACCGGCGACCGAGGCGATCATCGACACTTCGAGCGCTTCGGCGGGGGTCAGCTCGGGCAATATGCCCGGCATGCACGCCGCCATCAGCGACTTGCCCGCGCCCGGCGGCCCGCTCATCAGCAGATTATGCCCGCCGGCCGCCGCGATCTCGAGCGCGCGCTTCGCCGTCTCCTGCCCTTTCACTTGCGCCAGGTCGGCGGTGCGCACCGGGGCCTCGACCGCACCCGGCACCGGCGGCGACAGCGGCGCGGTCCCCTTGAAGTGGCCCAGCAGCGACAGGAGGTCGGGCGCGCCGAGCACCTCGACATTCCCCGCCCACGCCGCCTCCGATCCTTGCGCCGCGGGACAGACCAGCCCGCGCTCGACGCTGCCCGCATGGATTGCCGCCAGCAGCACGCCGGGCGACGCCGCAACGCGCCCGTCGAGCCCGAGCTCGCCGACGACCACATAAGAGGCGAGCGTTTCGGCATCGATCACGCCCATCGCGCCCAGCAGCGCAAGCGCGATCGGCAGGTCGTAATGCGAGCCTTCCTTGGGCAGGTCGGCGGGCGACAGATTGACCGTGATGACCTTCGGCGGAAGCGCCAGGCCGATCGCCGCGATCGCCGCGCGCACCCGCTCGCGGCTTTCGCCCACCGCCTTGTCGGGCAGGCCGACGACAACGAAGCGCGGCATGCCGGGCGTGATCTGGCACTGCACCTCGACGCCGCGCGCCTCGATCCCGAGATAGGCGACGGTGGAAACGATCGCGACCATATACCCCCTGTTTGTTCGCATGCCTTCATAGGCCAAGTCCCCGAACCGTCGAGTCAATTTAGCGCCATCCCGGTGCCGTTCGTCGCCCGCCGTTTGACAACATACCAACTGGTCGGTATGTGATTCGCATGACCACGACTCAGTCCCCTTCCGATTCCGCGCCGGCCGGACGCACCCCGCGCGGCAGCGCGCGCGACAAGCTGATCGCCGCGGCGCATCAGGAAGTGCGGCGACAGGGCTATGCCGCGACCACGGTCGAACAGATCTGCGCCGCCGCCGGGGTCACCAAGGGCGCCTTCTTCCACCATTTCGAATCGAAGGAAGCGCTCGCCGTCGCTGCCGCCGAGGCCTGGACCGAGCGCGCGCGCCCGATGTTCGAGATGCTGCCGCATACCAGGCTTCAGGATCCGCTCGACCGCCTGCTCGGCCATATCGATTTCCGCTTCTCGCTGCTTCACGGGCCGGTCGACGGCTTCACCTGCTTCATCGGCACGATGGTGCAGGATGCCTATGCGACGAGCGAGCCGATCCGCCTCGCCTGCGAGGCGAGCATCGCCGCCTATTGCGACGCGCTGGCGCCCGACATCGATGCGGCGATCGCCGCTTATGGCGCCCCCGACGGCATGACCGGCCTCGATCTCGCGCGCCATATCCAGTCGGTGCTGCAGGGCGGCTTCGTCCTGGCGAAAACGACCAACGATCCGGCGATTGCGCGGGAAAGCGTCGCGCATCTGACGCGTTATGTCCGCATGCTGTTCGGCGGCGGGGGACGGAGCGTCGCCGGCTGATCCTTCGGCCGGACATGTTCAAGGGAGAGCGACGATGTCCAGAATGATCTTCGTAAACCTGCCGGTCGCCGACCTCGCGCGGTCGAGGGCCTTTTACGAAGCGCTCGGCTTCACCAACGAACCGCGCTTCTCCGACGACAGCGGCGCCGCGATGGTCTGGTCGGATACGATCTTCGTGATGATCCTGACCCACGACAAGTGGAAGGGTTTCACCGACCGCCCGATTCCGCCGACGACGTCGAGCGAGGTGTCGCTGGCGCTCAGCCTCGACAGCCGCGCGGCGGTCGATGCGATGGTCGCCGCGGGCGCCGCGCACGGCGGCACCGCCGACATCAATCCGGTGCAGGACCACGGCTTCATGTACGGCCGCGACCTCCTCGATCCCGACGGCCATGTCTGGGGGCCCTTCTGGATGGACCCCGCGGTCGCCGCCGGCGAGGCGGCGGTCCCCGAACCCAGCCTCTGATATCCGCCCCCCAAGGAGAGAGACGATGCCCCAAATGATTTTCGTGAACCTGCCCGTCACCGACCTCGACCGGTCGAAGGCCTTTTACGAGGCGGTCGGCGCGACCAATAACCCCGCCTTCACCGACGAAACCGCCGCGTGCATGGTCTTTTCGGACGTCATCCACACGATGCTGCTGACCCACGAAAAATGGGCGAGCTTCACGTCGAAGGCGATTCCCGACGCGCATACGACCGCGCAGGTGCTGCTCTGCGTATCCGCCGACAGCCGCGATGCGGTCGATGGACAGGTGGAAAAAGCAGTGAAGGCGGGCGGCAAGGCCGACCCGACCCCGACACAGGATTTCGGCTTCATGTACGGCCGCAGCTTCGAGGACCCCGACGGCCATATCTGGGAAGTGATGTGGATGGACCCGGCCGCCGTCCCGGCCGGCGAGCCCGCCGAAGCGACCGCCTGACGGCGACAAGAGCGAGGAGGAAGAGGATGACGGATCGGACCATCCCCAAGGGCCAGTTGGTCGCCGGCCATATTCTGAGCGGCCTCGTCATCCTTTTCCTGCTCTTCGATGCGGGGCTCAAGCTGGCGTCGCCCGGGACCGCGATCCAATACAGCCCGCCCGGCCTCGGATGGCCGCTCGAGGTCGGCACGATGTATCTGCTCGGCACGCTGCTGCTGATCCCGACGCTCCTGTACATCTGGCCGCGCACCGCGATCCTCGGCGCGATCCTGATCACCGGCTATCTCGGCGGTGCGATCGCCACCCATGTGCGGATCGGCAGCCCGCTGTTCAGCCACAGCCTGTTCGGCGTCTATCTGGGCCTGATGCTGTGGGGCGGGCTGTGGCTGCGCGACCCGCGCCTCCGCGCGCTGATCCCGCTGCGGACCGGAGAGGGCGCATGAGCTTCCAGGCCTATCTCGACAATGTCGAGGCGAAGACCGGAAAGTCGGCGGCGGACCTTCGCGCGCTCGCGGTCGAACGCGGGCTCGCCGACGCCGGCGGCATCGCCCCCGGCGTCAAGGCCGGCGCGATCGTCGACTGGCTGAAGCGCGATTTCGATCTGGGCCACGGTCACGCGATGTCGATCGTCGCCTTCATCAAGGGAAAAAGGGACTGACCATGGCCGTGAATCCGCAAAGCAGCATCGAGGTCACCGCCTTCGACTGGGTTCCCGACTTCGCGCGCGGCTATGTCCGCGACCTGCGCCCGCGCTGGGCGTGCGAGGAAATCGGCATCGACTATGCCGAGCATCTGATCAGCGCGATCGACCGCCCCGCCGATCATTTCCTCTTCCAGCCCTGGGGCCAGGTCCCGGTGCTGTGCGACGGCGGCATCCGCCTGTTCGAAAGCGGCGCGATCCTGCTCCACCTCGCCGAAAAGGATCCGCGGCTGATGCCCCGCGACCCGCAGGCGCGCGCGAGCACGCTCGCCTGGCTGTTCGCCGCCTACAACAGCGTCGAACCGATGCTGTTCGAGCTCGGCAATATCGACATCTTCTCGGCGGGCGAGGAATGGGCGCGGCTGCGCCGGCCGGGGCTGATCGAATTCATTCAGGGCCGCCTCGGCCGCCTGAACGATGCGATCGGCCACAAGGATTATCTCGTCGGCGAGTTTACCGTCGCCGACATCGCGATGGCGACGGTGCTGCGCGAGGCGGTCGAGGCGGGTCTGGTCGCCGAACAGCCGCGGCTGCAGCGCTATCTCGACCGCTGCCTTGCCCGCCCCGCCTTCCAGCGCGCGCTCGCCGCGCAGCTTGAAGCCTTCAGCGAAGATGCGGGTCCACCCGCCGCCTGAAAACCCCCACCCCCTCAGGAGAGACAAGATGACCTATGTCGAAGGATTTGTGCTCGCAGTGCCGACCGCCAACAAGGAAGCCTATCGCAAGCACGCCGCCGACGCCGCGCCCTTGTTCAGGGAATTCGGCGTCGCGCGCATGGTCGAATGCTGGGGCGACGACGTCCCCGACGGCAAGCTCAACGATTTCAAACGCGCCGTCCAGGCGAAGGACGACGAGACCGTCGTGTTCAGCTGGTTCGAATATCCCGACAAGGCGACGCGCGACGCCGCGACCGAAAAGATGATGAACGACCCGCGCATGGCGGCGATGGGCGGCGAGATGCCGTTCGACGGCAAGCGCATGATCATCGGCGGCTTCGATTCGATCGTCGACGACCGCGCGGAAGGCAAGACGGGCTATGCCGACGGCTACGTCGTCCCCGTGCCCGACGCGAACAAGGACGCCTATCGCGCGATGGCCGAAAAGGCGTCGCAGGTGTTCCGCGACTATGGCGCGACCCGCGTCGTCGAGGCGTGGGGCGACGATGTCCCCGACGGCAAGGTCACCGACTATAACCGCGCCGCGCACCGGCAGGACGGCGAGACCGTCGTCTATAGCTGGGTCGAATGGCCCGACAAGGCAACGCGCACCGCCGGTTGGGAAAAGATGATGAAGGACGAGCGGATGCAGCATGATCCGAACGATCAGACCTTCGACGGCAAGCGCATGATCTACGGCGGCTTCGAACCGATCGTCATGGCCTGACCTTCCCCCGCCCTCCACCGATCGAGAGGAGAGACATGATGACCGACGCATCGAACTTCATCTGGTACGAACTGATGACCCCCGACCCGGCGGGCGCCGCGCGTTTCTATGGCGCGGTCGTCGGCTGGACGATTCCCTCCGCGGGCGAGGCGACCGCGGGCGGCGTCGATTATCGCATGATCGGCCGCAGCGACGGCGGACAGGCGGGCGGCGTGCTCGCGCTCACCGCCGACATGGTCGCGGGCGGCGCGCGGCCGCTGTGGATCGGCTACCTCCACGTCGCCGACGTCGACGCGGCGATCGCGGCGATCACGGCCGACGGCGGCGCGCTGCAGATGCCGGCGATGGACATCCCCGTCGGCCGCATCGCGATGGTCACCGATCCGCAGGGCGCGGCCTTCTATATCATGGCGCCCACCCCGCCGCCGGGCAGCGAGGGCATGGAGAGCGACGTCTTTTCGGTCACCGAGGCGCAGCATGTCCGCTGGAACGAACTCGCGACCAGCGATTCGGATGCCGCCATCGCCTTTTACAGGAAGCATTTCGGCTGGGGACAGGAGGGCGAGATGCCGATGGGCGACCTCGGCGCCTATCGCTTCATCCAGCGCGGCGAGGTCGGGCTCGGCGCGGTGATGCCGCTGATGGAGGGCTATCCGGTGCCGGTCTGGAATTTCTACATCGGCGTCGACGACATCGACCGCGCGCGCGATGCGGTGACCGCGAACGGCGGCACGGTCACCAATGGACCGATGGAAATCCCGGGCGGCGAATTTGCGATGAACGCGATCGACCCGCAGGGCGCGGCGATCGGCTTCGTCGGCCCGCGCAAAGGCTGAATCGAGAAGGAGAGCAACGATGGCCGAGAATCATCCCGTGACGCTGTGCCTCTGGTACGACAAGGACGCCGAGGAAGCGGCGAATTTCTATGCCGCGACCTTTCCCGACAGCCACGTCGGCGCGGTCTATCATGCGCCGGGCGATTTCCCCGGGGGCAAGGAGGGCGACGCGCTGACGGTGGCCTTCACCCTGCTCGGCACGCCCTGCATCGGGCTCAACGGCGGCCCGATCTTTCCGCAGACCGAGGCCTTTTCCTTCCAGGTCAACACCGACACGCAGGAGGAAACCGACCGCTACTGGAATGCCATCGTCGGCAATGGCGGCAAGGAAAGCGCCTGCGGCTGGTGCAAGGACAAATGGGGCCTGAACTGGCAGATCACCCCGCGCGTCCTGACCGGCGCGATGGCGAACCCCGACGCCGGGGTCCGCAAGCGCGCCTTCGAGGCGATGATGACGATGCAGAAGATCGACATCGCCGCGATCGAGGCGGCGATCCGGGGCGAGCCCGTTGGCGCGGCGTAGCCCCGCGCTCTTCGCCTGGGCCCTCTGCGGCACGCTCGACATCCTCTACGCGGCGGCGTGGAGCCTGCTCGCGGGCGGCACCGTCGGCGGCATGCTCCGCGGCGTCGCCAAGGGGCCCTTCGGCGACGGCGCCGGCGAGTGGGGGCTGGGCGGCGCGCTCGCCGGACTGGCGACGCATTATGCGATCATGGGCGCGATGGTGGCCTTCTGGTTTGCGGCCGTCCGCCGCGTCCCGGCGCTGCGGCAGCCCTGGTGGCTCACCGGAACCATCTATGGCCTCGGCCTTTATCTGGTGATGAACGCGATCGTCCTGCCGCTCCGTTTCGGCGCGCCCTTTCCGCCCCCCGATCTCGCCAAGGGGCTCGTCGCGCTCCTCCCGCATATCGTCTTCGTCGGCCTGCCGCTCGCCTGGCTGACGCGCAAGAAAGCCGACTGATGCCGATCTTCTATGGCCATCCCTTCTCTTCCTACACCTGGAAGGCGCTGATCGCGCTCTACGAAAAGGACATCGCGTTCGACTATCGACCGGTCGATCCCGCTTTCCCCCAGCATGGCGCGGAACTGGCGGCGCACTGGCCGGTCGGCCAGTTTCCGCTGCTCGTCGACGATGGCGTGCCCTGGTTCGAATCGTCGATCATCATCGAATATCTCGACCGCCTCGTCCCCGAACCGCGGCTGATCCCGCAGGATTTCGATGCGGCGCTCAGAGTCCGGCTGTTCGACCGCGTCTTCGACAATCATGTGATGGCCCGGATGCAGGACGTGGTGAACGATGCGCTGCGCGGCCCCGAAAACCATGTGCCGTCGATCGTCGAACAGGCGAAGGCGCGGCTCGACACCATCTATGCCTGGCTCGACCGGGAGTTGGCGGGCGGCGGCTGGGCGACGCCTTATGGCTTCACCCTCGCCGATTGCGCCGCGGCGCCGTCGCTTTTCTACGCCGACTGGACGCACCGCATTCCCGAAACATATGAAAATCTTCGCGCCTATCGCGCGCGCCTGCTCGCGCATCCGTCGGTCGCGCGCTGCGTCGAGGAGGCGCGCCCCTATCGCCCCTATTTCCCGCTGGGGGCGCCCGACCGCGACTAGACGCGAGCGGATTCCGGGCTTCAGCCTGGCGTCCCGGAACGGGGTTAACGCGGCGCTGACGCTGCCGCTTTGCCATTTGGTTATCGCGCCCGCGCGAGAGCGGGTTCATGGTTTCGCCAACCGCCTTCGCCCGGACGCTGGTCGTCGCCGCCTTTGCGGCGCTGCTCGCCTTCGCACCGGCGCACGCGCAGCAGGTCGTCACCGTCACCACGACGACGGTGACCTGGACCTATGACGGGACCGAGGGCGACGACGGCGCCGACTATATCGACGAGGATGCCGCGCTGCTCGACGACGCAGCGCTCGCCGGGGACGCCGATTTCGCCGCGGCCCGCCGCTATGCTCCGTCGGCGACGCTCGCGACGCTCGGACAGGCGAAGGCGCGTTTCGGCCCCTTTTCGGTGATCGACGGCACGACCGTGCGCATGGCGGGCGACGTCACCTCATCGACACCGCGCCAGTTCGCCGCGATGCTCGCCGCCCATCCCGGGCTCAGGCGCCTCGAAATGATCGACTGCCCCGGCAGCCTCGACGAGGAAGCCAATCTGGTCCTCGCCCGCGCGATCCGCCGGGCGGGCATGGAAACCGTCGTCCCGAGCGGCGGCTCGGTGCGGTCGGGTGCGGTCGAGCTCTGGCTCGCCGGTGTCACCCGCCGCGCCGCTTCCGACGCCGAATTCGGCGTCCACAGCTGGGCCGACGAGACCGGCCGCGAGGCGAACGACTATCCGGCAAACGACCCGGTCCACGCCGAATATCTCGGCTATTATCGCGAAATGGGGATGGACGATGCCAGGGCGCGCGCCTTTTACGCGCTGACCAACAGCACGCCGTTCGACGAGGTCCGCTACCTGACCCGCGACGATATGGCGCGCTTCGTCGCGCTGAACTGAGGCTTCTCTCTCCGTCGCCCCGGCGAAGGCCGGGGTCTCGCCGGTAAGATCCCGACCTTCGCCGGGATGACGATCAAGTTCGCCGCCCGAGTGTTCTAGCCTTGCAACTCACCTTTTGCCTCCCCACATCGGGAGGCATGGCAAAGCGCAGCCTTTACCAGCGATTGCGAACGAACGCGCAGGTCCGCACCGCGCTGTTCGTCTTCGGCGTGCTGCTGATCGTCGCGTCGCCGATCGTCGGCGTCCTCCCGGGACCCGGCTTCCTGATCCTGTTTCCGCTCGGCCTGATGCTGTGCCTGCAGAACAGCGCCTGGGCGAAGCGCCGCTATGTGCGGTTCAAGCGCCGTCACCCGCGCTATGGCGAGCGGGTCGATCGGATCATGCGCCGGGTCAGCGCCGCGCGGCGGCGTGCGCGAGAAAGCTTCGATGGCGATTGACTTTCCACCGAATCCCGCTTATCCGCGCCTCCAACAGTGGCCGCCCACGCTTGGCGGCCCTTTTCTGTTGCAGCATTTGACGAGATCTAGGGAAAACCGCGATGAAGCGCACCTATCAACCGAGCCGCCTCGTGCGCAAGCGCCGTCACGGCTTCCGCGCCCGCAAGGCAACCGTCGGCGGCCGCAAGGTTCTGGCCGCTCGCCGCGCCCGCGGCCGCAAGAAGCTGTCGGCCTAAGCGCCGGCGCTTCTGCGCCAGCCCGTCTGGTGCGAACGCTTTCAAAACGCAGCGAATTTCTGGCCGCTAACCGCGGCCTTCGCTTTCCCATGCCCGGCTTCGTGCTGCTCGTCCGCCCCCGCGGCGACGGCGACGATGAGCCGGGCATCGGCTTTACGGTCAGCAAGAAGGTCGGCAACGCCGTCACCCGCAACCGGATGAAGCGCCGCTTCCGCGCGCTCGCCCGCGCCGCCCTCGCCGAATCGGGGATTGCCGGCGCCGACCATGTGCTGATCGGCCGGCCGGGCGGCAACGACATCGCCTTTGCCGAGCTTGGCGAGCATCTCGATTCGGCGCTGCGGCGCGCGGCGAAGAAGCTGGCGCGATGAGGGGCTGTCCTACAATGTTCCGGGGGCGTAGCATTCGGCCATGACCGTGCCTCCATCGTCCCCGAACAGGCCATTCGCGCGTGAAGTTACGCGGTTTTCCGCGGCTTCGCGCAAGGCGCCGGCTTCCCTCTTTCGGCATCCCGGACTCGATCCGGGATCCATCCTGCCCGCGCCGCGCGGTCGGGCGCGGGATCATATGCGGGGCGAGGAGGGTTTGCATGCGGCCCCGCAGCCTCGAATCGCGAATGAAGTTCGGCAGTTTTACGGGCTTTTCCGATGATCGCCCGCCTGCTCATCCTGATCGCGCGCGGCTGGCAACTCGGCCCGTCGCGCGTTCTGCCCCCCACCTGCCGCTATGCGCCGTCGTGCAGCGAATATGCGATCGTCGCGCTCCGGAAATATGGCGCGATCAAGGGTGGCTGGATCGCGACAAAGCGGCTATTGCGCTGCCACCCTTGGGGCGGGCATGGCTACGACCCCGTGCCGTAGCCGCCGCATATCCCCGACATTGAGACATAGAGAGACCGACGAGCGTGGACGACAAGCGTAACTGGATCACGGCAATTTTTCTGTCGGCGGCGATTCTGCTGGGCTGGAATTTCATCTCGGAGAAATTCTTCCCGACCCCGGCGAAGCCCGATGTGACGACGACGGTCGCAAGCGGCAATGGCACCGCGACCGGCGCCCAGCCCGATGCGCTTCCCGCCCCCGGCGCTCCGGCGGTTCCCGCCGCGCAGCGCATCCGTCCGCTCGCAGCGGCGCTCGCCGACGGCAACCGCATCCCGATCGAAACGCCGGACATTCGCGGCTCGATCAACCTCGTCGGCGCGCAGGTCGACGACGTCACGCTCAACAAATATCGCCAGACGATCAAGAAGGATTCGCCGCCGGTCCGCCTGTTCGCTCCCGCGGGCACCAAGGGCGCCTATTTCGCGAGCCCGGTCTGGTCGTCGCAGGGCGTCGCCGTCCCCGGCGCCGCGACCGTCTGGACCGCGAGCGGCACCAAGCTCACCCCGACCACGCCGGTAACGCTGAGCTGGTCGAACCCGACCGGCCAGACCTTCCGCATCGAATATAGCGTCGACGCCAACTACATGATCACCGCGAAGCAGACGGTCGCCAACACCGGCACCGCGCCGGTCGTGATCCGCAGCGGCGCGATGATCGACCGCAGCGGCACGCCGACCGACCCGCACGAACAGGACAGCGTCACGATCCACGTCGGCCCGACGGGCTATCTCGACGGCAAGACCAATTTCACCAATTATGGCGAACTCGACGAGATGGCGAACCGGACCGAATCCTTCGCGTCCGCGGGTTGGCTCGGCTTCACCGACAAATATTGGCTCGCCGCGATCGTCCCCGCCAAGGGGCAGAAGGTCTCGGCCGCGTTCAACGCGATGGGCGGCGACCGCTACCGCGCCGCCTTTGCCGGCGCGCTGACCGAAATCGCGCCCGGCCAGCAGGTCACGACTTCCAGCCGCATCTTCGCCGGCGCCAAGGAAGTCTATACGCTGCAGCGCTACGAGAATGACCAGGGCATCACGCGTCTGTCGAACGCGATCGACTGGGGCTGGTTCGAATTTTTCGAGGTGCCGATCTTCAAGCTGCTCGACTGGCTGTTCCGCATGGTCGGCAATTTCGGCGTCGCGATCATGGCGCTGACGCTGATCATCCGCCTGCTGATGTTCCCGATCGCCCAGCGCCAGTTCCACTCGATGGCGCAGATGCGCCTCGTCCAGCCCAAGATGAAGGCGCTGCAGGAACGCTACAAGGACGACAAGCCCAAGATGCAGCAGGAGCTGATGAAGCTCTACAAGGACGAGAAGATCAATCCGCTCGCCGGCTGTCTGCCGATCCTGATCCAGATTCCGATCTTCTACGCGCTCTACAAGGTGCTGATGCTGACGATCGAAATGCGGCACCAGCCGTTCATCCTGTGGATCAAGGATCTGTCGGCGCAGGATCCGGCGATGATCCTCAACCTCTTCGGCTATCTGAACTTCACCCCGCCGTCGCTGCTCAGCATCGGCGTGCTCGCGGTGATCCTCGGCATCACCATGTGGCTGCAGTTCCGCCTGAACCCGCAGGCGACCGATCCGGTGCAGCAACAGGTGTTCAAGATCATGCCGTGGATGTTCATGTTCATCATGGCGCCCTTCGCCGCGGGCCTGCTGCTCTACTGGATCACCAACAATATCCTGTCGATCGCGCAGCAGCAGTGGATGTACCGCAAGTTCCCGGCGCTGAAGACGGCTATCGTAAAATGACCGATCCCGAACGCGACCCCGGGGCCGCGGATCGGGCGGAGCGCGCCCGCAAGCTGTTTGCGGGGCCGATCGCTTTCCTGAAATCGGCCCCCGCGCTCCAGCATCTGCCGGCGCCCTCGGTCCCCGAGATTGCCTTTGCGGGCCGCTCGAACGTCGGCAAATCGTCGCTGCTCAACGCGCTGGCGAACCGGGGCGGCCTTGCGCGGACCTCGGTGACCCCGGGCCGCACGCAGGAGCTCAACTATTTCGACGTCGGATCACCTCTGGTGTTCCGCCTCGTCGACATGCCCGGCTACGGCTTTGCCAAGGCGCCCAAGGACGTCGTCAAGAAATGGCGCTTCCTCGTGAACGATTATCTGCGCGGCCGGCAGGTGCTCAAACGCACCCTGGTGCTGATCGACAGCCGCCACGGCATCAAGGATGTCGACCGCGAGGTGCTCGAAATGCTCGACGTCGCCGCGGTCAGCTATCGCATCGTCCTCACCAAGGCCGACAAGGTGAAGGCGAGCGACCTCGCCGAAACCCTTGCCGCGACCGAGGCCGAGGCCCGCAAGCACCCCGCCGCGCATCCCGAGGTGATCGTGACGAGCAGCGAAAAGGGCATGGGCATCGCCGAGCTGCGCTCCGCGGTGCTCGAGGCGGTCGAGAGCTAATCTTCTCCCCTCCCGCTTGCGGGAGGGGTCGGGGGAGGGCATGTTCCGACCCAACCGTGGCCTGACAGGCCCTCCCCTAGCCCCTCCCGCAAGCAGGAGGGGAATCTGGAGACGCCATGAAACTGTTTATCGGCAACAAGGCCTATTCGAGCTGGAGCCTGCGCGGCTGGCTCGCGGTCAAGCACAGCGGGCTGCCGTTCGAGGAAGTCACCGTCCCGCTCTATGACGAGGCGTGGAGCCAGCGGCGCGAGGGCGACGAGTTCGCGCCGTCGGGCGGCAAGGTGCCGATCCTGTGGGACGGCGAGGATATCGTCGTGTGGGACAGCCTCGCGATCGTCGATTATCTGAACGAGAAGACCGGCGGCACGAAGCATTTCTGGCCCGACGATATGGCCGCGCGCGCAATGGCGCGATCGATGGCGGCCGAAATGCATTCGAGCTTTGCTGCGCTCCGCCGCAACCACAGCATGAATATCCGGCGCATCTATCCCGCGGCCGAATTGCTCCCCGAGGTGCAGGCCGATGTGATCCGCATCTTCCAGATCTGGGCCGAAGCGCGCGCGCGTTTCGGCGGCGAGGGCGATTTTCTGTTCGGCGACTGGTCGGCGGTCGACATCATGTTCGCCCCCGTCGTGACGCGCTTCCTGACCTACTCGATCCCGCTCCCGCGCTTCGCCATCCCCTATTGCCAGGCGGTAATCAGCCACCCCTGCATGCAGGAATGGATCGGCGGCGCGCAGGCCGAAGACTGGGTGATCGAACAGTTCGAAGGGCCGGCCGGGGGCTGACGAGAGCGGCGGGATTGGGCCGGTAGCAGCCATCTCCCCTCCCGCTTGCGGGAGGGGTCGGGGGAGGGCCTGTCACGGTGCAAAGACCCTCCCCGCTGCGACTAGCCAGCAAGCTGGCAAGTCTCGCGGCCCCTCCCGCAAGCGGGAGGGGATGACTGAAATCCACCCCCAAAACCGCCATACACCACAAACAGATCAAGGAATCCGCTTGGTCGGATAGGGCGTGCCGTCCTTGTGAAAATAACCGTCGGGCGTGAAGATCATGTCGATGTCCGAATAGCCGCCGCCCGTGTCATATTTCTTCCCGCCGCCGAGCGCGACGAAGACGCAGTCGGCGTCCGATTCGTTGACGAGGTGGTGGCCGTTGGTGCTGCCCTTGGGCCACACCGCGATGTCACCCGCACGCATCGGCCAGCGCCCGTCATCCTCCACGAGCACCGCTTCGCCCGAAATCATCACCAGCATCTCGTCCTCGCCATCGTGCCAGTGGCGCTGCGACGACCAGGCGCCGGGTTTGAGCACGACATGGCTCGCGGCAAAATCGCTGAGCCCCGCCGGCGGCGCCAGTCGCCGATACCAGCGGCCTTGGACCGGCGCATCATAGGGCGCTGGATAGCCGGTCGTGTTGGTCTGGGGGATGGCGTCGAGATCGAGCTTTGGCATGGCAGTCCTCGTGTCTTTGTTCCTCCTTTGTTTCGCACAAAGGCGCCGCGATGCAAAGCCTCGACTTGCCGCGACCGCCGGGGGTAAGGGAGGGACATGAGCCACGCTGTCGACCCCGTCGCCCTTGCCGAAGCGCTGATCGCCGCGCCGAGCATCTCGCCCGCCACCGGCGCCGTGTTCGACGTGATCGAGGCGGCATTACTCCCGCTCGGTTTCACCGTCGAACGCTTCATCGACGGTATCGAGCCCGACGGCCCGGTCGAGAATCTGCTCGCCGTGCGCGCCGGCAAGGGGCCGAAACATTTCGGTTTCGCGGGTCATCTCGACGTCGTTCCGCCGGGCGTCGGCTGGACGGGCGACGCCTTCACTCCGCAGATTCGCGGCGACCTGCTTTACGGGCGCGGCGCGGTCGACATGAAGGGAGCGATCGCCGCCTTCGTCGCCGCAGCGGCGGCAACCCCGGTCGAGGCCGGCACGATCAGCCTGATCATCACGGGCGACGAGGAAGGGCCCGCGATCTTCGGCACGCGCGCATTGATGGAGCATATGGACGCGCGCGGCATCCGCCCCGACCTGATCGTCGTCGGCGAACCGACGTCGGTGAACCGGCTCGGCGACATGGTGAAGATCGGGCGGCGCGGCTCGGTCAATATCTGGATCGACGTGCCGGGGACACAGGGTCATGTCGCCTATCCGCACCTCGCCGACAATCCGATCCCCAAGCTGGTGAAGATCCTTGCGGCGATCGACGCGGTCGATCTCGATTCGGGGACCGACTGGTTCCAGCCGTCGAACATCGAATTCACCGATATCGACGTCGGTAACGGCGCGACCAATGTCATTCCCGCCTCGGCGCACGCGCGGCTGTCGATCCGCTTCAACGACCGCCATCGCGGCGCCGATCTGGTCGCGATGGTCGAACGGCTGGCGCTCGACGTCGAACCGCGCGCCAAGGTCCTCGGCAAGATTTCGGGCGAGGCTTTCCTCACTCCGCCGGGCGAATTGTCGGCGCTCGTTGCCGAGGCGATCCATGCCGAAACCGACCTCGTCCCCGAGATGTCGACGACCGGCGGCACCTCCGACGCGCGCTTCCTCCACGCGCTGTGCCCGGTGGTCGAATTCGGGCTGACCAATGCGACGATGCACAAGCTCGACGAGGCGGTCGCGGTCGAGGACCTGCGCCGCCTGACCGACATCTACCGCGGCATCCTGATGCGCGTTTTCCTTTAGTCCTCGCGCGCGCGGCGCAGGATCACATAGACCGCTCCCGCGCCACCATGGCTGATGTGCGCGGGCCGCAGCGCAACGATCTGGTCCGCATAGGGTGACACCGCGAGCCAGTCGGGCAGCGAGGCGCGGATCGCGCCGCGCGGACGCGGGTCGCCGTGCATCACGGGCAACCGCTCGGCACCTGGCCTCAGCCGCCCCGCGACGACGAGCAGCACACGCGCGCCGCGGAGCAGGGCGCGCCCGATCGCATCGTCAAGCAAGGCCTGCGCCGAGGCGAGGCTGTGGCCATGAAGGTCGATGCTGATGTCAGGACGGACGAGCCCCTTGCGCAGCCGCCGGTCCCAATGGCCGTCGAGCGTCGCGCGGGCGAAGGTGCGGCGCGGCGGCGGCAGCGCGGCGGGCGCGCGGGGAGCCGCGGCAGGCACGGCCGTACTGCGCGGCGCGGGTTTGGGCGGACGCACCGTCGGCGGCGCTTTCGGGGCGAGCGGCGTCGGTGCGCCCGGAAGCGGCTTCACCGTCGCCGCGACCTTCTTCCACAGCGCGGCTTCATCGGGGTCGAGACGCCGCGCCATTGCGCGCCTCAGCCCCCGAGGGTCAGCCGCGCGACGCTCGCGCGCGGCAGCAGGATCAGCGCCGATCCGCGCCCAGCCATGCCCCCGGCGATCGCGCGGGCCTCGACCCCCGCGCCCCAGAAGCTGTCGAAGCGATTGACGCCCTTGATCGCGCCGCCGGTGTCCTGCGCGATCCACAAGCCGTTCGGTTCGGCGCGGTCGAGCGACAGAAAGACGGGAGCGCCGAGCGGAACATATTTGGGATCGGCGGCGACGCTCGCGCGGCCGGTCACCGGCACGCCAAGCGCGCCGAGCGGCCCCGGCCCGGTCAGCTCGCGGAAAAAGACCCAGCTCGGATTCTCGTTCATCACCGCCGCGCCGCGTACCGGATCGGCGCGCAGATAATCGAGGATGCCCTGCATCGACGTCTGCCCGCGCTGCAGCTCGCCGCGGTCGACGAGCAGCTTGCCGATACCGACATAGTCGCGGCCGTTTTGCGTGTCGTAGCCGATGCGCATGATCTGCCCGTCGGGCAGGCGCAGGCGTCCCGATCCCTGGATCTGCAGGAAGAAGAATTCGGCCGCGTCGGCGGCCCAGGCGATTTCGAGCCCGCGCCCCGCGAGCGCCCCGCCCTCGATCGCCGCGCGGTCGTAATAGCGCACAAGATTGCTGCCCTCGACCCGCCCGCGGACCTTGCGGCCCTTGAGATCGTCGGAGAATTGCCCGAGATCGACGTCGACCAGATCGGCCGGACGGCGATAGACGGGAACGTCATAACCGGGACTTTTGGTGCGCGAGGCCGCAATCTCGGGCTCGTAATAGCCGGTGACGAAGGCGGTGCCCGCACCGACCTGCACGGTGCCGAAATAGCGGCTGAAGAAATTGCCCGCGTCGCGGTCGGCCCAGCTTTTCGCGGCATTGCAGCTTTCGGCCCATTCGCCGGGCAGCGTCAGCCCGCTCGCATCGGCGCGGCGCTGTAGCGGGGGGCAGCTCAGGCGAAAGGCCTTGAGCGCCGCGGCTGCCTGTTCGGCCGAAACGCCGAGCTCGTTATACTCGGGGCCGGCGATCACACCGCTTTCGGCCGCCGTCGTCGCCTCCACCGGAACCGGCGGCGCGGCGAGCGGCGGGTTGGGGGTTGCCGGCACCGGCTGCGCGGCGACGGTCCCGGCCTCGGACGGGCGCGGCTGATAACCGGGAGTGGCAGGTGCGGTCGCCGCAGGGCGCGGACCAGCGTCGGGAATGACCGACGCACAGCCCGACAGCAAGGGCAGGAGAACGAGGCAGGCGAATCCGAAAGTGCGCGCGCGCGGCGCCCCGGTCAGGCATTCCCCCCGCATCGGGTCAGGCGGTTTCGGCTTCGTCGAGCAGCCAGTTGGGATCGTTGCTGCCGATTGTGCGGCGGAAGCTCCACAGATCGTCGGTCTGTGCCGCGTCGCTCATCGACCCCGCGATCACCTTGCCCTCGGCATCGCGCGTGATCGCGCTGATGTCGGCCTGGTAGCGCACGGTGATGCGCGCTTCGCTGCGATTGACCTCGACCGCGGTGATCTTTGCCGAATCGAGCCGGACGATGCGGTTGTCGAGCGTCTCGCCGCGCTTCTCGCGCGCCTCGATCGCATCGACGAAGGCTTCGTAGCTGTCGTCGTCGCACAGGTCGCGCAGCGTGTCGCGGTCGCCCTTCCAATAGGCCTCGAGGATCATGCGGTACGCTGCTTCGGCGCCCTCCATGAACCGGCCGGCATCGAAATGGCGGTCGGTCGCGAGCAATTGGCGGAGGCCGATTTCGGCGCCGGGTTCATAGACCAGGCCCGAGGCGTCGGGCGCTGTTCCCTGCGGCGCCGGAGCGTCGCCTTCGTCGAGCCGCAGCGGCGCCGGGGCGGTGCGCGGCTCCTCGCGGCGCGGCAGGACGGGTTCCTGTTCGTGGCCCGTGCGCTTGCCGAGCACCGAATAGAGCCGCATACCGAGGAAGGCGGCGATCATGGCGAGCAGGACGATAGCAAAAGAAGTCACGGGCAAGAGTCCGATACGGGCAGTGGAAATCCAAAGACATTACATAGGCCATCGCTGCCCATGTTTCAAACCACCATGGCCGCAGCCACGCATCGGGTCAACGATTCGGCCCCTCGCCCGCGAAACCGGCGCCCATTGTGCTTGCCGCGCCCCGCTGCTAAGCGCCGCGGCAACCGTCTGCCGCGGGCCCGCCCCGCGGACCGGATTTTCCTGTTATTTCAACGAAAGCATCGACATCATGGCTGACGAGACCAGCAGCGACTTCAACCCCGCCCCGCAGCCGAACGGCGAAGATACGAGCCCGGCGATCGGCCTGATCTCGCAATATGTGAAGGATCTTTCGTTCGAAAACCCGAGCGCGCCCGCGGTTTACCAGTGGCAGTCGGCGCCGCAGATCGACGTCCAGTTCAACATCGGTGCCGACGGCGTCGGCGAAAATCTGTTCGAAGTGACGCTGAAGATCGATGTCACCTCGAAGACCGACGAGGGCACCGCGTTCGTGATCGACCTGCAATATGCCGGCCTGTTCGGCGTGCGCAACGTCCCCGACGACCAGCTGCAGCCCTTCTTCCTCGCCGAAGCGCCGCACATGCTCTTCCCCTTCGCGCGCCGCATCGTCGCCGACGCCGTCCGCGACGGCGGCTTCCCGCCGCTGCTGCTCGAGCCGATTGATTTCCGCGGCCTGTTCGCGCAGCAGGTCGAGGCGGCCCAGGCGCAGGGCCAGGCCGGTATCGCGGCACCCGTCGGCGAAGCCTGAGGCCGTTTCCGGGGGCGGGCTGACGCGATGAGCAGCCTTGTCAAAAGCGTTGGGACGATCGGCGGCCTGACGATGGTCAGCCGTATCTTCGGCTTCGCGCGCGACATGCTGCTCGCCCGCGTGCTCGGCGCGGGGCTTGCGGCGGACGCTTTCCAGCTCGCCTTCACCCTTCCCAATACCTTCCGCCGCCTGTTTGCCGAGGGCGCCTTTTCGGTTGCCTTCGTGCCCATGTACAGCCGCGCGCTGCATGGCGGAGGAGAGGGCGAGGGCGGCGAGGAAGCCGCGGCGAAATTCGCCGACGACGTGCTCTCGGTCTTCCTCTGGGTGCTGCTCGCCTTCTCGGGCGTGATGATGATCGCGATGCCGGGGATCGTCTGGGTCCTCGCGCGCGACTTTCAGGACATTCCCGGCAAATTCGACTTCGCCGTCTTCCTGAGCCGGGTGACCTTTCCCTATCTCGCGCTCGTCAGCCTCGTCGCGATGCTGTCGGGCCTGCTCAATGCGCGCTCGCGTTTCGCCCCGGGCGCCTTCGCCCCGGTGCTGCTCAATATCGTGCTGATCGGCGGGATCGTCACCGGCTGGTGGCTGCGCGGCCCGGGGGGCGACGACCGCATCGTCGCGACCGCGCTCGCGGTCGCGGTCAGCCTCGCGGGCGTCGTCCAGCTCGCCTATCTCTGGTGGGCGGTGCGCCGCGCCGGACTGCGGCTCCAATGGCGCTTGCCGAAATTCACCCCCGAGGTGAAGCGGCTCGGTATGCTGATCCTGCCCGCAACCTTCGGCGCCGGCATCTACCAGGTCAGCCAGTTCGTCGACACCTTCTTCGCAACCTCGCTGCCGCAGGGCTCGCTCACCCTGCTCAAGCTCGCCGACCGGCTCAACCAGCTGCCGCTCGGCATCGTCGGCATCGCGCTCGGCACCGCGATCCTGCCGATGCTGTCGCGCCATATCCACGGCGGCGACGCATCCGAAGCACAGCGGCTGCAGAGCAATGCGTTCGAGATCGCAACGCTGCTCACCCTGCCCGCCGCCGCCGCGCTCGCCATCTGCGCGCCCGCCTTCACCGCCGCCTTTTTCGTCGGCGGCAAGTTCACCGCGGCCGACGGCGCGATCATGGCGCAGATCGTCATAGCGCTCGTCGCGGGGCTCCCCGCCTATGTCATCGTCAAGATATTGAACCCGGGCTTTTTCGCGCGCGAGGACACGCGCACGCCGGTGTGGACCGCGCTGGCCTCGCTGCTCGTCAATATCGGCATCAACCTCTATGTCGTCGAGCGCTACGGCATCGTCGGCCTCGCGGGCGCAACCGCGGTGTCGGCGTCGATCAACTGCCTGCTCCTCTACATCATCCTGCACCGCCGCGGCTGGTTCCATTTCACCGCCAAGCTTGCCGGGCGGATCGCGCGCCAGCTCGTCGCGGTTGCCGCGATGGCAGCGCTGCTCTGGTGGCTGATGCCGGTGATGGCGCCCTATTATGCCGGGTCGGTGTTCGAGCGCATCTGGTCGCTCGCCGCGCTCTGCATCGCCGGCGGCGCGGTCTTTTTCACGGTCGCCTTCCTCGTCGGCGCGCTTGACAAGGATCTGGTCACCATGCTCACGCGGCGGCGCGGCAAAGCTGCCCAAACTCAGGAGTAAGACATGCGGACGCTATCGGGCATCCAGCCCACCGGAAATTTGCACCTCGGCAATTATCTGGGCGCGATCCGCAACTGGGTGCGCATGCAGGACGACATGCCGGGCGAGAAGCTCTATTTCCTCGCCGACCTGCACGCGATCACCGTCCACAACGATCCCGCCGAGCTCACCGCGAACACGCGCGAGATGGCGGCGGCGCTGATGGCGGCGGGGATCGACCCCGCAAAGGCGATATTGTTCAACCAGGCACGCGTTCCCGCCCATGCCGAACTCGCCTGGCTGCTCTTCTGCACCGCGCGCATCGGCTGGCTGAACCGGATGACGCAGTTCAAGGAAAAGTCGGGCAAGAACCGCGAGGGCGCGAGCGTCGGGCTCTATGCCTATCCGGTGCTGCAGGCGGCCGACGTGCTGCTCTATCAGACGACCCACGTCCCGGTCGGCGACGACCAGAAACAGCATCTCGAGCTCGCGCGCGACATCGCGACCAAGTTCAACCTCGACACGGGCACCGAGACCTTCACCCTGCCCGAGCCGACGATCCCGCCGACCGCGGCGCGGATCATGAGCCTGCGCGACGGCAACGCCAAAATGTCGAAATCGGACCCGAGCGATGCGAGCCGGATCAACCTGATCGACGATCCCGACACGATCATGGCGAAGATCCGCAAGGCGAAGACCGATCCCGAGCCCTTGCCCTCCGAGGCCGCCGGGCTCGAAGCGCGCGCCGAGGCGAAGAATCTCGTCGCCATCTATGCCGCGATGGCCGACGAGAGCGTCGATGCGGTGCTCGCACGCTTCGCGGGGCAGGGCTTCGGCGCCTTCAAGCCCGCGCTCGGCGAATTGCTCGTCGAAACGCTGCGCCCGATCGCGACACGCTTTGCCGAACTCAAGGCCGATCCGGCGGCGATCGACGCCGCGCTCGAGGCCGGGGCGGCGCGCGCATCGGCGCTTGCGAAGCCGACGCTCGATGCCGCTTATGCCGCGCTGGGGCTCTGCCGCTAAACCTCCGTCCCGGTACGAAAAATCTTGTTTCGCAGTGCCACCTCCCCATATTGGGAGGTGGAACGCCGCTGCGACGAAACGGGTTCAACCAAGGTTAAGTCGCATCGGCATAGTCTATGGTAAGAGAGCGCGGCCCAGACGCGCGCCCGAATCACGGAGCCAAGACGATGAGCAAGACCAACTTCCGACGGCTGGGCCTCGCTGCCCTCACGGGCGCGGCGCTCGCGCTTGCGGGCTGCGCGACGCCGTTCAAGGCGAATGTCGCGCGCTTCCAGTCGCAGCTTCCCGCGCCGCAGGGCCAGAGCTTCGTCGTCGAGGCGAGCAATCCCAATCTCGCCGGCGGGATCGAATTCGGCCAATATGCCAATATCGTCGCGGGCGAACTGACGCGCTACGGCTATCGCCCGGCGGCCTCGGGCGAACGCCCCGACATGGTCGTGCGCATGGACTATGGCGTCGACAAGGGCCGCGAGAAAGTGGTGTCGAGCGGCTTCAGCGATCCCTGGTACGGCGGCTATTACGGCCGCGGCTTCTATGGTCCGCCGGTGATCGTGCGCGGGCGCGGCGGGCGTCGCTTCGTTTACGGCTATCGCGATCCCTTCCTGTGGGGCGGCTTCGGGCCCGGCTGGGGCTATAACGACGTCAGCAGCTACACCGTCTATACCAGCGGCCTGAACCTCCAGATCAACCGCGCCGCCGACGGCTCGCGCCTGTTCGAGGGCCATGCCGAGGCGCAGTCGCGCGACAATAATCTGCAGGCGATCGTGCCGAACCTCGTCGAGGCGATGTTCACCGGCTTCCCGGGCAATTCGGGCGAACGCGTGCGCATTACCGTGGCACCGCCCGAAAAGGGCTGACCGCTTTTACATCGCAGACAACAAAAAGGCCCGCCTTCCGATGGAAGGCGGGCCTTTTCGCTTGGTGCGACCCATTAGCTGTTGAGACTGCGCCGGATGGCGGCGATTTCGGCGTCGAGCTCGCTGTCGGCGACGCGCAGCGCCTCGACCGTGCGCACCGCGTGGATCACCGTCGAATGGTCGCGCCCGCCGAAACGGCGGCCGATCTCGGGATAGGAGCGCGGCGTCA
>PNJO01000021.1 GCA_013821905.1 Sphingopyxis sp. | reverse complement strand
GAAATGTGGACGAGCTGGCACGACAAGGTCGGCGCGCCGATGAAGGACGATTATGCCAAGCTGGTCGGCATCGCCAATGCCGGCGCGAAGGAACTGGGCTTCGCCGACACCGGCGCGATGTGGCGTTCGGGTTACGACATGCCGCCCGAGGAATTCGCCAAGGTCACCGAGAAGATCTGGAGCGACATGAAGCCGTTGTACGTCGCGCTTCACACCTATGTGCGCTGGAAGCTGAACGAGAAATATGGCGACGCGGTGCAGGCCAAGACCGGCCCGATCCGCGCCGACCTGCTCGGCAATATGTGGGCGCAGGAATGGGGCAATATCTACCCGCTCGTCGCGCCCGCGGGGTCAGGCGACCTGGGCTATGACGTCGGCGAGCTGCTGCAGGCGAAGGGCCAGGGACCGCTCGACATGGTCAAGGCGGGCGAGAATTTCTATTCGTCGCTTGGCATGGCGCCGCTGCCCGATACTTTCTGGAAGCGCAGCCTGTTCACCAAGCCCGCCGACCGCGAGGTCATCTGCCACGCCTCGGCATGGGATATCGACAACAAGGACGATATCCGCATCAAGATGTGCATCAAGGTGAACGCCGACGACTTCACGACGATCCACCATGAGCTCGGCCACAATTATTACCAGCGCGCCTATAACAAGCAGCCGTTCCTCTATCTGAACGGCGCCAACGACGGCTTCCACGAAGCGATCGGCGATTTCGTCGCGCTGTCGATCACGCCGCAATATCTGGTCGACATCGGCCTGCTCGATCAGGCGAAGGTGCCGAGCGCCGACAAGGATATCGGGCTGCTGCTGCGGCAGGCGATGGACAAGGTCGCCTTCCTGCCCTTCGGCCTGCTGATCGACCGCTGGCGCTGGGGCGTGTTCGACGGCTCGATCCAGCCCGCCGACTACAACAAGGCGTGGACCGACCTGCGCACGCAATATCAGGGCATCGTGCCGCCGGGCGCGCGGCCCGCGGACGCGTTCGACGCGGGCGCCAAATATCATATCCCGGGCAACACGCCCTACACCCGCTATTTCCTCGCGCGCGTGCTGCAGTTCCAGTTCTACGAGGCGGCGTGCAAGCAGGCAGGGTGGAAGGGGCCGCTCCACCGCTGTTCCTTCTACGGCAACAAGGCGGTCGGGGCGAAGCTCAACGCGATGCTCGAAATGGGCGCGTCGAAGCCGTGGCCCGATGCGCTGCAGGCCTTCACCGGCAATCGCGAGATGTCGGGCAAGGCGCTCGTCGACTATTTCGCGCCGCTGAAGAAATGGCTCGACCAGCAGAACAAGGGCAAGCCGTCGGGGTGGTAAGTCGCGGCCTCGGCTCGAAACGCGATGGCCGGGGAGGCGACTCCCCGGCCATTTTCGTGCGACGCGGCGTCAGGGGACCGGCGGGTCGGGAACCCCGGGACAGGTCTGCCGCGCCGAGGGCATGACCGCGGCGACAGCGCGCCGCCCTATAGCAACTCGTCGAGATCGAGCGTTTCGAGCAAGGCCGCGCGGGCGGCCCGGACATCGCGGGCGAGTGCGGCGGACGCCAGATCGCCCGACGCAATCGCTTCGGGCCAATGCGCCGCGACGACCTGCGCGATCCGGTCGAGTTTAGCCTCGTCGGCGATGAAGCGCGGGTCGACCGTGCCCGGGTCGGCGACGACGCGCAGCCGCAGGCAGGCGGGGCCGCCGCCATTCGCCATCGACTGGCGGACATCGACGGGGAACAGCTTGCGGATCGGGCCGTTGCCCGCGACATGCGCCTCCAGCCACTGCCACACCGACGCGGTGCCTTGCGCCTCGGTCGGCAGGATCAGGCCCATGCCGCCTCCGTCCGGCAGGCTGACGAGCTGCGCGTTGAACAGATAGGATTGGATCGCGTCGGGCAGCCCGACGGCGTCGGCAGGCACCTCGACGATCTCGACCGCGGGAAAGGCGGCACGGATTTCGGCATGGGCGGCGGCGCGGTCGTGGAAGGCCTGTTCGTGGGTGAACAGGACGCGCTCGTTGGCGACCGCGACGACGTCGTTGTGGAAAGCGCCCGCCTGGATCGCAATGTCGGACTGACGAAGGAACAGCGTGCGCGCGGGGTCGAGCCGGTGGCGGCGCGCGATCGCCTTCGACGCGTCGAGATGCTGGCGCGCGGGGAAGCGACCGCCGCCGACGCCATAGACGAAGATTTCGACGCCGGGCGCCGCATGGCCGTCGCACAGCCGCATATGATTGGCCGCGCCCTCGTCGCCGAACGGGGCGGGAACGGGCGCGTGCACGGCGAAGACGGGGTCGGCGAACGCGACGCGGAGCTGGGCCAGCGTGCCCTGCCATTCGTGGCTGCGGTGCGGCATCGTCGCGAGATTGGCGACGGTCAGGTGGCATGTGCCGTCGGCGCTGTCGGCGGCGGGCGACACGGTCGCGGCATTGGCCGCCCACATCGACGAGGCCGACCAGGCCTGCGCACGCAGGTGCGGCTCGGCGGTGTCCGGCGTCGTCGCCAGCGTGTCGAGCCATTTCGCGTCGGGGCGGTCGAGCGGCAGAAAAAAGCCCTGCGGCAGGCCGAGCGCCAGATTGTGGCGCATCTTCTCGACGCCCTGCAGCGCCGCGGCGCGCGGCTGCGACACGTCGCCGGCGTGGCTTGCCGACGCGACATTGCCGCGGCTCAGCCCTGCATAATTATGCGTCGGACCGATGATGCCGTCGAAATTGATTTCGGTGAGCATGACGAAAGCCTCTTGTTCCCGTGCAAGCCCCTCCTCTTCAGAGGAGGGATAGGGGTGGTGTTCCTTCGCCGGCGTCCACCACCCCTATCCCTTCTCTGAAGAGGAGGGGCTATTCTACTACCGTCCGATCCAGCTGATCTCGTCGCCCGCGCCGACGCGCAGGATGCGCGCCGTGTCGGCATCGACCGTGCCCCCGGCGCCGACCTTGCCGAAACAGCAGCGGAATTCCGCGAGGCGTCCGGTCGCGACCAGCGCATCCTCGCCGCCTTCCGCGATCCCCGTCACCTCGACATGTTTCGCGTCGCGGATGCTCGCGACCTGGTCGGTGCGCGCGGTCATCGTCGGGCCGCCGTCGAAGATGTCGACATAATTTTCGAAGGCAAAGCCTTCATTCTCGAGCATCCGCATCGCGGCGCGCCCGGTCGGATGCGGCACGCCGATGACGCTGCGCGCATGGTCGTTCAGCATCGCGATATAGACCGGATGCTTGGGCATCAGGTCGGCGATGAACTGGTTGCCGTGGACGGCGTTGAACTGGTCGGCTTCCTGGAAATTCATTCCGAAAAACTTGCCCGCGACCCCATCCCAGAAGGGCGATCCGCCGGCCTCGTCGATCACGCCGCGCAGCTCGGCAAGGATGCGGTCGCCGAAGCGCGCGCGGTGGCGCGCGATGAACAGGTAGCGCGAGCGCGCGAGCAGCAGCCCGAGCCCGCCGGCGCGCGCCGCGGGGTGGAGGAACAGCCCGCCGACCTCGCTCGCGCCGTTAAGGTCGTTGCTGAGCATCAGCACCTGCGCGTGAAAGGTGCGACCGAGCTGCTCGCTATGCTTGCTGTCGGTGCCGATGCGATAGGAATAAAAGGGCCAGCGCTGGCCGACCTGCCCGAAAATCTGGCAGGTGCCGCGCACCTCGCCGCTGTCGAGATCCTCGAGCATCATCAGATAGAGCTCGTCGGCCGGATATTCCTTTTCCGACGCGAAACTCGCTTCGGCGCGCTCGAGCTTGGCGCGGAGCGCCTTCTTGTCGGGGGGCAGGTTGGTGAAGCCGCCGCCGGTCAGCTTCGCCATCTCGTAAATGCTTTGCAGGTCGCCCGGTTTGGCCGCCCGGATCACATAATTCACACTACCCCCCGTTCCGCTATTCTGGTCATGGTCAATGCCGACAATTGCGCCCGCTCGGCAAGGCTGTCGACGATCAGGAATTCGTCCGCCGAATGGATCGCGCCGCCGCGCGGCCCCATGGTATCGACCACCGGAATGCCACATGCGGCGATATTGTTGCCGTCGCACACGCCGCCGGTCGCGTTCCAGCCGATCGGCGGCAGCCCGAGCGCGGCGCCGCAGTCGCGCACCAGCTCGAACAGCCGCGTCGCGGCGGCGTCGAGCGGCTTGGGCGGCCGGTTGAAATTGCCGTGCAGATGGCAATGCACATCGTGATCGCGCGACACGGCAGCGATCGCCTCGCGCAGCGCCGCTTCGGCGGCGACCATCGCCTCGGGCGTCGAAGGCCGCATGTTGACGCGCAATATCGCCTGATCGGGGACGACATTATTCGGTCCGCCGCCGTCGATCTTCGCTGGATTGACCTTGAGGTCGGGCGATTTCAGCGCATTCAGCCGCAGCGCCAGGTCGGCTGCGGCGATCAGCGCATTGCGGCCATCCTCGGGATTGCGTCCGGCATGCGCCGAGCGGCCGTGGACGATCACCGAGAAATTGCCGCTTCCCGGCCTCGCCCCCGCGAGCGTGCCGTCGGGCAGAGCGGGTTCATAGGTCAGCGCGGCGGTTTTGCCCCGCGCCAGTTCGGCGATCAGCGCGGCGGAGGCATGGCTGCCCGTTTCCTCGTCGCTGTTGACCATCACGTCATAGCCGATGCGCTCCGCCAGCGGCGACGCTTCGAGCGCCGTCAGCGCCGCGAGGATCACCGAAAGGCCGCCCTTCATGTCGGCGGTGCCGGGGCCGTTGAGCACACCGGGTTCGCGCCATTGCAGGGACTGGAAGGGGTGATCGGCGGCGAACACCGTGTCCATATGGCCGGTCAGCAGCAATTGCACCGGGGCCTCGGGACGCACGCGCAGGTGCAGATGGTCGCCGCGCTGCGTCGTCCGGATGTTGCCCGCGGCATCGACGCTCTCGACCGGATCGGGCGTCACGAGCCGCACCGCGCCGGGCAGCGCGGCAAAAGCGTCGGCGAGCTGGCCCGCGACGGTTTTCAGCCCCGCCAGATTGCCCGTGCCGCTGTTCACCGCGGCCCACTGCTCGACCTGGCGCAGCATCGGCGCGTCGGCGGCGCGTTCGATCGTCGCATGTTCGGCGGCGGTGAGGTGGGTCATCCGATGGCTATAGCCAGCCCGAACCGGCTTTGCGACCCCTCCGTCATCACGCGTCAGCGGGCCTGCGCGAACCAGATCAGATGATGCGCGCCCTTGCCGCCCCGCCGCGCACGCACCGGCACCTCTTCGACCGCGAAGCCCGCGTCCTTCAGCCGCCGCGTGAAGCGCGCGTCGGGCGCCGCCGACCAGATCGCCAGCACACCTCCCGGACGCAGCGCACGCCGCGCGCGCTCAAGCCCCGGCATCGAATAGATGCGGTCGTTGCCCTCGCGCGTCAGCCCATCGGGGCCGTTATCGACGTCGAGCAGGATCGCGTCGAACGCCTCCACCGCGCCGCCGATCACCCCCGACACGTCGGTGATGCGCAGCTCGACGCGCCGATCGTCGAGCCCGCCCGCGGTCAGCGCCGCCATCGGCCCGCGCGCCCACTCGACGATCTCGGGCACCAGCTCGGCGACGGTGACCTGCGCATCGGGACCCAGCCGCGCGAGCGCCGCGCGCAGCGTGAAGCCCATGCCATAACCGCCGATCAGCAGGTGCGGCGCGGCGCGTCCGCGCAGCCGGTCGCAGCTCATTTCGGCGAGCGCTTCCTCCGATCCGCTCATCCGGCTGTTCATCAGCTCGTTGCCGCCCAGCGCGATGGTGAAATCGCCGCCGCGCCGGAACAGGCGCAGCTCTTCGCCGCCGGGGACGGCGGCCGTGCCGAGAAGTTCGCGTGGGGTCATGCGGCGCCTATAGCGGGCGGGGGCGCGATTGGCACCCCGCTCAGATCAGGCCGTGGCGGTACCAGATCGCAAGCAGCCCGGCGCCGACGATGACGTCGATCACGACGCACCAGGGCACATACCATTGCGGAATCGCGACGAGGCGCAGGCGCGATGCGTTGTGATGCGCGAAGTCCCATGCGGCATGGCCGAAATAGGCGAGCGGCAGCAGGATCGGCCACAATAGCAGCCCGAGCAGCCCGGCGATGGCGAACAGGCCGGTGACGTTGAATTCGATCATCTGCTCGCGCGGCGACCCGTTCATCACCGCAAAGCCGAAATACACCCCCGCGATCAGCCCGATCAGGACCGCGGCGAACGCCAGCGATGCTTGCGGGGTCAGGAAGAAATGGGGCGCGAGCGAGACGATGCCGACCGCGACGCCGGTCAGGACCGGTTGCCGCGCAAAGATCGACGGCGCGTGACGATGTTCTGCATGAGCCTGGTCGACCATCGGCCTCTTCCCGCCCCCGACAAGCTGACAGGGCGCATAGTGCCATGAATGGACGCGAATGCGAAGCGCGTCCCCATTGCCAACCAAAATCATTCGCGCCATAGGGCGGCGGCCCTTTCCTCCCCGGGTTCCATCGCGCGACCGCGCAGACCAAAGGGTGCGTAAATGACTGAATTCCACGATCGCCACGGCATCTCCGTCGATTCGCGACTGATTGCCTTCATCGAGGACAAGGCGCTGCCGGGCACCGGGCTCGATCCCGATCGTTTCTGGAACAGTTTCGCCGGCCTGCTCGGCACGTTCGCGCCCGAAAATGCGGCGCTGCTCGCGAAGCGCGAGGAGCTGCAGGCAAGGATCGACGCGTGGCACCGGGACCGCGAGGGGCAGGCGCACGACGCCGCGGCCTATCAGGCCTTCCTGCGCGAGATCGGCTACCTCGTCCCCGAGCCCGCGCCGTTCGCGGTCGGCACGGCGAATGTCGATCCCGAGATTGCGACGATGGCCGGGCCGCAACTCGTCGTGCCTGCGCTCAACGCACGCTTCGCGCTCAACGCCGCCAATGCCCGCTGGGGCAGCCTCTACGATGCGCTTTACGGCACCGACGCGCTCGACGCGCCGCCCGCGCGGCCCGGCGGCTACGACCCCGAGCGCGGCGCCGCGGTGATCGCGCGCGCCAAGGCATTCCTCGACGAGGCGGTGCCGCTCGCGTCGGGCAGCTGGGCCGACTGGCAGGGCGGGCAGTTGACGCTCGCCGACCCGTCGCAATGGGCGGGCAGCAGGCCCGGCGGCATTCTGCTCCGGCACAATGGCCTGCACATCGAACTGGTGATCGACCCCGCCAGCGCGATCGGCAAGACCGACCCCGCGGGCATCGCCGACGTGATCCTCGAAGCCGCGCTGACCACGATCATCGACCTCGAGGATTCGGTCGCCGCGGTCGATGGCGAGGACAAGGTGCTCGGCTACACCAACTGGCTCGGGCTGATGCGCGGCGACCTCGTCGAGAGCTTCGCCAAGGGCGGCAAGACCGTCACCCGCGCGATGGAGGCCGACCGCGAATGGACCGCGCCCGACGGCACGGCCTTCGCGCTGCACGGCCGCAGCGTGATGTTCGTCCGCAACGTCGGCCATCTGATGACGACGCCGATGATCAAGCTGCCGAACGGTGCCGAGGCGCCCGAGGGGCTGTGCGATGCGGTGATCACCAGCCTCTGCTCGCTGCACGATCTCAAGGGCCTCGGCGGCCTCAGGAACAGCCGTGCCGGCAGCATCTATATCGTCAAGCCGAAGCAGCACGGCCCCGAGGAATGCGGCTTCACGAACCGCCTGTTCGACGCCGTGGAAGATCTGCTCGGTCTCGCGCGCCACACGATCAAGGTCGGCGTGATGGACGAGGAACGTCGCACCAGCGCGAACCTTGCCGCCTGCATCGAAGCGGTGAAGGACCGTATCGTCTTCATCAACACCGGCTTCCTCGACCGTACCGGCGACGAGATCCACACCTCGATGCGCGCGGGGCCGATGATCCCCAAGGGCGAGATGAAGACGAGCGACTGGATCGCAAGCTATGAGGACCGCAACGTCCGTATCGGCCTTGCCTGCGGCCTCAGCGGCAAGGCGCAGATCGGCAAAGGCATGTGGGCGATGCCCGACCTGATGAAGGCGATGCTCGAGGCGAAGATCGGCCATCCCAAATCGGGCGCGAACACCGCCTGGGTGCCGTCGCCGACCGCCGCGACGCTCCATGCGCTCCACTATCACGCCGTGGACGTCTTCGCCCGCCAGCGCGAGATCGCGGGCGAGGCGGTGCCGTCGCTCGACCGGTTGCTGAACATCCCGGTCGCGACGGGACGCAACTGGAGCGAGGCCGAAATCGCGCGCGAGCTCGACAATAATTGCCAGGGCATTCTGGGTTATGTCGTGCGCTGGATCGACCAGGGTGTCGGCTGCTCGAAGGTGCCCGACATCGACGATGTCGGCCTGATGGAGGACCGTGCGACGCTGCGCATCTCTTCGCAGGCGCTCGCCAACTGGCTGCTCCACGGCGTCTGCACCGGCGCGCAGGTCGACGCTGCGCTGGCGCGCATGGCGGCGAAGGTCGATGCGCAGAACGCCGGCGATCCGCTCTACGAAAAGCTGACGCCCGACGGCATCGCGTATCAGGCCGCGCGCGCGTTGGTCTTCGAGGGCGTGACCCAGCCGTCGGGCTACACCGAGCCGCTGCTGCACAAATATCGGCTGGAGAAAAAGGCGGCGGCCTGACTGCGCGCGCAGCGCTGTTGCCGACGCATCACCCCGGCGCGCGCGGCGCGCCGGTCAGCGCTTCTTCACGAACTCCGTCCGCAGCACCAGCCCCTTGATGCCCTCGTAACGGCAGTCGATTTCCTCGGGATTGGCCGTCAGCCGGATCGACTTGATCACCGTGCCGACCTTCAACGTCTGCCCGGCGCCCTTCACCGGCAGATCCTTGATCAGCACGACCGAGTCGCCGTCGCTCAGCAAATTGCCGACCGCGTCCTTCGCTTCGGGAAGCGCGCTCGCCGCTTCGGCGCGCGCGCGGGCTTCGCTTGCGGGCAGCCATTCGCCGCTCGCCTCGTCATAGACATAGTCTTCGTCATCGGTGCTCATCGCGGCTCCTTGCGCCCTAGGCGGCGACGGCGTCAAGGGTCTTGGCATTGCGGGAATCCGTGATAGGTTTCTTCCTGAAACCAAAACGGGACCCGGCGACGGGACCGAAATCGGGAGAGCGGACATGTATGATCTGGTGATACGCGGCGGCACGGTCGTTGACGGGACGGGCGGCGCGCCGATGGTCGCCGATGTTGCGGTCGAGGGCGACCGCATCGTCGCGGTCGGCGCCAACCTGGGTCCCGCGCGCGAGGAAATCGACGCCGCCGGCAAGATCGTCACGCCGGGCTTCGTCGACGTCCACACCCACTATGACGGGCAGGCGACGTGGGACGCCGAAATGGCGCCGTCGAGCTGGCACGGCGTCACCACGGTCGTCATGGGCAATTGCGGCGTCGGCTTCGCGCCCGCCAAGCCCGACCGCCACGAATGGCTGATTTCGCTGATGGAGGGCGTCGAGGACATTCCCGGCACCGCGCTGGCCGAGGGCATGAGCTGGGACTGGGAAACCTTCCCCGAATATATGGACGCGCTCGAAAAGCTGCCGCGCACCGTCGACGTCGCGTGCCATGTCCCGCACGGCGCCGTTCGCGCCTATGTGCTCGGCGACCGCGAAAAGCCCGGCGCGATCCCGACCGAAGCGGATATCGCGGAGATGTCGCGTATCGTCGAGGAAGGCGTGCGCGCCGGCGCACTCGGCTTCTCGACCAGCCGTACCGTGCTGCACAAATCGATCGACGGCGAGCTCGTCCCCGGCACCACAGCGACCGCCGAGGAACTGATCGCGATCGGCCGTGCGATGGGCCGCGTCGGCTATGGCGTGTTCGAGATGGCAAGCGATTTGAAGCGCGAGTGGAACGAGTTTCAGTGGATGGGCGACCTGAGCCGCGAAACCGGCCTGCCGGTCACCTTCGCCGCGCTCCAGTCGATCGCCAAGGAACTGCCGCTCGAGGAGCAGATCGAGGAAATGCGCCGCCAGAATGCGACCGGCGCGAACATCGTCGCGCAGATCGCGCTGCGCGGCAATGGCGTGATCATGGCGTGGCAGGGGACGGTGCATCCGTTCCGCTTCAAGCCCGCGTGGAACGAGATCATCGATTTGCCGTGGGACCAGCAGCTCGCGCATCTGAAAGACCCGGCATTCAAGAAGCGCATGGTCGAAGAAGCGAACGTCTGGCCCGAGAGCGACATCCTCGACTTCCTGATGGTCGTCGCCGAGGGCTGGCCCGTCCATTTCGAAATGGACCCCGACTTCAATTACGAACCCAGGATGGACGAGAGCATCATGGCGCGCGCCGCCGCCGCGGGCGTCTCGCCGGCCGAATATGCCTATGACCTCCTCATGAAGGACGATGGCAAGGGCTTCATCTACTTCCCGATTCTCAACTACCGCGACGGCAACCTCAATTTCCTCGAGGACCTGCAGGCGTCGGACGATACGGTGAACAGCCTGTCCGACGGCGGTGCGCATTGCGGGACGATCTGCGACGCAGCGTCGCCGACCTTCATGCTCCAGCATTGGGTGCGTGACCGCAAAGGCCATCGCATCGCGCTCGAACATGCGATCAAACGCCAGTGCCGCGATACGGCCTTGCTCTATGGGCTCGAGGATCGCGGGGTGCTTGCGCCCGGATATCTCGCCGACCTCAACGTCATCGACATGGAGGCGCTGAAGCTCGGCAAGCCCTGGCTGGCGTTCGATCTTCCGGCGGGCGGCAAGCGGTTGCTGCAAAAGGCTGACGGCTATGTCGCAACGGTGAAGTCGGGCGTCGTCACCTTCAAGGACGGCGAAATGCAGGGGCCGACCCCCGGCGGCGTCATCCGCGGCCCGCAGCGCGTCGAAATGGCGATGGCCGCCGAATAAGGGCCCAGCGGATTTTGGTGGCGGCGCGGGTTCAGGCCAGCGCCGCCGCTGTCATTTCAACGTCCGCTACGCCGCTGTAAGCATGAAACGACAGGCGTAACGTCGTGTTGCGAAAGTCGGCGCGGAGGCTGTGACGGTCGAGCGCGTCGGCGACGCGCGGCTGGTCGGCGCCGGTGTCGATGCACAGCGTCCCGCCGATGTCGCCGGTCGGCCAGCGCCAGTGCGGGGTCTGTGCTTCCAGCGCCGCGCGCAGCATCGCCTGCAACGCGCGATTGTGCGCGCGGATCGCATCGACGCCGATGTCGGCGATCTCCGCTATCCCCGCCGCCGACAGCACGAACGGCGCAACGTCGGGCGTCCCGCCCCACCAGCGCCGCGCGTCGGGCGCGTAGCGGAAATCGTGGATATCCATCGCGAACGGATTTTCGTGGCTCCACCAGCCGCGCTCCGTCGGATCGAGCGCGGTGCGGTCGTGCGGCGCGACCCACAGCCACGCTGCGCCGGGGCCGCCGCACAGCCATTTGACGCTGGTGCCGAGCACCGCATCGACGCCCCAGACGGCGGGCGTCACCGGCACCACGCCGACCGACTGGGCGCAATCGGCAATGCAGCGCGCACCCGCCGCCTTCGCTGCCGCCGCGACCGCCGCGATATCGGTCAGCGCGCCGCTGTTCGAGCTGACGTGCATCGCGATCAGCAGCGCGACCTCGTCATCCAGCATCTCCGTCCAGCTCGCCGGATCGCGGACATCGGCGTCGGCGGGCAGGTAGCGGGTCTGCCACCCCGCCGCCGCGAGCCCGTCCGCGACATAGCCGATCGTCGGAAAGGCGCTCGGCGCGAGCAGGATCGTGCGCCGTCCGGTCGCCTGCCCGAGCGCGGAAAGATAGCGCGACAGCCCCGCGCTGACATTGGTCGCGGGGCAAAGGTCGCGCGCCTCGACCCCGATCAGCCCGGCGAGCGCTGCGCGCCAGGCGTCGATCGCTTCCAGCCAGTGCGGCCACGCCTCGCCGGTCTCGCGCCACGGCGCCAGCAGCCGGTCGCGCAGCAGTGCTTCGGCGGTACGCGGCTGGCAGCCGACGCTGTGGCTTTTCAGGTAGATGGCGTCCGGCGGCAGGTGAAAGCGCCGGGCGACCGTTTCGGACAGCAGCGCGCTCACAGCCCGCTGCCGTGCCCGGCCGACGAAGCGCCGCTGATGCTGTCGCGCTTGACGCCATATTCGGCGCCCCAGCGGTCGGTCATGTCGGCGCGAATGTCCCAGAGCTCCGGGAAGAAACGGTGCCGCGCGCCCGCGTTGAGCAGTTCGACCGGGCGGCCCTTCAGCGACTTCGACCCCATGCCAATCGAGCGGTGGATGAGGTAGATGTGATGGGCACGGAAAATCTGGAACAGCTCGTCGAACTCGATCAGCGCCTCGGCGACCATATAGGCTTCGTCATGTTTGTAGCCGGTATCGTAGATGTCGGCGACGGTCCGGCCCGCGGGTTCGAGGTAGGCGGCCTTGTAGCGCGTCCACAAGGGCTGTGGCATCGTCAGGAGAAGTTGGAAGCCTGGGCTTTCCTGCCCCGACCCGTTGCCGAGCTGGAGGCGGATCGACTGGTAGTCGAAGGGGCTCATCGTTTCGAGCAGCGCCAGCTGGTCGGTCATCAGCCGCATGATGCGGTTCACGCGGTCGAAGAGCGTGAGCACGCGCATCGTCTCGCCCGCCGCCATATGGCCGTCGATCTCGACGAGAGTGAAGGCGATCAGCTTCATCCACAGTTCCTCGACCTGGTGGACGATCTGGAACTGCAGTTCATCGGGCGTGCACAGCTCGGCGAGCGGTTTCTGGCAATCGAGCAGGCGGTCGACGGCGAGATAGACGCCATAATCCTTCATGTCGGGGGTTTCGATGCGGCGGTGGGTTTCGGTCTTGTCGAGCATGGTGGCTCTCCCTCGGGTAATCGGCACGGATGACGGACGACGCGCGGCGGCGCCGGACGGGTCAGCCGTGCGGCATCACCCCCGCGGGCGGGCGGCGGGGCGAGCCCGACTGGCCGAGCCACAGGAGGACCGCGCCCGCGATCATCGCGCGAGCAGGTCCGCCGGCAGCGTCGGTTCGCCGATGATCCTTGCCATGCGGCGCCACATTTCCTCGCGCGACGGTTTCCCGCGCTCGATATAGCGGCGAACGATCGCCTCGCCGAGCCCGTAATTGATCACATAGCTGCGATACTGGTCGGTGAAGCTCACCGACTGTTCGGCGCGCTTCGGCGAGACGAGCAGATATTTCTGCGTCAGCGCGACCGCGGTCGGCCGGTCGATCTCGCCGTCGAGATATTGCTGCGCGATCGTCAGCCGCGCGCCCGACGCGCCCTTGATCGCCTTCAATAGCTGCCAGTATCGGTCGTCGGCGGGCACCGCGATCTCGGCGATCGGCATCAGTATGTCGCGCTCGGTATCGGCCTTGCTGCTTTCGGGAAAGGCAAGGTCGATGCCGTAATTGGCGGTGCCCTCGGCGATCAGGCTTTGCGGGCTGTAGAGCGGATAGACGCTGAACTCGCTCCAGCCGCGCTCCTTCACCAATTTCTCCTCGAGCTTCATGTTGAGGAGGTGGTGGCCCGGATAGCCCTCGTGACAGCCAAGATCGAGCGCGCGCGACAGGCGGATCGGCAGGTCGGTGTTGACCTGGATCAGGCTGTGATAACCGCCCTGGTAATAATTATAGCCGCTCCAGCTCTTGCCGGTGACGAATTCGAGCCGGAAGCTTTCGTCCGCGGGCATGGGAATATGCGCCATGCTGCGCCCGCGACACCGCGCGATCGCCGCGTCGAAAGTCTTCTGCAACCGCTCCTTCGGGATGGTGAAGGCGTCGAGCCAGGCCTCGACACGGGTCGCGAGCGCGCCTTCGCCGGGGACGAGCTTTTCGATCTTCGCCAGCTCGGCGTCATAGCTCGCGAGCGGTTGCAGCCGCGGGCGGACGCCGAACAGGCGCTCGGCCTCGTCGGCGAAGGCGAAGCGCGTGCCCTGCATCATCATCAGCCGCGTTTCGGCGGCGCGGAGCTGCGCGCGGAGGAAGGCGGCGCGGCGGCGGTCGATCGCGCCTGGGATGCGCCGCGCGGCGAGGTCGAGCTGCGCCATCAGGTCGCGCGTCGCGGCAAGCAACGCTGCCTTGTCGCGCGGGTTCGCTTCGGCGGCTTTCTTCAGTTCGGCCGGGCCATAATAGGCGTCGATATAACCGTCCTCGTGCGTCCCGACCTCGAGCGACAGGCGCAGATAGGCGGCGGCGATCTCGTCGAGCGCCTTGGTCGATGCGGGCGCGCGGCGCACGTCGACGCTGGCGACGCCGGCGGGCGGTTTCGTTTCGGTTGTCGCGCAGCCCGACAGGACGGCTAGCAGCGACAGGACAAGGAGGGTGCGCATCAGGTCGCTATAGCGCCGCTTTCGGATGTGTCACGTACATCGCCGTCGACGGCGATCTCGGCATCGGACTTGCTCTCGATGTTTTCGTGTGCCGGATGCAGCGGAGCGAAGCGCAGGATCGCAAAACCGACGAGTGCCGAGAGAAGCGACCCCATCAGGATACCGATCTTCGCTTCTTCGACGAGCAAGGGATCGCCAGGGAAGGCAAGGCCGCCGATGAACAGGCTCATCGTGAAGCCGATGCCGCACAGCATCGCGACGCCATAGACCTGCAGCCAGGTCGCGCCGCGCAGGCGGCCCGCGATGCCGAGTTTGACCGACAGCCAGACGCTGCCGAAAATGCCGATCTGCTTGCCGAAAAAGAGCCCGGCGGCGATCCCGAGCGGCAGCGGCGCAAAAATCTGCTCGATGGTGAGCCCGCTCATATCGACGCCGGCATTGGCGAAGCCGAACAGCGGGACGATCGCAAAGGCGACCCAGGGGTGCAGGCCATGTTCGAGCCGGTGGAGCGGCGACGTAGCACTGTCGGGCGCGCCGGGTGTCCGCTCGAACGGTATTGCCATCGCCGCGAGTACGCCCGCGATGGTCGCATGCACGCCCGAGAGCAGCATCGCGTACCAGAGGATCGCGAACAGCAGCAGATAGACGGCAAGGCTCTTCACGCCGATGCGCGCTGCGCCGAACATCGCGGCGAGGATCACCCCCGCTGCGGCGAGCGCGAGGAGGTTGATCTTCGCGGTGTAGAACAGCGCGATAATCGCGACCGCGCCCATGTCGTCGACGATCGCGACCGTGACGAGAAACAGTTTGAGCGAGGTCGGCGCGCGTTTGCCGAGCAGCGCGAGCACCCCCATCGCAAAGGCGATGTCGGTCGCGGCGGGGATGGCCCAGCCTTGCGCCAGGCCGGGTGTGCTGCCGGCGAAGGCCATGTACAAGGCGGCGGGGACCGCCATGCCCGCCGCTGCGGCAATGAACGGCAGCCGCCGCCGGTCCCAGCTGGCAAGCCGCCCGTCGACGAACTCGCGCTTGATCTCCAGCCCGACGAGCAGGAAGAAAATCGCCATCAAGCCGTCGTTGATCCACAGATGGACCGTCATCGGCCCCAGCTTGTCCGAGAGCACGGGGCCGGTCACCGCGTGAACCGCTGCGTGATAGGCATCGCCGAGCGGGGAATTCGCAACAACAAGCGCCAATATGGCTGCAAAAATCAGCAACATTCCGCCCGCGGCTTCGCTTTCCAGAAAGTCACGGAGCGCGGAACGCGGGGCAGAAATACTGGACATGAGCGTTGGGAGACCTGTTCGTTGGGGATGAGGCGATCGGTTATCCCTAGCCGCCGGGGTCCGGTTCGTCACCTTTACAAAAACAAGCGCATGATTACCCACCCTGTGTTTCGGGGCGGGCGAGTCCGCCGGGCAGGGGCGAGGCTGGGGTGGAGCTTTCGACCGCATGGCTGGAATGGCTGGTGCTGGGTGCCGGCCGCGAACTGATGCTCTTCGCATCGGTCGGTATCCTGTTGTTCGGGCTCGATGATCTGTTGTTCGACGCCCTGTGGATGATCCTTCGCGACCGCGCCGGGCCGCGCCTTCGCAGCGCTCCCCCGCTCAAGGGAAGATTGGCGATATTCCTTCCGGCGTGGAAAGAGGACGCGATTCTTCACGCCACGCTGACCCTTGCGCTGCAAGCTTGGGAAGGCGAGGATTTCCGCGTCTATATCGGCTGCTATCCCAACGATCTCCAAACGATCCTCGCAGTGTCGCCGCTGGTCGCGCGCGATCCGCGCCTGCGCATGGTGATCGGCGAACGCGACGGGCCGACGACGAAAGGCGACAATCTCAACGGCCTGTGGGCGGCGCTGGGCGAGGACGAACGCGCCGAGGGTTTTCGCTTTGCCGGCGTCGTGCTGCACGATGCCGAGGACCATGTGCACGCAGAGGAGCTTGCGCTCTATCGCCGCGAGCTTGCCGATTGCGCGATGGTGCAAATTCCCGTCGTGCCGTTCGTCGACGCGCATTCGAAGTGGATCGGCGGCCATTATTGCGACGAATTTGCCGAATCGCACGGCAAGGAGGTCGTGCTGCGCTCGCGGCTGGGGCTCCCGATTCCGTCGGCAGGCGTCGGTTGTGCGCTGAGCCGGCAAACGGTGGCCTTGCTCGCCATCGACCGCGGTGGCGCGCCGTTCCGGCCCGACAGCCTGACCGAGGATTATGAACTCGGGATGCTGATCGGCGCCTATGGCCTGCGCGCGCGCTTCGTCGATGCGCTGGGGATGCGCGGCGACCGGATCGCGTCGCGCGGCGCCTTTCCCGCTTCGGTCGACGCGGCGGTGCGGCAAAAGTCGCGATGGATCGCGGGCATCGCGCTCGCCGGCTGGGATTCGCTGGGCTGGATCGGGGCGGGCGTCGCGCGATCGGGCCGCGACCGCTGGCTCGTCCGCTGGATGTTGTGGCGCGACCGCCGGGCGCCGCTCGCCGCGCTCGTCCTCCTCGCGGCCTATGGCGCGCTCGTGCTCGCGGTGGCGGGATGGACGGGGCAGCAATGGCTCGGCTGGGCTATCGAACCGTTGAGTCCGGCGATGCGGTTGCTGTTCGCGGCGAACGGCGTGCTGCTGTTGTGGCGGCTCGGCATGCGCGGCTTCTTTACCGCGCGTTGGTACGGGCTGCCGCAGGCGATGCGGGCGCTGCCGCGCGCCTTCGTCGCGAACATCATCGCGATCCTCGCGGCGCGGCGGGCGGTTGCGCTCTATTGGCGGATGCTCCGTTCGGGGCGCGTCGTCTGGGACAAGACCGATCATGTCCGGCGTCCTTCCTTCGCCGAGCGGCTGCCGTCATGATGCCGGGCCGCACGCGACTTGCGCCGCCTGCCTTGCTCCGCTTGCGCGGCGACGCGCGCGCCTTTCGCTTCCTGATGCTCTGTCTGGTCGGATGGTGTGCGGCACGGGCGGGGACGATGTGGAACGGCGCCCAGCCGTTTCCCAGTGCGGCAGTGGCCGCGCGTGCGGAGCGGGGCGATCCCCTGCCTTCGCTGGTTACGGCGTCCGTCCCGCCGAGTCGGTCCGCCCGTATCGCTTTGCACGGGGCGCGTGGTGCCAGATCCATCAGGGCGATCGTCGCGACGACCGCCGATAGGCGCGCGCGGTCCGCCGCGGGCCCCGGCGGCGTCCGCCACGGGCTCCGTCTCGCGCTGCTGGCGCCCTTCCTGCAACCCCGCGATATGCGCGCGGGCGCCGTGCCGGGGGGCCGCGCCTGGATGGTGCCGCCTGCTGCGGCCGCGACCGTCCCGGCGGCGCAGGGAAAGCCGTTCTGGATGCAGCGACAGATGGCGGGCTGGTCGCTCGGTTCATGGGTCTATCTTCGCGAGGGGAGCGCAGGTGCGACCGGTGCGATTGCCGACGGCGGCCAGCTGGGCGGCAGCCAGGCGGGGATGCGCCTGTCCTATGGCCTCGACGCGAGCGGGCGAACCCGGGCCTATGCCCGTGCGACGGTCGCCTTGCGCCGGCTGGAGCAGCGCGAAGTCGCGCTGGGGCTGGCCTATGCGCCGCTCGCCCAATTGCCGGTCGATGTCGCGGTCGAGCGGCGGATCGCGATCGGGCGCGAGGGGCGCGACGCCTTTGCCGTCATGGCCGTAGGGGGTGTTGGCGACGTGAAGCTGCCCGCGAATTTCCGGCTCGAAGCCTATGCGCAGGCGGGCATCGTCGGCGCGCGGGCGCGCGACGGCTTTGCCGACGGCGCGGTGGTCGTCGACCGCGAAATCGGCACCGCGGACGGTGCGGCGCTGCGCCTCGGCGCGCTGGCGGCGGGGGCGGTGCAGCCGGATGCGGCGCGCGTCGACGTCGGTCCCCGGATGACGCTGCGCCTGCCCGTGGGTGAGGGAGCCCGGATCGCGCTCGACTGGCGCCAGCGCGTCGCGGGCGATGCGCAGCCCGAAAGCGGGCTTGCGCTGACGCTCGCGAGCGACTTCTGACCGGCGTGAAATTTAGCCGCCGCAGCCGATTCCCCGCCCCGGAAAAATGCTTTAGGGTTACGGGACTCGGCGCAGTTCCCCGCGCCGCTGAGTTTATCGGGGCCCATGGATCTTTACCTCCCAGTCGCCAATCTGTCGGTCAACGCGCTCGTCATTATACTGCTCGGCGGCGGGGTCGGATTCCTGTCGGGCATGTTCGGCGTCGGCGGCGGTTTCCTGACCACGCCGCTGCTGATCTTCTATGGTATTCCGCCGACGGTCGCCGCGGCGTCGGCGGCGACGCAGGTGACCGGCGCCAGCGTCTCGGGCGCGCTTGCGCATTTCGAGCGCGACGGGGTCGACGTGCGCATGGGCGGGGTGCTGATCGCCGGCGGCCTGCTCGGCTCGCTGATCGGCGCGGCATTGTTCGAATTGCTCGCCGCCTGGGGCCAGATCGATACGACGATCAATATCCTCTATGTCGTGCTGCTCGGCTCGGTCGGCGGGATCATGGCGCGCGAGGCGCTGGGCGCGCTACGCAACATGCGCGCCGGCCTGCCCGCGCCGGCGCGCAAGCGTCGCCACCATCCGATGGTCGCCAACCTGCCGCTGCGCTGGCGCTTCTATCGCTCGGGCCTCTATATCTCGCCGCTCGCGCCGCTGCTGCTCGGCACCGCGGTCGGCATATTGACGATGCTGCTTGGCGTCGGCGGCGGTTTCATCATGGTCCCGGCGATGCTCTATCTGCTCGGCATGGGGACGCAGGTCGTCGTCGGCACCTCGCTGTTCCAGATCCTGTTCGTGACGATCGCGACGACGATGGTCCATGCGATGACGACGGGCGCGGTCGACATCGTGCTCGCCGGGCTACTGCTGCTCGGCAGCGTCACCGGCGCGCAGATCGGCGCGCGCTTCGCGCAACGGGTGAAGCCCGAATATCTGCGCATGGCGCTGGCGGTGATCGTGCTGCTCGTCGCGGCGCGCATGGCGGTGGATCTCTTCATCCGCCCCGAAGAAATCTACACCGTGCAATGAGCGCGTGCCGCGCCTTGACCCTCGTGCTGGCGCTGCTGATGGCGGCGCGGACGGCGCACGCCGCCGACCCGCGGCTGGTGCCCGACGTGTCGAGCCGCGCGATCGACATCCAGTACAGCTTCACCGGCGAGGAATTGCTGCTGTTCGGCGCGATCCTCTATCCCGGCCAGCGCCTGCCCGACCAGCGCGCCGACATCGTCGTCGTGCTGAAGGGGCCGGTGCGCCCGATCATCCTGCGCGAAAAGCGCCGCGTCGCGGGCATTTGGGTCAATGCCAACAGCATCCGCCTGCGCACCTCGCCCGGCTTTTACGCGATCGGATCGTCGCGCCCGATCGACAAGCTAGTCGACGAACGCACCGCCGCGATCTTCGAACTCGGGCTCGATAATCTGTCGATGTCGCCGACGGGCTTTTCGGAGGCGCGGACGCTCGAACGCTTCGAAAACGGGCTGATCGACCTCTACGGCCGGATGGGCCTGTTCTACGAGAATCCGGCGGCGGTCGAGATCACCGAGGGCGTGCTTTATCGCGCGCGCATTCCGGTGCCTGCGCGCGTTCCCGTCGGCACCTATCGCGCCGAAACCTATCTCATCAGCCGCGGCCGCGTGCTCGCAGTCGCGTCGCGCGACGTCCAGATCCGCAAGGCGGGGTTCGAGCGATTCGTCGCGCTCGCGGCGCAGCGCCACGGTTTTCTCTATGGTCTCAGCGCAGTAGCGCTCTCGCTGCTGCTCGGATACGCCGCATCGGCGATTTTCCGTCGCCGCTAGGCCTAAGTTCACAGCCTATTTACCCTCGTCTGCGATACCCGCGCCGGGACCACAATCGAGGCGGGGCAAATATGGACATGCAAGGTGGCGGGTTTCCTGCCGGGGATTCGACGGCGGCGCAGCACGTCCGGCTCGCGGGCGGCGGCATGGCCGCGGCGATCGCGCCGGCGGTGGTCAATCATCATCGCGACGATCTGCTGATCGGCGAGGTGATCGACATTTCGGGTTCGGACTCGCGCATCCTGATCGATTCGGCGACGATCGGCCAATTGTCGTCCTCGTCCGACGCGGCGGTCGCGATGGCGGGCCAGGTCGGCGCGCAGGTCAAGGTTCGCGTCGGCAATGTCTGGCTCGTCGCCAGCATCCGCGACCAGCAGCTGCACGAACGCGGCGAAGGACTGATCGTCGCAACGATCGATTTTCTCGGCGAAGGCGACGAGGAAAAGATCACCGGCCGCATCCATAATTTCCGCCGCGGCGTCACGCGCTATCCGATCCCGGGCAGCCCGGTATTTGCGGCGACCAGCAACGACCTCAAGCAAATCTATGCCGCCGACGACCGCGCGCACGTCGAGGTCGGCACCGTCTATCCGACCAAGGATATCCGCGGCTCGCTCTATATCGACGCGATGCTCGGCAAGCATTTCGCGCTGCTCGGATCGACCGGTACGGGTAAATCGACCAGCGCCGCGCTGATCCTGCACAAGATTTGCGAACTCGCGCCGCAGGGGCATATCCTGATGGTCGACCCGCACGGCGAATATTCGGCCGCCTTCAAGGGCACGGGCGCGCTGTTCGACGTCGACAATCTCGCCATGCCCTATTGGCTGATGAACTTCGAGGAGCATTGCGAGGTCTTCGTCACCAGCGAAGGCCGCGACCGCCAGAGCGATTGCGACGTGCTCGCCAAATGCCTGCTGCAGGCGCGCCAGAAGAACCGCATGGCCGAGGGCATGACCAAGCTCACGGTCGACTCGCCGATCCCCTATCTGCTCTCCGACCTGCTCAACATCCTCACGAACGAGATGGGCAAGCTCGACAAGGCGACCTCGTCGGCGCCCTTCATGCGCATCAAGGGCAAGATCGAGGAAATGCGCGCCGACCCGCGCTATAATTTCATGTTCTCGGGCATGCTCGTCGCCGACACGATGGCGAACTTCCTCGGCAAGATCTTTCGCCTGCCGTCGGACGGCCGGCCGATCTCGATCATCGACGTTTCGGGCGTGCCCAGCGATATCACCGGCGTCGTCGTCGCGGTGCTGTCGCGCCTGACCTTCGACTATGCGATCTGGTCGCGCGGCGAGCCGCAGCGCCCGATCCTCCTCGTCTGCGAGGAAGCACACCGCTACATCCCGTCGAAGGACACGGGGCAGGGGCAGGCGGTCCGCAAGATCCTCGAGCGTATCGCCAAGGAAGGCCGTAAATACGGCGTGTCGCTCGGTCTCATCACCCAGCGCCCGTCGGATTTGGCCGAAGGCGTGCTGTCGCAGTGCGGCACGATCATCTCGATGCGTCTCAACAACGAGCGCGACCAACATTTCGTGAAGGCGGCGATGCCCGAAGGCGCGCGCGGCTTCATCGATTCGATCCCGGCGCTGCGCAACCGCGAATGCATCATCTGCGGCGAGGGCGTCTCGATCCCGATCCGCGTCTATCTCGACACGCTCGAAGAGGACAAGCGCCCGGCGTCGAGCGATCCGCTCTTCTCCAAATTGTGGCGCGAGACGGGCGGCGAGTCCGAAATCCTCGAACGCGTCGTCAAGCGCTGGCGCAGTCAGGGGCGGTAGCGCCGTCGCCCCTGCGAAGGCGGAGGCCGCGATCGGCCTGACGCTACCTTTCCAACGACCCCCGGCTTCGCGGGGATGACGAAAGCAAGAAATGGAACTGCCGCTTCCGGCCGTTTCCCGTCGTTCAAATGCGTCCGCGCCCTAGGTCTGGGGCGGTTCCCACAGCTCGATCGGATTGCCCTCGGGGTCGTGGACGCGCGCGAAGCGGCCGACCGCCGGGTCGTTCCACTCCTCCTTGGTGATCACGTCGTCACCCGCTTCGTAAAAGGGGGCGAGCACGGCATCGAGGTCGTCGACGCGCAGGTTGATCATATATTGCTTGTCGGCGGGGAAATAGTCGCTCGCCGCCTTGAAGGGCGCGAAGACGACGGGCCCCGCCGTGGTCGACCAGCTCCATTCGTCGACGGGGCCGTCGGCATCGGCGCTGCATCCGGCACCGATGCCCAGCCGCTCGCGATACCAGGCGTTCAGCGCGTCGGGGTCGCGCGCGCGAAAGAAGAGACCGCCGATGCCTTTCACATGTCCCATGCAAACCTCCTGTGACGAGGGGGCAGCCTAGGCCGATTGCGTCAGCGTTTCCACTCTCCGCTCTTGCTGAACTCTTCGCGGATCTGCCCCGACTGGTTGAGGCGCGGGTCGGCATAGATCGGGGCGGTCGCCGGCGCGGCCGCAGGCGGCGGGGCGACGGGCGCGGAAGCGATCGTGCCGGGCAGCGGCGCCGCTGCGACGTCGGGCAAGGCGGCGGCGGTCGTCAGGCCGGGCAGCGGACCCGCGCCGGGCGCCACGCCCTGGCCCTTCAGGATTGCGAGCTGCTGCGCTACCGGCAGATAGGGGCCGGGCACCGGCTCGCGACCCGGATAGGGTGCGCGGAATGCGTCGGGCATCCCCCAGCGGCCACGCCAGCGGTGAAAGATATGCGCGCCGACGATATTGGTCATCACCAGGCTCTTGCCCCAGCGCGGCCAGATCGCGGTCGTGTGATAATGGGTCGCAAGCCCCACCTTGGGGAATACATAACCGCCGAGCGCCGCCGACGCGATGCGGCTCGCGCGCAGCCAGTTGGGCTTGCTCGGCGCGCGCGCCATCGCGCCGTCGCAGCTGAAGGTGAACTGACACACGCCCGCGCGCTGCGACCCCTGAAAGACGACACCGCACACGCTGTTCGGAAAGCTCGGGTGGCGAACGCGGTTGAGCACCGTCTGCGCGACGCCGCGCATCCCGTCGTCGCTTTCCGAGGCTGCCTCGTAATAGATGGCGGCGGTCAGGCAATAATGGGCGCGTTCGCGGTCGAGCGCGGTCAGCCCGCGAAAGGCATAGCTTTTGGCGGGCGGACCGACGAGTGCCTCGTCGCGCAGCGTCGCGGGGTCGGTCGGCGGCAGCGCAGTGGCGTCGGCATAGCCGACGCTTCCGGGGTCGGGCAGCGTCGGGTCGATCTTCAGCGCGTCGGTATAGCTGCCCGAATTCATGATCGCCCAGCGTTCGGGATCATAGGGCCGGAAATCGACCGGAACCGAGACATGATAGGGGCCGAACGCGGCGGGCGGGCGCAATTGTCCGCTCGACAGCGCGAGCGCGAGGCTCGCGACCAGCACCGCCGCCGCGAGTGCCGCCCAGAAGCCGCGCCCCGGCCCCGCCGGTTTCTCCGGCGCCGGATCGAGCCACGCCGAGCGGGCGGAAAGGGACAGTTCGGGTTTCACGTGTCGGTCTGAAAATCCGCAGGCCGCGCCCCGCGACCGATTCGCGGGACGGGCGTCCGATGGCCTTATGCCCTGAAACGCCAATAAAATGTTTCATTGCCTGCGCAATGTGCCGCAGGGGGACAGGCCGCGGCAGGAGGCTTAAGGCGACGGGCACCCCCGACGCAATGACCGATTGGCCCCCGGCGCCGCCGAGCGGAGGCAGCTTGCCGCACGGCTTGCCAGCGCGGGCAAGCTGTGGCAGGGGCGCGCATCCCGTGACGCGGGGCGCTTAGCTCAGTTGGTAGAGCATCTCGTTTACACCGAGAGGGTCGGCGGTTCGAGCCCGTCAGCGCCCACCATCCCGCCGCCTATTTGCGCCGGTAGCGGAAATACCAGACCTCATGCCCCTGCGCGCGCGCCTTGGCTTCGTAGCGCGTTTCGGGCCAGCCGCCCGGGCGGGTCAGGAAGTCGCCCGAATCCCGGGCGAGCCATTCGAACTGGTGGCGGTGGCGGCGCATCACCATCAGGGCGTGCGCCAGATAGATCGGGTGGTCGGTGCCGAAACGGAATTCGCCGCCGGGTTTCAGCTTCGCCGCGATCAGGTCGACCGGCCCGTCGTTCATCATCCGCCGCTTGGCATGGCGCGCCTTGGGCCAGGGGTCGGGGTGGAGCAGATAGGCGAAGCCGAGCGCGCCGTCGGGAATGCGCCGCAGCACTTCGAGCGCATCGCCATGATGGATACGGACATTGCCGAGCGGCGGATGCGCGCCATGATCGCCCGAGATGTGGACCAGCGCCTGCGCGACGCCGTTGACGAAGGGTTCGGCGCCGATGAAGCCGTGGTCGGGCAGCATGTCGGCGCGCCCAGCCATATGCTCGCCGCCGCCGAAGCCGATTTCGAAATGCAGCGGGCGCCCGGCCCCTTCGGCGTCGCCGAACAGTCGCGCGGCGGTCACCTCGCCCTCGGCCGGAACCGCGATCTGCGGCAGCAGATTGTCGACGAGGTCCTGCTGCCCCGCGCGCAGCGGCTTGCCCTTGGCGCGGCCGTAGAGGCGGTTGATCGTCGTCGGATCGCCGGATTTATACGCAGTCATGGCGCGCGCGTTAGCGCGGTCGGACGGCGGGCGAAAGGGCGCTATTTCGCTTTCGCGTCGCTGTTGATCTGAATCTGCCGCTTGTCGCCCCATGTCGCGACGGTGGCGTTGACGCGGCCCGTGTCGACGATCTCCATAACGCGCTGCGGCGACGGCAGCCGGTCCTGCGACGCGAAGTGGAGGTCCTGCGCCGCCATATGAAGCGTCACGCCGAAGCGCTCGCCCTTGCCCTTGGCGCCTGCCAGCAGGCCGCCGGCCGATGGCCCGATCCACACGCCGATGCCATTGTCGCCAGCGGCGAGCAGATAGGCGTTGCTCGCGCCATCGGCACGATAGACCGCCTTGTTGCCGTCGAGCCCGCTGTCGCGGCACCATCGCACCTGCGCCGGCTGGCGTTTGCCTTCACCGGCGGCGGCCGACGCGACCGCCGCGGCGAGCGCATCCTGTATCCCGTCGCCGGACGCATCCTTCGACGTGCCCTTGAAGGACAGCGTGTTGGCGCAAGCGATCACCGGCAGCGCCGCGGGCGCTTCGCTCGCATCCTTCGGCCAGCCGATTTCCGCGAGCCATCCGTCCATCGCCCGCGCAAGTTCGGCCGGGCTCCTGTCGCGCGAGGTCGCGCGTAACTTCACATACCAGTCGCCGACGGGGAGCAGCGCGATGCCTGTGCTCGTGTAGCCATGATCGGCGGTCGTCGCATAGACGGTCTTGAGGCCGCTCGCGCCGTTCTGTCCCGGCGGGGTGAACGCCTCGGGCGCGATGGTCAGTCCGGCGCCCTGGAATATCCCGCGATTCTCGACCGACCATTGCGCCTGCGCCATCCACACCGGCACGCCGCCATTGGTGTTGCGAAAGATGTAGAAGGACAGGAAGTCGCGCGCGTCGTCGGGTTCGAAGCTCATCCCGAGGTCGAGTTCGTGCGGCGCATAGGTGCGCGCCGCGGTCAGCACATTGCCGCCCAGCGTCGCCGGCACGGTGATGCCGCTGTGGGCGTGCGTCCAGGGCTGGCCGGCTTCGACTGCCAGCTCGCCCTGCGCCCATGCGGGCGTGGCGATCGCAAGCGCGAGCGCCGGGACAATCCCCGAAACAGAAAATCTTGCCACCCGCGCATCTCCCCCGACCCGATGCCGTCGAAGCTGTCAGATCGGGGAAACGATGGCAAGCGGGCTCGCGCGTCAGCCGGCGACCGCGGCCTTCAGCTTGTCGGTGAGGTCGGTGCGCTCCCAGGGGAAGGCATCGCCAGTCGCGGTGCGGCCGAAATGGCCGTAGGCGGCGGTCTGCTTGTAGATCGGCTTGTTAAGACCGAGGTGGGTGCGGATGCCCTTCGGCGTCAGGCGCACGAGCTGCGGAATCGCCTGCTCGATCGCCGCCTCGGTGACGCCCTCGGCCGCGGTGCCGTGCAGGTCGACATAGATCGACAGCGGCTCGGCGACCCCGATCGCGTAGCTCAGCTGGATCGTGCAGCGGCGCGCGAGGCCGGCGGCAACGATGTTCTTCGCGAGATAGCGGGTGATATAGGCCGCCGAACGGTCGACCTTGGTCGGGTCCTTGCCGCTGAACGCGCCGCCGCCGTGCGGGCTCGCGCCGCCATAGGTGTCGACGATGATCTTGCGGCCGGTCAGCCCGGCGTCGCCGTCGGGTCCGCCGATCTCGAAACGGCCGGTCGGGTTGATATGATAGACGGTGTTCGCGGTCAGCAGCTCGGCGGGCAGCACGTCGGCGATGACGCCGAGCACATATTTGCGCAGCTCCTGATATTTCGCTTCGTCGCCCTCGCCATTGTGCCAGTAATAGCCCGGCGCGTGCTGGGTCGACACCACGATCGCGGTCGCCTCGACCGGGCGTTCGTTGGCGTAGCGCAGCGTGACCTGGCTCTTCGCATCGGGTTCGAGGAAGGGGGCGTTACCTGCCTTGCGGTCGGCGGCCATCCGCTCGAGAATCTTGTGGCTGTAGTCGAGCGTCGCGGGCATCAGGTCGGGGGTTTCGTCCGAGGCGTAGCCGAACATGATGCCCTGGTCGCCCGCGCCCTCGTCCTTGTCGGCGCCTTCGTCGACGCCCTGCGCGATATGCGCCGACTGGCCGTGGAGATTGTTTTCGAAGCGGAAGCTTTCCCAGTGGAAGCCCGACTGTTCATAGCCGATCTCGCGCACCGTGTTGCGCACCGTCGCTTCGATTTCCTCGAGCGCGCCCGGCGCCCACTGGTCGTTCTCGAACACGCCCTTGCAGCGGATTTCGCCCGCGAGCACGACGAGCTGCGTCGTGGTCAGCGTCTCGCACGCGACGCGCGCCTCGGGGTCCTTCGACAGGAACAGGTCGACGATCGAATCCGAAATCTGGTCGGCAACCTTGTCGGGATGGCCTTCGGAAACGCTTTCGGACGTGAAGAGGAAGCTGTTGCGCATGAGGGGCCTTCTTGTGAATCGGATATAAAGAAAAGTTTATGTGGGCGCGCTGTTAGCGCTCGCGCCGCCGGTTTGCAATGGCGAGTGCGAGCAGCAGCAGGCCGAATGCGACCGGCAGCGCGTTGCCGAAGCGCGCGAAGATGGTGGGGGCGTGCGCCGGCGGCAACGCCATGTCGATCCGTCCCGCGCTGTGCATCGGCAGCGCGCGGAGGATGCGCCCGTCGGCGTCGATCACCGCGCTGATCCCGGTCGGCGTCGCGCGCACCACGGGCAGCCCCTCCTCGATCGCGCGCAGCCGCGCCTGCGCCAGATGCTGCGGCGGCCCCCAGCTTCCGAACCAGGCGTCGTTCGACGGGTTGAAGATGAAATCGGGGCGATGCGCGCGGTCGACGACCTGCCCCGAAAAGATGATCTCGTAACAGATTTGCAGGCCGACGTTCAGCGCCGGGCGGCCCAGCGGTATTTCCTTGCGGACCAGCTTCTCAAGCGCGCTGGCGTCGGGCGCGATCGGCGGCTCGGCAACACGGGGCAGCGCGAGCGTGCGCGGTCCCGGTCCAGGCCAGAAGTCGATATCGCCGGGCGCGAGGCGCGACAGGCCGATCGCCGACAGCACCGGCCGCATCGGCAGATATTCGCCATAGGGAACGAGGTGCGCCTTGTCGTAACGCGGGCCGAGCGTGCCGTCGGCGTGGACGGTCATCACCGCGTTGCGCGCGCCGACGACCTCGCCCGTCTTGTCCACTTCGAGCTTGAGCGCGCCGAGCAGCATCACGTCGTCGGGGTTCATCAGATCGACCAGCCGACCGCGCGCCTCGGCGGGCGAGCGGTCGTAATAGACGGCGGGATAGCCCGTCTCGAGATAATCGGGCACCGCCGCCTCGGGCCACAGGATCAGGCGCGGCGTGTCGGATTTCGGCGTCGTCAGCCGCGCCAGCTTGGCGAAATTGGCGTCGGCCTTTTCGCCGACCCATTTGTCCTGCTGACCGACATTGGGCTGGACGACGGTGATTTGTGCGGGGGTCGCTCCGGGCGGGCGAATGTTCGACCGACCCGGTCCGAAGCCCGTCATGAGCATCACGATGCCGCCGACAAACATGACGCCGAGGGCAATTGCGAATCCGGCGGTGTCGAAGTCCTTGAGCGGCGCGCCGTACAGCTCGTCTTTCAGGCGGGGGTCGTCGATCCCGCGCTGCTTGAACGAGCGCAGGATGAAATATTCGCCGATGCCGACCGCCGTCAGTCCCGACCACAGCACCACGACGCCGCTGACCCCGTAAGTGCCGATGAACGGCAGATAGGCCTCACCGAGAATCCCGGCGAAATCGCCGGCCATCGTGATGGCGGACAGCGGATTCCAGGCAAAGCCCGTGAACACCCATGACCGTAACCATTCGGTGAGTGTCCACAAGGCGGCAAAGCCGAGGGCATAGGACAGGGTAACCGGGACAAAGGGCACCCGGCGCGGCGTTCCCGCCACCTTTCGGAGCGGATTGGCCGGGCCGCCGAGCGAGCGCAGCATCCACGCCCCCCACGCCGCCAACGCCGGATAGACGGCGAGATAGAGCGCCAGCAGCACCACGGCGATCCACCCGAGCCAGGCCGGCATCGCCGCCTGATAGGTGAAGGCGGTCGCGATCCAGTTGAGCCCGATCGTGAAATGCCCGACCCCGAATGCCCAGCCGATGCCGAAAGCGCCGGCGCCGCGCGTTGCGCGCGCGGTCAGCATCATCCATCCGCCCAGTGCGAGCAAAGTCAGCGGCCAGAGGTGGAGCGGCGCGAAGCCGGTGGCCGAAACGGCCCCGAGCAACAAGGCGACGAGCTTGGGCCAGCGAAGGGCGAAAGCGGCGATGCGGGAGAGGGTCGCGGTCACGCGCGCTCTCTTAGCGCCGCGCCCACGACCCCACAATGGCGCTTGGCTCGGTGAGGGGAGCTGCCGGTTGCGGCCGTAAAGCGACAAAAGATACGGACGGACGCGTCGGAAATGTCTCCTTTGTCGCTTTAAGCGCAGGAAGGCGGGTGGCGGTCGAAGAGGCGCTCTGCGGGACTGGCGATGCGGTCATCCACCAGGATAGATCATGGCGGGATTTATTAGGAAAGCGCTTTTTGCGCGGTTGAAGGCGAGTAT
>PNJO01000020.1 GCA_013821905.1 Sphingopyxis sp. | reverse complement strand
TCGCTCAACGTCCCCGCGGTGCGCGCGCTCGTCATCGACGACGTCCAGCAGTTCCGCGACCGCCTCTGGGCGCTCGGCTATCAGGGTCTTGTCGAAGACGGCGAATATTACGGCTTCAGCCTCGCGCTCGGCTCCGCCGAGGTCAGCCTCGTCGAACAGGCCAATGCCTTCCGCACCCTCGCCAATCAGGGCCGCTGGTCGCCCGTCCACTTCGGCAAGAGCGAAAAGGCGGGAGAGTCGCGGCAGATCGTCGCCCCCGCCGCCGCCTTCATCGTCGGCGACATCCTCGCCGACGCCTCGGCCCGCGCCGACGCCTTCGGCGCCGACAGCGCGCTCCGTCTCCCCTTCTGGGCGGCCGCCAAGACTGGCACCTCGAAAGGCATGCGCGACAATTGGTGCATCGGCTACTCGGACCGCTTCACCGTCGCGGTCTGGGTCGGCAATCTCGAGGGCGATTCGATGCGCGCCGTCTCGGGCACCTCGGGCGCCGCGCCCGTCTGGCGCGACGTGATGCTCGCGCTCCACGCGGGGCAGCCCGGCAAAGCGCCCGTAATGCCCGCCGGCGTCGAGGCGCGCCAGATCGCACTCCCCGGCACCCGCGAGCCGCCGCGCCGCGAATATTTCCTCACCGGCACCGCCCAGTCGGAAATGGCCGCGGCGCCGCAAGCCGCGCGCCGCCCGCGCATCACCAGCCCGGTGAGCGGCAGCGTCTATGCGCTCGACCCCGACATTCCGCTCGAACGCCAGCGCCTCGCGGCGCTCGTCAGCGGCGAGGTCACCGGCTACCGGCTGCTTCTCGACGGCAAGATGCTCGGCGACGCCGACGCCGGACAGCAGATATTGCCGCGCCCGGGCAGCCATATGCTCGCGCTCGTCGACCCGGGCGGGCGCATGATCGACCGGGTGCGTTTCACCGTGCGATAGGCTTTGATCGGGCTCGCGGCGAAAGCGCGTCGGCCCCTGAAATTAAGTTGCGCTGACGACAGGAGCGGCTAGTCTGCCGCGCCAGGAGACGGGCGGCAGCTCAGCCGTCCCAAAGGGGAAGATTATGCTATTTGACCGCGTAAAGCCGTTGGATGCCATTTTGGCGACAGCGGAGAAGAAGTCGCTTACGCGCACGCTCGGCGCTTTCCAGCTCACCATGCTGGGGATCGGCGCCGTCATCGGCACCGGGATTTTCGTGCTCACTGCTGAAGCCGCCCAAAAGGCTGGCCCGGGCATGATGATCAGCTTCATCATCGCCGGTTTCGTCTGCGCCTTTGCCGCGCTCTGCTACGCCGAAATGGCGTCGATGGTCCCGGTTTCGGGCTCGGCCTATACCTATAGCTATGCCGTGATGGGCGAGTTGATCGCGTGGATGGTCGGCTGGGCGCTGATCCTCGAATATGCCGTCGCGGCGGGTGCCGTTTCGGTCGGCTGGTCGGGCTATGTCGTCGGGTTGCTGGAGAATTTCTTCGGATGGAACATACCCGACGCGCTGGTGCTCGGGCCGTTCGACGGTGGCATGATCAACCTGCCCGCGATGTTCATCGCCGGTCTCGTCACGCTGCTGCTCGTCATCGGCACGCGCGAATCCGCGACGGTCAATGCGCTGCTCGTCGTCATCAAGGTCGCCGCGCTGACGCTCTTTATCATCCTTGCGGTTCCGGTGATGAACATGGACAAGTTCGAGCCGTTCGCGCCGCTCGGCATCGGCGGCATCGGCGCCGCGGCGGCGTCGATCTTCTTCGCCTATGTGGGCTTCGACGCGGTCTCGACCGCCGCCGAGGAAACCAAGAATCCCCAGCGCAACATGCCGATCGGCCTGATCGGCAGCCTCGCCATCTGCACCGTCTTTTACCTGCTCGTCGCTGCCGGCGTCATCGGCTCCGTCGGCGCACAACCGGTCGGCATCGACGCCGCGGCCGGCCATGCGCTCGAACCGGGCAGCCGCGAACTCGCGGCCGCCTGCGGCGCGATCGGCGATCAGGCGGTCGTCTGCTCGAAGGAAGCGCTCGCCTGGACGCTGCGCGAAATCGGCTGGCCGCAGATCGGCAATCTGATCGGCCTCGCCGCCGGTCTCGCGCTGCCCTCGGTCATCCTGATGATGATGTTCGGCCAGACCCGCATCTTTTTCGTGATGAGCCGCGACGGTTTGCTCCCGCAGGCCTTCTCGAAGATCCATCCGAAGTTCAACACGCCGCACGTGATCACGATCATCACGGGCATCGCGGTCGCGCTGTTCGCCGCCTTCTTCCCCGTGGGACAGCTGGCGAACATCTCAAACTCGGGCACGCTCTTCGCCTTTGCCGCGGTGTCGATCGCGGTGATGGTGATCCGCAAGACCGATCCGGGCCGCCACCGTCCGTTCAAGACGCCGCTGATCTATATCACCGCGCCGATCGCGATCGCGGGCTGCCTCTATCTCTTCTTCAACCTCGACCAGAAGAGCATCAACCTCTTCCTGATCTGGGCGGCGGTCGGCCTGGTCGTCTATTTCGCCTATAGCCGCTCGCGCAGCCACGTCGGGCTGGGGCATGTCGAGGTGCACGAGGACGATGCCGATGCGCCGCCGCCGCCGGTCCCGCCGGCGCCGTCGTTCGGCTGACGGTTCGTTGATGCGTTAAAGGGAAAGGGGGCTTCGGCCCCCTTTCTTTTGCGCCTCAAAAGGGGCTTTTGGGGGCCGTTCCCGGCCGGGTGAACAATTGGCCGCGTTCGGCCCACAGCACCAGCACCAACCCGACCGCGCCCGAAATCAGGAAGGCATAGGCGAGCGGCAACGTCGTTCCGTCATATTGCTGGCCGATCATCGCCCCGGCGACCGCGGCGAGCAGGGTCTTGGCGAAGCTCTGATAGGAGGAGGCGACCCCCGCCATATGGCCGAAATCCTCCATCGCGATCGACCCGAAATTGCTGCCGATAAAGCCGATCAGGCCGACATTGACCATCATCAGAACGGTGAACATCCACAGCGTCTCCGCCCCGCTGAGCGCGACGATTATCTGTGCGATCGAGGTCGCCATGAAGGCGAAAACCGCGGTCTGCGACACGCGCCGCGCGCCGAAGCGCTCGACGATCGCGGCGTTCGAGAAATTGGCGATCGCGATGCCCACGGCGACGCAGGCAAAGATCAGCGGGAAATAGCCCCGCGCGCCGAACACTTCGGCGATGATCTGTTCGCTGCTGTTGAGATAGCCGTAGAGCGCGCCCTGCATCATGCCCGAGGCAATCATATAGCCCGCGGCGCGGCGATGGCGCGTCACCGTCGCCCAGCCCGACACCATCGTCCGCCAGTCGAGCGGGCGCACGTCGGCGGGGTCGAGCGTTTCGGGCAGCCGCCGCAGCCAGGCGATCATCACCAGCCCCATCGCGGCCAGCACGATGAAGATCGCGCGCCACCCCGCGATCGCGGCTACCCCCGCACCGATCGTCGGCGCAATGATCGGCACGACCATGAAGACGAGGAAGATCAGCGACAGCCTTTTCGCCATCGCGTCGCCCGCGAACAGGTCGCGGATGACTGCAACAACGATCACGCCCAGTCCGGCGCTGATCAGGCCGTGGCCGAAGCGCAGCGCGAGCAGCATCGGGAAACTCGTCGCGAGCCCGCAGCCGATCGAAAAGGCGACATAGGCAAAGAGCGCGGGCACCAGCACGCCCTTGCGCCCGAAGCGGTCGGCGAGCGGGCCGTACAGCAGCGATCCGAAGCCGATGCCGAGCAGATAGGTCGAGATGACATATTGGCGGTCGTTGGCGACCGTGACGCCCAGTCCCTCGCCGATCGCAGGCAGCGCCGGCAGCATCGAATCGATGGCGAGCGCGTTGAGCGCCATCACCATCGCCATCATGACCACCATTTCGCGTTCGCCCGGAAGGCCCGAGCGCTGCGAGGATCGGGAGATATCGTGCATGGCGACAGGCTATGCGCCGCCTGCACCGCTTTGGATAGCCCCCGGAGAGGAAAAGACCGCGGGAAAAGCTATGCAAAAGAAAAGGGCCGCCCCCGCGAGGGGACGGCCCTTCCATCGTCGCGGATCGCGCGGATCAGCCCTGACGGGTGCCGGTCATCGCCATCGAACCGAAGGCGCCGGCCTTGATCGTGCCGGTCAGCGTGTCGCCGTCGATCGTCGCTTCGGCTTCGAGCGTCATCGGCATCGGCACCTTCATGTTCATGGTCCAGGTCAGCTTGTTGCCGTCGACCTTGCCATTCTCGACGTCGAGCGACCCCATCGCGCCGGCATTCTGGCCGGTGAAGCTGTCGCCGTCGCTCTTCACCGTGAAGACCGACTTCTGGTCGCCCATCGGCGATTTGGTTACGCAATCATAGCTGCCATCGACTTGGGACATTGGGGCTCTCCTACTGAAACTGATGTTAATTAGCGGGTTTCGCTATTTCCACGGGGAGCCCCAGTCCGTCAAGCTGCGGTTTGACCACCGCCGCGTCGCCGACGATGACATAGACGAGATCGTCAACGCTGAACGCCTTGCGTGCCGCGGCGTCAAGCTCGGGCGCCTTCATCGCCTCATAGGTTCCCGCGAGCGTTTCATAATAATTGTCGGGGCGGCCGAACTTGACGATCGCGCGCAGCCCGCCGAGCACGTCGCCCGAGGTTTCGAAGCTGCCCGGCAATTCGCGCACGCTGCCGTTGATCGTGCGCTCCAGCTCTTCGCCGGTCACGCCCTTGTCGCCGAGGAAGCTCTGGAGGTCGCTCCGCAGCTCCTTGATCGAATCGCCGGTCCGGTCGGCCTGCACGGGGGCTGCGGCGACCCAGGTCAGCCGGTCCTTGTCGGCCGAGATGCGCGTGCGCACGCCATAGGACCAGCCCTTGGTCTCGCGCAGGTTCATGTTGAAGCGCGACAGGAAATTGCCGCCGAAGATATCGTTCGCCGAGCGCAATATTTCGAGTTCGTCGCTGCCCTTGGCATCGAGCACCTTGCCGGCGAGAATCACCGACTGCGGCGATTTCGGCCGGTCGACGAGCAGGATGCGCGGCTGCGGCTTCGGGACGGCGATCTCGAAATGCTTGGCGGGCTTCGCCGATGCCGGCGCCTTCCAGTTGCCGAAAGCCGCGTCGAGCTGTTTCGTCACCTCCTTCAGCGTCGTGTCGCCGACGACGAAGATGCGCGCCATGTCGGGGCGGATCCAGGTCTGGTGGAAGCCCGCCAGCTGGTCACGCGACGCCGCGGTGACCGCAGCGGCGTTGCCAAGGCCCGAGGGCGGGATGCCATAGGGATGCTCGGCGCCATAAAGCACCGGCATCAGCACGCGCGATGCGATCGCGTTGGGATTGTTGAGTTCGGATTTCAGCCGGTTGAGCTGCTGCGCGCGCACGCGCTCCAGTTCCTTCGCGTCGAAGGCGGGGTTGCGAATATAATCGGCGAGCAACGACAGCGACGGCGCAAGGTTCGGTTTCAGCGCGAACAGGCTGAACACCGTCTCGTCGGCGGTCGCCGATCCGTCGATCTGGGCGCCGAGCCGCTCCTTCGCTTCGGCAAAGGCAATCGAATCGAGTTTCGTCGTGCCTTCGTCCATCATGCTGAGCATCAGCGACTGGGTGCCGAGCGCATTGTGCGGATCCGCCGCATAGCCGGCGTCGAAGCTGACCGCGACATTGACCGTCGGCACCGCGGTGCGGCGGGCGAAGACGACTTCGACGCCATTTTTGAGCTTCGCGCGCTCGATCGCCGGAAAGTCGAGCGCCTTGAGGTCGGTGACCGCCGGCAGTTGCGAGCGATCGGCGATCGAGGTCGCGCCGAACCCGGTATCGGGGCCGACGTCGCCGAGCGCGGGGTTCCAGTAGCGGTCGGGCGCGACGAGTTCGCCGCCCTTGTCCGCGGTCACCGCACCGCCGCGATTCTCGCCGCCCTCGGTGCGTTCGCCCGGCGTGTAGGTCAGCGAAAAGGCCGGACGCGACATCCACTTTTGCGCCGCCGCCTTGACCTGCTCGGGCGTCGCCTTGGCGAGCCGGTCGAGCTCGGTCTTGTAGTAAGCGGGATCGTTCGAATAGAGCGCACCCTCGGCGAGCGCCACCGCCTTGCCGCCGAAGCCGCCGACCGCTTCGAGGCCTGCGATGGTTCCGCCGAGATAGCTTGCCGCCGCCCGCTGCAGTTCGTCGGCGGTCGGGCCGGTCGCGATGAAATTGGCGATTTCCTCGTCGAGTTTCTTCCCGACGACCGCCGGATCGACGCCCGGCTTCACATCGGCCTGGACGATCAGGAAGCCGGCATCCTCCAGCGTCTGCGCGCCGGCGCCGACGCTGACGGCGACCGGATCCTTGCGCACCATCGCATTGTCGAGCCGCGACGAGGACAGCCCGCCGAGCACCGCGCCCGCCATTTGCAGCGCCACCGCGTCGGCGTCGTTGAGGCCGGGGATCGCCCACATGCGATAGAGGCGCGTCGTCGGGATGAGGTCCTTCACCTCCTTCGCGAGCGGCGCGGGCAGCGTCGGAACCGACGTCGCGGGCGCCTTCACATCGGTGCCGCGCGGAATGTCGCCGAACCATTGCTGCACCTTCGCCTTCGCGGTCGCGACGTCGATGTCGCCCGCCAGCACGAGCACCGCATTGTTCGGGCCGTAATTGTCGGTGAACCACTTCTTCACGTCACCAAGGCTCGCCGCGTCGAGATCGGCCATCGAGCCGATCGTGCTGTGGTGATAGGGATGGCCCTTGGGAAAGAGATTTTCGAAGATCTCGTAGCGCAGCAGGCCATAGGGATTGTTGTCGCCCTGGCGCTTTTCATTCTGGACCACGCCGCGCTGGTTATCGAGCTTTTCCTGCGTCACCGCGCCGAGCAGATGCCCCATGCGATCGCTTTCGAGGAACAGCGCGCGGTCGAGCGCGCCCGACGGTACCGTTTCGAAATAATTGGTGCGGTCGACGTTCGTCGTGCCGTTGAAATCGGTCGCACCCACCTGCTGCAGCGGCTCGAAGAAGTCGCCGGGCGCATTTTCCGACCCGTTGAACATCAGATGCTCGAAGAGATGCGCAAAGCCCGTCTTGCCCTTGGGCTCATGCTTCGACCCGACGCGATACCACACCGACACCGCGACGACCGGCGCCTTGCGATCCTCGTGCACGATGACGCGCAGGCCATTGTCGAGCGTGAAGGCCTGATAGGGAATATCGACCGCTTTCACCAGTTCGGCGATCGGCGCCGGATCGGCGGCCTTCGACTTGGCGAGTGCGGGACCCGCGGCAACGAGCGAGGTCGACAGCGCAAGCGCAACGGCGAAACGACGGAAACGAGCCATGAAAATCCCCTAGATCAAGGCAAGCAGGGCCACGGCCCTGCAAAAGACCGGGTGCCGAACGGCACTGTATCAGCGGTTTAGGACAGCGACGCGCGGCTTTCAAGGCCGATAGAAACGCGCCCCGCTCGCCTTCAGCGCCGCGGGATCGAACAGCACCGGCTTCAGCTTGTGCGCCACGAACAGGGGCGCCTGATCGTTGTAGTGCGGGCTGTCGGGACGCGTTGTCGCGGCGCCGAACGGCTGGATCGATTCCGACCGCACCCGGCCCGCCGCATCCCACGTCACGAACATGATGAAGCTGTCGCCGTGGCGCACCTTCAGCCGGCCGTCGGGCTCGGCATCCCACAGGGTCGAGGCGCGCACGGTGTCGTTGCCCCCGTCGAGCGGCAGGTCGATGCGGTGTGCGCCCTCGCCGTGCCGCAGCCGCAGCACGGTGCCGAGCTTCGGATCGAGCGTGCCGAAATGATCCTGCAGATGCGTGACGACATCCTTCAGCACCGTGCGCGGATCGGGTTCGGCGCGGCGCTGGTAATGGGCGCCGTTCGCGGGACGCAGCGCCATCAGCGCCAGCGCGTCGCCATGTCCCTTGCCGTCGAGGTTCCAGTCCCATTTGCGCAGCAGCGCCTGCGCCTCGGCGAATGCCGGGTCGTCCCTGCTGTCCAGCGCGAGCAGTTTGTCCATCCACGCCTTCGCATAGCCGCTCCGGGCATAGGCGGTGTCATATTTGATCGCCTTCAGCCGCGCCTCGTCGATCTGCCCCGACGCCTCGAACAGTTCGATCAGCCGCGTCGCGCGGTTGGTCATGTCGTCCTCTACCCCGAGCAGCGGCGAGAAGGCGGCGGCATCGAGTTCGTCGCCCGGCCCCGCCGCGACCCACGGCGTGTTGTTCGCGTTCATCACATAGCCCGAGCGCGGATTGACCAGCGCGGGGACGCGGTCGAATGGCAAAGTCTTCGTCCAGAGGTCCGCCGAAGTATCGCCCGGCAGCACCCCGCGCCAGTTGAACCCCGGCTGGCGGTCGGGGAACATCGCATTATAGAACAGCCCGATATTGCCCTTCGCATCGGCATAGATGAAATTGGTCGCGGGCACGCCCTGCCCCGCCATCGCGGCGCGCCATTCGGCAAGGTTCTTCGCCTTGTTCAGCCGGTAATATTGGGTGACCATATTGGCCTGGTCGATGCCGGCATAGCGGATCGCAAAGGCGCCCCTGTCATTCTTCACCACCGGCCCATGCACCGAGCGCCAGACGGTGCGCGGTACCGGCAGCACGAACGGGCCGAACTTGACCTTGAGCCACACGCGCTTCGCCTCGAGCGGGCGCCACCGGCCGTCGAAACGGTAATTGTCGCCGCTCTCGTCGAGCACCAGCTTGTAAACGTCGATCAGGTCGGGCCGGTTCACCGTATTGGTCCAGCCGAGATATTTGTTGTGGCCGAGGAAGGGATAGGGCGAGCCGGGGAAATTCGCCCCCGCGAAATCCCAGCCCTCACCGCTATGAACGACCAGCTCGTACCAGGCGACGCCGCCGGTCCACGGCTGGTGCGAGTTGGAAACGAGCCGCGTCGCGCCGTCGGTCGCGCGCGCGGGTGCGACCGCCATGCCGTTCGACCCATTGTCGGCGGGATCGCTGCCGAGCGGCGTGTCGGCACGCGGGACGAGCTTGCCCGTCGCGTCGAGCGCGGGTCCGCCCTCGCGATACATGTCCTTGCCCTCGACGAGCTGGCCGAGCACCGAATCGAGCCCGAAGAAAAAGGGCGAGCGCAGCACGAAACCCGCGACGACATCCTCGCCGGTCACCGGGAACAGCCCCGACAGCCGCACCTCGTCCGGATGCTTGTCGGCATAATGGTTGAGCCCCGCGGCATAGGCGGTGAACAGCGCCTTCACATCGGCGGGCAGGCGCGGCCAGTCGCGCGCTGTCGTCGCGCGCACGTCGAGCAGCGCCGCGGCATAGTCGATCTTCGCGCCATCCGCGCCGAGCATCGCCCCCGCGCGGCCGCGCGTCATCGCGAGCACCTCCTGCAGCGTCGCGAAATCATCCTCGGCATGGGCATAGGCGACGCCATAGGCGACGTCGGCATCGGTCTTCCCGAAGATATGCGGCACGCCGAACTTGTCGCGCGCGATGCGGACGTCGGCGGGCTGGAATGCCGGCGCGGCGGGCGGCTCGGCCGTCAGCGGTTCCCAGATCGCGAGCGACGCGGCGATGACCACCAGCAAGGCCAGGAACCCCACCAAAATCCGTCGCAGCATCTCTGGTCCTTTTCGGCGCTTCGTCCGGCGCATCTGTGGCGGGCATGTCGTCCGATGGCAAGCGACTGTCGTTCGTCGAGCCCGATTTGCGGTCGAGGCGCGTCCGGCTATGCAGGCGCAGGTCATTGAACAACGGGGAATATCGAAACATGCGTATGAAGAGCCTGCTCCTGTCCGCTTGCCTGTCCTTTGCGCTCGCGCCCGCCGCGATGGCGCAAAACATCGCCGGGTCGGGCGTCGTGCCCGCAACCGCGGCGAACAGCGCCGAGCGCGCGATCGGCTTTGCCGCCGGCGCGCGCGCCGGCGCCGCGCTTGTCGTCGTGATGTCCGATGCCGCCCTGCCACCGCTCGACGGCGTCGCGCTGAGTGACGCCGAACGGCAGGCCGTCGCGGCAGCGATCGCCGCCGCAGGCTTCGAGGGCAAGGCGGGCTCGACGCTGTCGCTGCGCGGCATCGGCGCGCACCCCCGCATCCTGCTTGTCGGCGCGGGCGCCAATCCGACCGCGCTCGCACTCGCCGAAGCAGGCGGCAAGGCCGCGCAGGAACTCAAGAGCGAAGCGCACCCGGTGACGATCGCCGGCGCCTTCGGCGCCACGTCGGCCGCCGACGTCGCCTATGGCTTCGCGCTCGGCCAATACCGGTTCGATCGCTACAAGACCGTCGACCGGAAAGCGCCGCCGACCGGCGCCGTGACGATCGTCGGCGCCAATCCGTCCGCCGCCGGCGCCGCCTTCGCGAACCGCTGGAAGCCGCTCGCCGATGGTGTGCGCCTGTCGCGCGACCTCGCGAACGAACCCGCGAACATCATCTATCCCGAAAGCTTCGTCGCGCGCGTCCGCGAAGCCTTTGCCGGAATTCCGGGCGTCAGCATCGAGGTGCTCGACGAGGCGGCGATGCGCAAGCTCGGCATGGGCACGCTCGTCGGCGTCGGCCAGGGCAGCCCGCGCGGCTCGCGTCTGCTCGCGGTGCGCTATCGCGGCGCGGGCGCGCCCGAGGCACCGATGGCCTTCATCGGCAAGGGCATCACCTTCGATTCGGGCGGCATTTCGTTGAAGCCCGGCGCGGGCATGTGGGACATGAAGGGCGACATGTCGGGCGCGGCCTCGGTCGTCGGCGCCGCGCTGTCGCTCGCCAGGTCGCGCGCACCGGTGCATATCGTCGCGGTCGCCGCGCTCGCCGAGAATATGCCCGACGGCAACGCCCAGCGCCCCGGCGACGTCACGCGCACCCTGTCGGGCAAGACGATCGAGATGCTCAACGCCGACGCCGAAGGCCGCCTCGTCCTCGCCGACGCCAATGAATATATCGCGCAGGCTTACAAGCCGCGCGCGATCGTCAATATCGCGACGCTGACCGGCGCTATCGTCGGCGCGCTCGACGACCAATATGCCGGGCTGTTCGCGCGCGACGAAAAGCTCGCCGCCGCGCTGCTCGCCGCCGGCACCGCGAGTGGCGAGGAATTATGGCGCATGCCGCTCCACAAGAATTTCGCCGAAAAGCTGAAGTCGGACATCGCCGACATCCGCAACATCGCGCCCAGCCAGGGCCCGGGGGCGAGCCTCGGCGCGCATGTCATCGGCTTTTTCGTCGACGAAGCGACCCCTTGGGCGCATCTCGACATCGCCGGGGTCAACCAGGCCGACAAGGCCAGCCCGCTCGTCCCGAAGGGGATGAGCGGCTTCGGCGTGCGCCTGCTCGACCAGCTGGCACGCAGCGGGGAATAGAGTTTTTGCGAAACCTCGGAAGGCCCCTTGTGTTGCCAAATAGCAACACTATCTTGCCCGGCGAGAAAGGGGCTTTCTGAATGAACCTCGAAAAATTTACCGACCGCGCCAAGGGCTTTTTGCAGGCGGCGCAGACGATCGCGATCCGCATGAACCATCAGCGGATTTCGCCCGAGCATATCGCCAAGGCGCTGCTCGAAGACAATCAGGGCATGGCCGCGGGGCTGATCGCCAATAGCGGCGGCGATGTCGCGCGCGCCGTGCAGGGCATCGACGCCCTGCTCGCCAAGGTTCCCGCCGTGTCGGGATCGGGCGCGCAGGCGACCCCGGGCCTCGACAATGACGCCGTCCGCCTGCTCGACCAGGCCGAACAGGTCGCCGCGAAGGCGGGGAGCGAGTTCGTCGCCGTCCAGAATATCCTGCTCGCGATGGTGCTTGGCATCGGCACGCCGGTGGGCAAGGCCTTGGCCGACGCGGGCGTGAAGCCCGAGGCGCTCAATGCCGCCATCGCGAAACTGACCGGCGGTCGCACCGCCGACACGGCCTCGGCCGAAGACCGCTATGACGCGCTGAAGAAGTTCGCCCGCGACCTCACCGAAGTTGCGCGCGAGGGCAAGCTCGACCCCGTGATCGGTCGCGACGAGGAAATCCGCCGCACGGTGCAGATCCTCGCGCGCCGGACCAAGAACAATCCGGTGCTGATCGGCGAGCCCGGCGTCGGCAAGACTGCGATCGCCGAAGGGCTCGCGCTGCGCATCGTCAACGGCGACGTGCCCGACAGCCTGAAGGACCGGCGCCTGCTCGCGCTCGACATGGGCGCGCTGATCGCGGGCGCCAAATATCGCGGCGAGTTCGAGGAGCGGCTGAAAGGCGTGCTCGACGATGTGAAGGCCGCCGAGGGCGAGATCATCCTGTTCATCGACGAAATGCACACGCTCGTCGGCGCGGGCAAGGGCGAGGGCGCGATGGACGCCTCGAACCTGCTCAAACCCGCATTGGCGCGCGGCGAACTCCACTGCATCGGCGCGACGACGCTCGACGAATATCGCAAGCATGTCGAAAAGGACCCCGCGCTCCAGCGGCGCTTCCAGCCCGTCTTCGTCGGCGAACCGACGGTCGAGGATTCGATCTCGATCCTGCGCGGGATCAAGGAGAAATACGAGCTGCACCACGGGGTGCGGATCACCGACGGCGCGATCGTCGCCGCCGCGACGCTGTCGAACCGCTATATTTCCGACCGTTTCCTGCCCGACAAGGCGATCGACCTGATGGACGAGGCCGCGAGCCGCATCCGCATGGAGGTCGAATCGAAGCCCGAGGAGATCGAGAGCCTCGACCGCCGCATCATCCAGATGAAGATCGAGGAAGCCGCGCTCGGCAAGGAAAGCGACGCCGCGTCGAAGGACCGGCTTGCAACGCTGCAGGGCGAACTTGCCAATCTCGAGCAGCAGTCGGCCGAACTCACGCAGAGGTGGCAGGCCGAAAAGGACAAGATCCACGCCGAGGCGAAGATCAAGGAAGAGCTCGACGCCGCGCGGTCGGCGCTCGACCAGGCGCAGCGCGCCGGCGATCTCGCGAAGGCTGGCGAGCTGAGCTACGGCACCATCCCCGGCCTCGAAAAAAGGCTCGAGGAGGCGCAGGCCGCTGCCGGCAACGCGATGCTGCGCGAGGAAGTCACCGCCGACGATATCGCCGCGGTGGTCAGCAAATGGACCGGCATTCCCGTCGACCGGATGATGGAAGGCGAACGCGAGAAACTGCTCGGCATGGAAGAGACGCTCGGCAAGCGCGTCATCGGACAGGACGAGGCGGTGCGCGCCGTTTCGACCGCCGTGCGCCGCGCGCGCGCCGGCCTGCAGGATCCGAACCGCCCGCTCGGCAGCTTCCTCTTCCTCGGCCCCACGGGCGTCGGCAAGACCGAGCTGACCAAGGCGCTCGCGCGCTTCCTGTTCGACGACGACAATGCGATGGTCCGCATCGACATGTCCGAATTCATGGAAAAGCACGCCGTGTCGCGGCTGATCGGCGCGCCGCCGGGCTATGTCGGCTATGAGGAAGGCGGTGTGCTTACCGAAGCAGTGCGCCGCCGGCCCTATCAGGTCGTGCTGTTCGACGAGGTCGAAAAAGCCCATGCCGACGTGTTCAACATCCTGCTCCAGGTGCTCGACGACGGGCGCCTGACCGACGGGCAGGGGCGCACGGTCGACTTCACCAACACGCTGATCATCCTGACGTCGAACCTCGGCAGCCAGGCGATCGCCGCGCTGCCCGACGACGCGCCGGTCGAACAGGCCGAACCCGCCGTCATGGAGGTGGTGCGCGCGCATTTCCGGCCCGAATTCCTCAACCGGCTCGACGAGATCGTGCTGTTCCATCGCCTCGCGCAGCAGCATATGGGCGGCATCGTCGATATCCAGGTCGCGCGCGTCCAGAAGCTGCTCGCCGACCGCAAGGTGACGCTCGACCTCACCGACGCCGCGCGCGCGTGGCTGGGGCGGGTCGGCTATGACCCCGTCTATGGCGCGCGGCCGCTGAAGCGCGCGGTGCAGAAATATCTGCAGGACCCGCTCGCCGACCTGATCCTGAAGGGCGAGGTCAGGGACGGGTCGACGATCCGGGTCGACGAAGGCGACGGGGCGTTGAAACTGACAGCGGCGTAAGGACCTCGCTCGTCATTGCGAGGAGCGAAGCGACGCGGCAATCCAGAGTGTGCGGTAACCGCCCTGGATTGCTTCGCTTCGCTCGCAATGACGAGAGAAGGCGATCAGGCCGCCGGCTGCGCGTTCAACGCCGCGAGCCACTCGGGCTCGGGTTGGTCGGCATCATAATATTCGAAGATCAGGTGGATGCGCGGGCTGTCGCCGCCATTGTTCACCGCATGGACGCCCATATTATTGACCTCGGCCGCCTCGCCCTCGGCGATGTGATAGGTTTGGCCCTCGATGCGGAACAGCACCTGATCGTTGGTCCGGATCGGCACATGGATCTTGTGCGGCCATTTGGCGGCCGGATTGGCGTCGCGGTGCGGCTGGATGACGCCCCCCGCAGGCATCCGCGCGAGCATCACGCGCGGGAACACCCCGTTCTGATAGCCATAATCGGCGGTCGCCGCGGCGAGCACCGGCGCCAGCAGCGCTTCCCATTCGCCCCACAGCGGTCGGGCATAGTCGCTGCGCCAGTCGCGCATGTTCGAAATGAAGCGGAAAACGATGTGCGCGGTCGCGTCGAGCGCCTCGAACCTGTTGGGCTTGTCGGCATTTTCCGCCTGCCACAGGCTTTCGGGGATCGCATCGACCGCCGCCTTCAGCGCCGCGATATCGACCGCGCCCAGCCGGCGGATGCTCGTCGTCTTGCGGGGGTTGGGATACATCGCCTCAGCCTTTCCGGTCAGTAGTCATAGCCGAAAAGCTCGAGGTCGCGGGCATAGATTTTCGCGACGCCGTCGATCAGTTCCTGGTCGTAATAGTCGCGATAGTCGCCGCGCCGCGACCGGTTGGCATGGTCGAGCGGCGTGGTCGGGATGCCGATGCGCGCGCAGATCGCGTCATAGCCCGCCTGCATATCCTCGACCTTGCCCAGCATGTCGGCGAGCAGGCCGCCGTCGCGATCGGTCAGGAACAGATGCTGGGGGCGAAAAATGATGTGGTTCATCGGCGGCGCGTTGAACAGGAAGTGCCGCATCACCCGCTGCGGATCGCGCTGGAAGCTTCCCTCACGGCTCGTCGCGAAGGCGCAATAGGAGACGAAGCGGTCGAACGGATTGCGCACGAAGGCGAATTTATAATAGTCGCCGAACGCCTCTTCGCCGAGGAAAGGGCGGATTTCGGCGAAGCTGATATGGCCGTGGCCCATCCGCGCGATTTCGGGGATCGGAAAGCTTTTTTCCACGAACAGCCGCGCCTGCTCCATATCGTCGGGACCCAGATGCTCGCGCAGGCCGTGGCGGACCGAGTGTGTCCCGGTCTTGGGAATCGCAACGAAGATGAAGCGGTGCTTGTGCGAAACGATCATGGCGGTTCAGGCCGCGGCGGCGGCGGGAACGCCATTGGGCGCGGCGACCATGAAAATCAGCTCGGCGAGCGCGCGGTCCAGCGGAACCTCGTTGCCGTCGAGCAGTATCCGCTGCGCCTCCAGCCGCTGCAGGTCGCGCTGCACGTCGCCGATCAGCTGGCGATAGGCCGGCAGTCCCGCGGCTTCGGTCCCATATTGCGCCCAGAGCGCGCCCCATGCGTTGGCGAATTGTTCGAGCCGCGCCGCGACGGCGTCGCGCGCGGGCGTCGCCGCGCATTGCTGGAGCAGGAAATCGACGTGACAGCGGATTTCCCACACCGACATGATTGCCGGCAGATTGACCTGTTCGTAGGCGAGCGGCAGCGCTCCGACCGATCCCGGCGCGACGTGCAGCGCCGGCTGGCCGTCGCGCCCGAAGCGCTTCGCATCGGCGATCATGTTCCACAATTTCTCGCCGCCGACCGTGTCGAGCACCAGATGGACGCGCTTCGCGTCGCCGTCGTTGCGGACATTGTGCAGGCAGAAGCTGTCGAACAGCCAGCATTCGCCCGGCGCCATATGCACCGTTTCCGTGTCGCAGCTGAACGCAACGCCCGGATTGGTCACCACCGGAATATGAATGCGGATGTGCGTACGCCAGTAATAGCCGACGTCGACATGCTCGGGCACGACCGCCCCGGGGGCGAGGCCCATCAGCCGGCTGCGGCCCCAGACCGCACCCAGATCGGCCAGAATCTCCATGATATAGGGGCATTGGCGCAGCGCATCGGTCGGCGCCATCGGGCCCGCGAAGCCGTTGGTGACCTGCCCCGCGGGGGTGATCAGCGGCACCGCGTCATTGCCGGGGATGCGCCCGGGATGCGGAAGCCACGCCGAGCGGGGCAGCGCCGCCACCTCGTTCGCCAGCGTTTCGGAGCAATATTGCCGCGGCAGCTTGACCAGCGGCTGACCGAGTTTCATTCGCCGGGTCGCGTCGGCTGGTAGTTCTGCTGGGGCCGGTTGGTCTGCTCGCTCAGATTCCGGCGGCTTTCCTCGGCAATCGCTTCCCACTGGCCGACCGTCTTGCAGGTCTGGTCATAGAAGCGTGTGCCCGTCCGCTGCGTGCGCTTGCAAACCATCTTGCCCTTCGGATTGACCGTGGCTTCCTCGCCGCCCGCCGCATGGGCGGGAGCGGCAGTGGCCGGCAACAGCGAGGCGGCGGCCGCCAGCGCCAGCAGTTGAAGTCCGCGCATGACAATTCTTCTCCAGGACAATATCGCTTTCCCCGGAATATATTCGCTTGCCCCGTCCCCGTCAAACGGCCGCGCCGGCCGGACGGCGCGGCGGCGCCGATGGAAAAGGCCATGATGGACCTCGATTACCGCCTGTCGGACCGCATCGACTGGGATGCGCTGAGACACATGTTCGCGCGCCACGGGCGCGTCGAGATCATGGACCTGCTGGCCGACGGCCAGGCAGCGGCGCTCCGCGCGCACCTGCTCGCCCGGCAGGACTGGAAGCTGGTGATGAATGCCGGCGACAAGGTCTATGAACTGACCCGCGACGCGTTCGCCGCGCTCGACCCCGGCCAGCGCCGCGACCTCGACCGGCTGGTCGTCAACGCCGGCCGCGACGGGTTCCAGTATCGCTACGAAGCGATCCGCGCGCCCGACGGCGGCGACCCCGATGCGGCCGATCCCCTGCCGCGCTTCATTGCCTTTCTCTCGTCGCCCGACGTGCTGGGCCGGATCAACCATGTCCTCGGCAACGGCACTGCGGAGTTCGCCGACGGTCAGGCGACGAGCTATGGCGAAGGGCATTTCCTGACCGCCCACGACGACGATGTCGCGGGCAAGCAGCGGCAGGCCGCCTATGTCTTTTCGCTCGCGCCCGGCTGGCGCCCCGAATGGGGCGGCTTGTTGATGTTCCACGGCAGCGACGGACATATCGACGAGGCCTTCGCGCCGCAGATGGGGGCGCTCCGGCTGTTCGCGGTGCCGCAGCTGCACAGCGTCAGCTATGTGACGCCGTTCGCGCCCGAGCCGCGCCTGTCGATCACCGGCTGGCTGCGCGCCCGCGGCTGAGGGCGTCAGTTGCGGCGGATTTCGACCTGCGGCCGGTCGATCTGTTCGCGCAGGTCGCGCTTCTGCTGCTCGGCCAGCGCGTCCCATTGCGCCGCGGTCTTGCAGATTTGCGAATAAAAGCGCGACCCCGTGCGCTGCGTGCGCTTGCAGATCAGCTTGTCCTTGGCCTCTACCGCCGGCTCTTCGCTCGCCGTGGACGCGGCGACGGGAACGGCGGCGAGCAGCGACACCGGCGCCAGCAGCGCAAGCAGATGCGTTCCACCCATCGTCGATCCTCCCGCTAACAAGGACAAAAATCTAGACTTGCGCGCCCGCGGCGTCAATTGCGGCGGCCTCAATCGAGGCTGTAGCCATAGCGCTCGACCCACGGCGCCAGAATGGGCAGTATCTCGCGCATCTGCGCCTCGTACCGCTTCCATCGCCCGCTCGCCGACGCATAGATCGGCTCCATCACCTGCGCATAGCTCGGCGTGCGGATGAAGCCGCGCTCGGCGGCGGTCTTCTGGTGATCGAGCACCGCATCCTGCCAGCCGAGCCCGAGAAAATCGAACAGCGGCCGCGTCGCGGCGCCCGCATCGGCGACCATCGCCTCGTAACGCAGCATCTGGACGTCGAGCGGAAGGACAGCGCGGCACGTCTCCCAATAATGAAAGATACGGTCATAGGTGCGGCTGGCGTTGGCGAGATCGAGAAAGCTCGCCATCGCCTCGGTCGGCTTGAAATTCTGCATATAGCAGCTCAGCACCACGTCGCACGGATGCCGCATCGCGAGGATGATCTTCGCATCGGGGAACAGGCGGTGGATCAGCGGCATGCGGATCATCGACAGCGGGTTCTTGTCGATGACCAGACTGCCCGCCGGCGCCGGTGCCCGCTTGTCGAGCTCGGCGAAATATTGCGCGCGCAGATCGCCGACCGCCGCCGCGTCGAGCGTGCGGATATTGTCGAGATCGCCCAGCGACTGCGCCATATTTTCGATGATCGGCAGTTCCTCGAGCACATGCGTGTCGCTGTGCCCCATCAGGATCGTGTCGAGCAGCGTCGTTCCCGAACGCGGAAAGCCGACCAGAAAAGCCGGCGCCGGCCGGTCCGCGGGCTGCGGCGGAGCCGCCCATTCGGCGAACCATGCCGCGGTGGTTTGCGCGTCGAGCGCCGCGATCGCGCGCTGATAGGCGCTGCGGTCGACCCCGACGCCCATCGGGCTTTGGGCCTGCGCGGCGTTCATATCCTCGTAGAAGCGGATCGCCTCTTCGGTGCGGTCGAGCCGGTCGGCAAGCTGTCCGGCGAACTGCGCCTTGATCGAAGGGTTGATCGCCGGCGAAAAAAGATCGCGCACGAGGTCGAGAGCGCCCGCCCGATCGCCGTCGCGGCTGAGCAGCAGCGCGCGCAGATAGTCGATCTCGTCGCCTGCGAGGCCCTGAGCTTCCGCCGCCGCGATCAGCGTGCGCAGCTCGTCGGTGCGGTTCGCCTTTTCGAACAATATGCCGAGATTGAGGTAGCCCGGAACGAAGCGCGGGTCGGCGTTCAGCGCAAAGCGCAGCGCCTTTTCGGCCTGGGCATTGTTCTCGAGGTCGAGAAAGGCGACCGCGATCGCGAGGAATATCTTCGGGTCCGACGGGTCGAGCCGCGCGGCCTCGCCCAGCGCGCGCAGCCCGCCCTCGACATGGTTGATGCTGGTCAGCGTCCGGCCGAGTTCGAGCAGCAGCGCGGGATCCTTGGGCGAGAGAAGAGCCGCCTTTTCGAGCAGCAGGCAGGCTTCCTCATAGCGGTCCATCGAGATCAGGACCCGGCCCATATTGGTGTGAACCAGCGAAGACTGGGGATCGAGCTGGCGCGCATGCTGAAAGGCCTGCAGCGCCCCTTCGAGATCGCCCACTTCATGCCGGGCATTGCCCAGATTGTTCCAGGCGTTGAAATCGTTCGGATTCTCGGAAACCAGCTTTTCATAGGCCCAGCTGGCCTCGGTCGTCCGTCCCTGCGCCTTCAGTATCTGCGCCTGCATCGCCTGAAGCTCGGGCGACCCGGCAACGTCCCCTTCGGCGCAGACGCGCGCGGCCTCATCGGTCTCGCCGAGGTCGAGCAGCGCGCGGGCGAGGTTGATCCGGTTGTCGCTGGTGTCGCCGCCATGGACGAGCGCGCGGCGCAGATAGTCGGCGCCCTGACGCTGCGCGCCGGTCTGGCACGAGACGACGCCGAGCAGTTGCAGGACGGTAGGATTGGTCGGCTGGGCGCTGAGCGCCGCTTCGCCCTGGGCTTTCGCGGTCGCAAAATCGCCCTTGGCATAGGCGGCGTAAGCGGCGCGCATTCTCTCGGTTACGGTCATCGGCGCTGTCTATAAAAAAAGAGGGCGGGACACCAGTCCCGCCCTCTCCTTTAGTCCGTCGCGAAACGCTTAGAACTTCAGGCGTGCCGACACATAAGCGCGGCGGCCGATGACGTCGTAGAGCGACGGATCGGTACCCGACTGAACGTTCGGCGAGTAGGTTTCCGGCTTGCGGTCGAACGCGTTGTTCAGACCGATGCGGAAGGTCAGCGCGTCGACTTCGGCCTGGAGGGCGAAGTCGAAGTAGAAGACGCTGCCCGGACCCGTGAAGGTTTCGCCGACATACTGGCGAGCCGCACGGTTTTCCATCGCATCGATGAAGCGGATACGGCTGTCGAAGCTCAGCTCACGCGAGATGTTGAGCTTGGTGTTGAGCGTCGCCTTCCAGCGCGGGAAGCTGGTACCGAGACCCGCGCCGAAGTAGGAAGCGGTGCCCGCATAGTCGGTCTTCAGACCACCCAGACCGACGTTCTTGAAGTCGATCAGATAGTTGACGGCCAGGTTGAAGTTCAGCGCGCTGTCTTCGCCGATGAATTCGGTCGGCAGACGATAGCCCAGCTGAACGTCGACACCCGAGGTCTTGACCGAACCCGCGTTGACGAACTGGAAGTAGCCGCTCGCATCGCCGCCCAGCGAAGCCGGGAGGTAGATACCGGTCATCGCGTCGCCCGAACGGCCGATCGCGTCGCAATAAGGGCTGGCCGCATCCAGATTGGGGTTGATGTCATTGTAACCATAGCAGGATGCGATGATTTCGTTGACGTCGGGGTTGAGGATCGTGTCCTTGATCTTGATGTTGTAATAGTCGATCGAGCCCGTGAAGCCGAGGGCCTGGAACACCGCACCGACGGTGAAGGTGTCCGATTTTTCCGGCTTCAGATTCGGGTTGCCCGTCGTCGTGATGAACGCCTGCGCGCCCGGCGACGGAACGAAGGTGTTCACCGTGCCCGCACCGACCCCGGTCGCGACGCAAAGCGCGCTTGCAGCGGCACCGCCGCTCTGACGGAAGTTCGAATTGATCGAGCAGGGATCGAAGATCTGCGGGAAGCTGCCGCCGCCCGAGAAGAGTTCGCCGAAGTTCGGCGCACGAACCGAGTGCTGATAGCTGGCACGCAGGCGGACTTCGTCGATCGGACTCCAGGTGACCGTGCCACCATAGGTCCAGTCGTTCGACGGCGCCCCGTTAACGCCATTCTGGACGTCGTTGAAATCGCTCTTCGAGTGGCGAGCAGTCAGCGACAGTTCCAGCGTGTCCATGATCGGCGCACGAAGTTCGCCGAAGAAGTCGAGGAACTTGTTGGTGCCGAGGTCGGGGGTGCTGGTGTTGAAGCCGGCGATCGGACCGAACAGCGAACCCGGATCGAAGGTGTATTTGAACTTGCGCTGTTCGACACCGAGCACGACGCCGAGCGGACCGCCCGGCAGGTCGGTCAGTTCGCCCGAAACATAGGCCTGGGCGACCTTCTGCGTGAAGACCGTCTTGGTCACGCCGACTTCGTCGACATAATCGACGCAGTCCTGCGAAAAGGGCTGGATGCCGAACGGATTGAAGCCGCCGTCGCAGAGGCTGACGCCGCCGTCGGGTGCTTCGAGCAGTTCCTGAACGCGCTGGACGTTCACGTTGCCCGTGGCGCGCTGGTCGATCGTCGTTTCGCCCCAGCTGTAATAGGCTTCGTAGCGCCAGCCGGGAGCGAATTCGCCGCGCAGGCCGGCGAGACCCTGGATCACGCGGTTGTCGAGCTGCTGCTCGCGCAGGCCGGTGCCGAGGAAGCGGTAGCCGATACGGATGCCTTCAGCCGCGCCGACGCCCGCGACGTTCGGATCGTCACCGGTACGCGTGTTGAGCAGCGAACGGAGATCGGCCGAGACGAACGGGTTGGTGACCGGCACGATGAAACCGGTGATACGACCAGTCGGCGAAACGAGCGACGAACGCGCATTGAGAACCGAAGCCGCGGTATTGGCCGGGTTCACGATACCCGTGCTGACCGGGGTCGGCGCGAGCGCGGTCGAGGAGCTATAGTCGGTGTAACCGCCCTGGACGAACACGTCGAACGCCGGCGAAATCTCGTAATTCGCCGTCAGGAACGCCGATTTGCGCTCCAGCGGGAGGACGAGAATGTTCACGATGTCGAAGTTGTAGCTGTAGAAGTCCGGGAAGAAGTTCAGGTTCGGGTTCGCCGGCGAATCGAGATCGTAACGGAAGTTCGACACGTCGAGCGGGTTGTTGAAGGCGCCGCGACCGAACAGCGAGCCGTCCGAGTTGAATGCCAACTGGCTGACGGTCGGCGTCTGCGCCGCCGAGACGCCGTAGCTGGCGAACAGCGCGTTCACCGACGCCTGAGTGATCGGGTTGGTGCCACTGTTGGTGAACGAACCCGTCGGGAACGAACCGGTGGTCGAGGTCGCCTGCGACGCGAAGTCGCGCTGCGCCTTGATCATGCCCTGGCGCTTCGAATATTCGGCCGAGAAGGCGATGTTACCGCGACCGTCGGCGAAGTTGCCGCCGATGATGCCGCTGAACTGATATTCGCGTGCATCGGTTTCGGGGATCGAGTTCGAGTAGGACGCACGAAGGTCGATGCCTTCGAAATTGTCCTTGAGGATCAGGTTGACGACGCCCGCGATGGCGTCGGCACCATAAGCCGCGCCGGCGCCGCCGGTCACGATTTCGATGCGCTCGATCAGGCCCTGCGGGATCGTGTTGAGGTCGACCGTCTGGTTCGACGCCGACACCATCGGGCGGCGGCCGTTGATCAGGACGAGGTTGCGGTTGGCACCGAGGCCGCGAAGGTCGATGTTCGACTGGCCGCCGTTGCCGGGGTTGTTCGACGTCGTCGTGCCGGCCGGGTTGACCTGCGGCAGCGTGTTCAGGAAGGTGTCGAGCGTGACGTCGGCATTCTCGACCGTCGCTTCGCCGCTGACCACGGCGACCGGGCTGTTCGAATCGAGGTTCGGACGCGCGATGCGCGAACCGGTGACGACGATCGTGGCTTCACCTTCGTCGTCGGCGGCATCCTGCGCATAGGCGGGAGCCGAAACCATGGCGACGCCCAGCACCAGCGGTGCGGCGCTCAGTTTCAGCATGGAAAATTGGGTTTTCTTCACAGTGCAGTCCCTTGCTACTGATGGGTTCAAGATACCCGGGCCCCTGTTGCGGCGACGCGAACGCGCGACGCACAGACACCCCGATAGCGTGCGGGATGGCTTCTCGTTCATCGCGAGTAAAGGGAATTCCCCGCGCTTTCCGTCGTTTCAAAGCCCATTGTGACGTATTTGCAACAAGTGGGGAAATCGTTGAAACGTACGCCGCCGCGGAACAGCCACTGGCGACATTTTGTTTCATCGGTTACGAATTCACCGCCGGTTTCGCGGTTTCAGCCGCCGACCGGCCCCGCCAGTTTTCCGGGGTCGATCCGCGCGTCGCGCCACTTCATTCCCCAGTGCATATGGGCGCCCCGCGCGCGACCCGTCGCGCCGACGGTACCGAGACGCTGCCCCTGCTTCACCCGGTCGCCGACCTTCACGTCGAGCCGCTGGCAATGGAGGAAGGCGCTCGACAGCCCCATGCCATGATCGACGATCAGCAGATGGCCCTCGAGCGTGAAAGGCGTGCTGGCGGCGAGCGTCACGACCCCATCGGCGGGCGCGACGAAGGGCGTTCCCGCGGGAACCGCGATGTCGGTGCCGGTGTGATAGCTCGCGGGCTTGCCCTGATAGACGCGCTGCGATCCGAAAAAGCCCGACAATCGCCCGGTCACCGGCCAGCGGAAATCCTGCCGCCACCCGTCCGATTCGACCGACTGCGCGCGCGCCGCGGCGATCTGGGCGAGTTCGGCGGGGCGGCGTCGCTCGAACTCGGCGTCGCTCGCGGCGCTGCCGCGAAAGGGGGTGTTGATCCGTTCGATCCGCCAGCTGCCGGGCGCCACCGCGAGCCGCCGTTCGGCGGTGCGCCCGTCGGCAAGGGTCGCAACCAGCAGCGCGGCCGGCCTCGCATCGCGGTCGAACGCGATCAGGAAGGCGCCATCGGCGGCAAAAGCAACCGGTTGCCCATCGAGCGTCAACGCCCGTGTCCCGCCGGGCACCCGGCCGACCAGCGCCCCGCCCTGCTCGGCAATGCCGCGCAGCCCGAAATCGGCGGGGACGGGAGCCGGGACCGGGACTGGCGTCGCGGGGATCACGGGCACCGGCGACACGGCGATCCCGGCTGCGGGCGGCGGGGGGAGCGGCGCCGGCTCTTCACCGGCGGGGATGCAGCCCGCGGCGGCGAGCATCAGGGGCAGCGCCGCGACAGGGCGCCACCGGTCACGCACGCACCTCATGCCCGGCGCGCGGCATCCAGTTCGGCGCGGACCGAAATCTCGGCAGTCGCGTATGGCTCCTGGCGCGCGACCGACCAGTAACGCAGCTCGTCGAGCCCGATCGGCACGCCGCTCACCGCGCACAGCACATGGTCGCCGGGCGCCAGAACGCGGAACCCGTTGGGGCCATATTGAAGGCGGGCGAGGCGGTTGCGGCTGGCGATCAGCATGATTCTGTATCCGTTCGGCGTTAGGTCGTTGCCGCGACTATACCAGCAAAGCGCGGCGCGGCCACCCCCGCCGCCGTCAGAAAAGCTCGCCCTGCCCCCGTTTCGGCGGCGCCGGCGGCTCGCGACGGGCGGGTCTGGGCGCAGCAGGCGGCGACGCGGCGGCATCCGCCACCATGACCGGCACCTCGCCGTCGGCGAATTGCAGCCGCAGATGGCCGGCCGCGCGCGCCCTGCCCGCCGCCGTGACGATCGCGCCGTCGCCGTCGCGCACCATCGCATAGCCGCGCGACAGCAGGGCGCGCGGGTCGAGCGAGATCAAAAGCCGCCCCAGCCCCTCGATCCGCGCGCGGTCGCGGTCCCAGCGCCGCGCGAGCAAGGCGGGACGTAGCGCCGCGCCGCGCGTCGCGAGCCGCTCGGCGACCACCGCCAGCCGGTGGCGCTGGCTGCGATCGAGCCGCCCCTCGGCATCGTCGAGCCGCTGGCGCTGCGGCGCATAGAGCGCCTCGCGCTTCGGCAGGTGGCGCACCAGCGCCCCCAGCCGTTCGCCCGCCAGCGCCTGGTGGCGGTTCGCGGCGCCGATCATCCGCCCGGCGCGATGGATCAGCAGCTCCTGCAGCTCGGCGCGCACCGGCACCGCCATTTCGGCGGCGGCAGTCGGGGTCGGCGCGCGCATGTCGGCGGCATAGTCGGCAAGCGTCGTGTCGGTTTCGTGCCCGACGGCACTGATCGTCGGGATACGGCAATCGGCGATCGCGCGCACGACGACCTCTTCGTTGAACGCCCACAGATCCTCGATCGAGCCGCCGCCGCGCGCGACGATGACGAGGTCGGGGCGCGGCACCGGACCTCCGGGCGCGAGGCCGTCGAAACCGCGCACCGCCCGCGCGACCTGCGCCGCCGCGCCGTCGCCCTGCACAAGCACCGGCCAGACGATGACGTGCATCGGGAAGCGGTCGGCCAGGCGGTGGAGGATGTCGCGGATCACCGCGCCGGTCGGCGAGGTCACGACGCCGATCACGCGCGGCAGGCGCGGCAGCGGCTGCTTGCGGCCCGCATCGAACAGTCCCTCGGCGCCGAGCCGCGCCTTCAGTTTTTCGAAGAGCAGCATCAGCGCGCCCTCGCCCGCAACCTCGAGCGTATCGACGACGAGCTGATATTTGGAGCGCCCCGGATAGGTGGTGAGCTTGCCGGTCGCGATCACCTCGATCCCGTCTTCGGGACGGAAGGCGAGCCGCGCCGCCTGCCCCTTCCACATCACCATGTCGATCAGCGCATTATCGTCCTTGAGCGCCGCATAGAAATGCCCCGACGCCGCGCGCTTCGCCCCCGACAATTCGCCGCGCACGCGCACGCGGGAAAAGCCGTCCTCGACGGTGCGCTTGATCGCTGCCGACAATTGGCTCACCGATAGGGCCGGTGCATTGTCGCCGGGCGCGGCCTCGGCTAACAGCCGCGCTTCGGTGCCATCGTCGGACGCCGGATCGGGAAAAGGGACTGACATGAATATCCTGCTCATCGGGTCGGGGGGCCGCGAACATGCGCTGAGCTGGCAACTGGCACAATCGCCGAGTTGCGCCAAGCTCTATGCTGCGCCCGGCAATCCGGGAATCGAGCTCCACGCCGAATGCGTGCCGATTGCCGCCGACGACCTCGATGGCCTGATCGCTTTCGTCCGCGCCCACGCGATCGACTTCGTCGTCGTCGGCCCCGAAGCGCCGCTCGTCGCGGGACTTGCCGACCGCCTCGGCGACATCGGCATCCCCGCCTTCGGCCCCTCGGCCGCCGCCGCGCGCCTCGAAGGCTCGAAGGGCTTCACCAAGGATCTTTGCGCGCGCGCCGGCATCCCGACCGCCGGATATGTCCGCTGCACCAGCGCCGACGAGGCGCTCGCCGTGCTCGACGGTTTCGCCATCCCGGTCGTGATCAAGGCCGACGGCCTCGCCGCGGGCAAGGGCGTCATCATCGCCGAAACGCGCACGGACGCCGAGGCCGCGATCGCCGACATGTTCGATGGGGCCTTTGGCGGCGCAGGCGCCGAAGTGGTGATCGAGGAATTTATGACCGGCGAGGAAGCCAGCTTCTTCGCGATCTCCGACGGCAAGGATGTGATCGCCTTCGGCAGCGCGCAGGATCACAAGCGCGTCGGTGACGGCGATACGGGGCCGAACACCGGCGGCATGGGCGCCTACAGCCCCGCGCCCGTCCTCACCGCCGACCTCGAAACCCGGGTCATGGACCGCATCATCCGGCCAACGGTGGCGACGCTCGCGGCCGAGGGCAGCCCCTATGTCGGCGTGCTGTTCGCGGGGCTGATGCTCACCGACGAAGGGCCGAAGCTGATCGAATATAATTGCCGCTTCGGCGACCCCGAATGCCAGGTGCTGATGATGCGCTTCAAGGGCGATTTCGCCGCGCTGCTCCATGCCGCCGCGACGGGCACGGTCGCATCCGCCGAGGCGCCCGCCTTTTCGCACGACTATGCCCTCACCGTCGTGATGGCCGCCAACGGCTACCCCGGCACCCCCGAAAAGGGCGGCGCGATCCGCCGTATCGCCGATGCCGAGGCGGGCGGGGTGCGCGTCTTCCACGCCGGCACCGCGCGCGAGGACCGCACGCTCGTCGCCGCGGGTGGGCGCGTTCTGGGCGTCACCGCGACGGGCAAGAGCGTCACCGAGGCGCAGGCGCGCGCTTATGCCGCGGTCGACAGGCTCGACTTCCCGACCGGCTTCTGCCGCCGCGACATCGGGTGGCGAGAGGTCGCGCGCGAGGCGCGCTAAGGGGGTGGCGAGAGGTCGCGCGCGAGGCGCGCTAAGGGGGTGGCGAGAGGTCGCGCGCGAAGCCGGACATGCGACGCTGGACGGCACGCACGCGCCCGCATAGGCTGACCGCACTACAGGGAGATCGTTATGCTTTGGCTTCAGGAAAATTGGATCGTCGCGGTCGTCGGCCTCGTCGTTGCGGTCGTGCTCTTGTGGTGGCTTTTCGGCCGCAAGGGGCGCGCGGAGGTCGAAACCCCGATCGCCCCGCCCGCCGAGCCGAAAAAGCCGCTCGAAGCGGTGAAGCCCGAGATCATCGCCGCCGAACCCGCGCGCTTCAAGCCCCGGGATCCCGCACCCGTGCCCGTAGCGGCGGCGCCCCCGGAACCGGTCGCCGAAACGCCGCCAGCGCCCGAACCCGAACCGGAGCCAGCCCCGGCACCCGCGCCGACCCTCGAACCGGCGGCCGAAACTCCAGAGGAACCTGCCCTTCCGGCCGAACCGGTCGTAGACACGACACCGCGGGAACCCTCCGCACCTGAGCCGCAGCCCGAACCGGAGCCGGAACCGACGGTCATCGTGCCCGAGGAGCCCTCCGTCCCGCCGCCCGCGCCGGAGCCGGAGCCCGCTCCTGAACCGGATCAGCCTCCAGCCGCGGCGAAGAGCGACAATCTGCAACTGCTGAAGGGCGTCGGCCCCAAGATGGTCGTGCTGCTGAACGGCCTCGGCATCACCAGCTTCCGGCAGATCGCCGACTGGACCGACGCCGACGTCGCGGCCATCGACCCGCAGCTCGGCGCCTTCCAGGGCCGCATCGCACGCGACGCGATCGTCGATCAGGCCGGCTATCTCGCGCGCGGCGACAAGGCCGGTTTCGAAGCGAAATACGGCGCGCTGGGCGGGGAGCTCTAGCGACCGCTTTCGAACGGTTGCGGCCTTGGTGATTCCCGGCGAAAGCCGGGATCCAGACAACGAGCGCTGCGCTTGCCTCATGGGCCCCGGCTTTCGCCGGGGTGCACATTACGACTGCAAACGACCGGAATAAGACGTCGCCCCAGCGAAAGCTGGGGCCGCTAGCGGTTTACGAGGCGGCGCAGGAAAAGGCCGATAGCGGCCCCAGCTTTCGCTGGGGCGACGTTTTTCTCCAACGGCAGCTCCCCACCCCGAAGCCGCCTACCGCCCCCTGATCACATAATCGATCCGGATCCTGACCCAGCTGCCGACCAGCAGTTTTCCGCCGCGCCGCGGCGGCCGCACCTGGAACTGCCATGCGGCGGCGAGCACCGCGCGGTTGATCTGCGACCCGGTCGGATATTCGTCGAGCCCGACGCAATCTTCGACACGATAATCCGGTGCCGTGCGGCAGGCGATCAGCCCCCAGCCGGGGCCGCTGGCCGTTGAAAGATATCCGCGCAACTCGCCATCGCTCGGCTCGCGATACCAGGTCGCTGCATAGAGCGGCTCGCCGTTGGGAGCCGTTCCCACCCGCTCCGAATCGCGGAATGAAGACGAGGATCCCCCGGTGTCAGGTGGCCCATAAACCGCGCCGCCGGGCGGGCGCATCGCGGGGCGGGCGGGCGCCGGCAAAAGCGGGCGTTCGACCGGCGGCGCGGGTGTCGGCTGGGCAGCCTGCGGCGCGATCGGCTCCACGGACGGGGCTTCCTCGACTGCGGGTTGCCGAGGCTCGGGCGGCTTCGCGCTCGGTTCGGGTTTCGCATCGCTCGGTTCGGGCGCGTCGCTCGCGACCTCGCGGGCCTCGATGCTCACCACGCTGACGCGCTCCGTCCTCGTTTCGGACTGCCGCACCGAACCAAAAGTGAGCAGCATGAGCAGCAACAGCGCCGAAATCAGGACGGCCAGGCCTATGGCGAGCGCGCGACGACCCGCCCCGATGTTGAGCGGTTCGGCGTAGGGAGTGGCTGGAACGGGACTCAGCTGAAGCAATCTTTGCCGATGATGGCGCCGGTGGCGTGCCGGCGGCGATGTTCGCGCGGGATAATGGGGTGCCGCCGCTTTGACAAGGACGGGCGCCGCGACGGCCACCCGGACCCGATCTCTTCGCCATTTCGACGCCTCGAACGTGGAATTAATGGGTCCTGACCCTAGGCGCCTATGCCGTCTCTTCGTCCTTCGGTCTGCGGATCTCGCCGACCAGCAGCTTGTCGATCTTGCGGCCGTCCATGTCGACGATCTCGAACCGCCAGCCCTTGTCGATAAAGCTCTCGCCCTCCTTGGGCAGATGCTTGAGGATCGCCAGCGCGTGGCCCGCCGCGGTCGCATAGTCGCGATCGTCGTCAAGCTCGATCCCCAGTCGTTCGGCCATCTGGTCGGCGGGCATCGATCCCGCGATCAGCAAGGTGCCGTCGTCGCGTTCGGTGACAAACGGTTCGCTGCCGATATCCTGGTCCGACGCGAATTCGCCGGCGATCGCCGACAACAGATCGGCGGGCGTCACCAGCCCGTCGAAATGTCCATATTCGTCGTGGACGAGCAGCATCGGCACCTCGGCCGCGCGCAACCCTTCGAGCGCGTCCATCGCGTCGAGCTGGTCGTGGATGACCTTTGCAGGCCGCATCAATTGCTCGAGATCGATCGCCTCGCCGCGAAACAGCGCCGCGGCGATGTCGCGCGCCTGCACCACACCGACGATATCGTCGACCGACCCGCGCGCGACCGGCAGGCGGCTGTGCGGCGTCTCGAGCAGCTTGTCGCG
>PNJO01000019.1 GCA_013821905.1 Sphingopyxis sp. | reverse complement strand
CGGCTGGTAATGGATGACGACTTCGTGGCGCGACAATGCGGCATGGACCATCACGCCGTCGCGCGCCGAGGCCGGGCGCGCGAGCTGCTCGGCCGCCTGCATCAGCTGCGTGACGATCGGTTCGTCGCGGGTGACCAGCGCCGTCGCGATGCGGATCGCAACGCGGCCGTTCGGGTCGCCGACCATCGGTTCGGCGAGTGCGACGTGCAGCGCGCGTTCCTGCGCGCGCAGCGCCCCGAGCGACAGCGACAGCGCCGGCACGATCAGGAAACGTGGCCCGTCGAGCCGCTCGACGCACGAGCCCTGCCCGAATTCGTCGCCGGCAAAGCTTTCGAGCCGGCGGCCGATCTCGTCGAGCAGCGCATCGCCCGTCGCGGTGCCCGCGCTGTTGTTGATTCGCGCCAGCTGGTCGACTTGCACCAGGATGACGCCGGCGTCGGCGCCGTGCCGTTCGTGAAGGATTTCAAGCTTCCGGATACAACCGGACAGGGATTCGGAAACGCGATTCATGGGGCTCCTCTAGCAGGCTTTACTTGCCAATCCCCTGCCTTTTGCATCACAATGAGCGCATGGCTGCCACATTCTCCCGCACCGAGGCACCGGCAGCGCCGCTGACCGACGGCCATGGCCGCCGGATCAGCTATTTGCGCCTGTCGGTGACCGACCGCTGCGACCTGCGCTGCCGCTATTGCATGGCGGAGGACATGACCTTCCTGCCGCGGTCGGCGGTGCTGAGCATCGAGGAGATGGCCGAGCTTGCCGAACGCTTCGTGGCGCGCGGAATCCGCCACATCCGGCTGACCGGCGGCGAGCCGCTCGTGCGGCGCGGCATCGACACGCTCGCGATGCGGCTCGGCGCACTGATCGGCCGCGGGCTCGACGAATTGACGCTCACGACCAATGCGATGCGGCTCGCCGACCATGCGCCGATGCTCGCCGAAGCGGGCGTGCGGCGGGTCAACGTCAGCCTCGACACGCTCGACGCAGCCGCCTTTCGCCATATCACCCGCGTCGGCGATCTGGATGCCGCGCTGCACGGCATCGCCGCGGCGCAGCAGGCGGGGCTCGCGGTCAAGATCAACATGGTGGCGCTCGCCGGGCTCAACGAGGACCAGCTCCTCCCCATGCTCGATTTTTGCGCCGCGAACGGCTGCGACCTGACGCTGATCGAAACGATGCCGCTCGGCGAGGTCGAGGACGATCGCAGCGACCATTATATCCCGCTCCACCAGTTCGTCGCGCCGCTGCGCGCCGAGCGGCCGATCTGGCCCGTCGACAAGGCGACCGGCGGCCCCGCACGCTATTTCGCCATCGAGGACAGTCCGGTGACGCTCGGCCTCATCACGCCGCTCAGCCAGAATTTCTGCGCCACCTGCAACCGCATCCGCCTGACCGTCGAGGGCCGCATCTATATGTGCCTCGGCCAGGACGACCATGTCGACCTGCGCGCGGCGCTGCGCGAGGGCGGCGATGTCGACGGCTTGATTGATGCCGCTCTGGCTGGCAAACCCCGCGCGCACGACTTTCATATCGAACGAAAGTCCACACCGGCGGTCGCGCGCCATATGAGTGCAACGGGCGGGTGACACCCCGGCCCAGAGGGGGACCAATGCAACGCAAGATCGCGCTCGTCGCGTCGAACGCGCCCGCGGCGATGGAGGCCGAGGCCGAGCTGCGCCCGCTCTACGACTTCGTCGACCTGAACGAGGCCGACCTGCTGATCGCGCTCGGCGGCGACGGCTTTCTGCTGCATATGCTGCACCAGCTGCTCGACCAGCGGCGCAGCCTGCCCGTCTTCGGCATGAACCGCGGCACCGTCGGCTTCCTGATGAACGAGTTCCGCGTCGAGGGCCTGCTCGACCGCCTCGCCGCGGCGCGCCCCTTCCTGATCCATCCGCTGTCGGGCGACATCACGACGATCAGCGGCGAGCGGCACATCCTGCCCGCGATCAACGAGATTTCGCTGCTGCGCGAGACGCGCCAGGCGGCGAAGCTCGAGGTGCTGATCAACGAGCGCACGATGCTGGAGGAGCTGGCGTGCGACGGCGTGCTGGTCGCGACCCCCGCCGGATCGACCGCCTATAATCTCAGCGCCAACGGTCCGATCCTGCCGCTCGAATCGCAGATGCTCGCGCTGACGCCGATCAGCCCCTTCCGCCCGCGGCGCTGGCGCGGCGCGCTCGTCCCCGAATCGACGAGCATCCGCTTCAACGTCCGCGAAGCCGCCAAACGCCCGGTCAGCGCGGTCGCCGACCAGCGCGAAATCCGCGATGTGAAGACGGTGTTGGTCACCACCGACCGCAGCCGGCCGCTGACTTTGCTGTTCGATCCCGACCATGGCCTGGACGAACGCATCGCGATGGAACAATTTGTCGTTTGAGGGCTTGATTAATCCCGCGCACGACGGCAAAGGGGCCGCCTTGCCCGCCTCGGCGGAATGTTCCTCGGTAGCTCAGCGGTAGAGCAATCGACTGTTAATCGATCGGTCGTAGGTTCGAATCCTACCCGGGGAGCCAGCACCTGCAAAATTGCGTTTTCCCGCAATATTTCATGGCCTTAGGGTCAGGACCCATTGATTTGCGCTGATGGCTGTGATTCAGGCGACCACGAAGGAGCCTGAATTTGGGCGATTTATTCTGACTCTGATCAATGAGTCCCGACCCTAATTTTCCCTTCTCGACCGCACCATCTCGTCCTGCGGGACTTCGGAAATCATGAAGGATTGGAACCGGCGCTGCCCGGATCGGGCACCGCCCTTTCCTGCCGTCACGACGGCGTGGCGCATCCGGCGGGACGCGGCCGCAGCAGGGCGCGGCCGACGGTTGCGCCCGTCGTCCGGCTGTCGTCGACCGCGAGCGTGCCGTTGACGAACAATTTGCGCACTCCGACGCTCGGCTCACGCGGCCGCACATAGTCGGCGCGCGGCGCATATTGTTCGGGATCGAAGACGAGGACGTCGGCGAAATAGCCCGGACGCAGATAGCCGCGCCGGTCGAGCTTGTAGATGTCGGCGGTGCGTCCGGTCGACTGACGGATGAAGGTCGCGAGGTCGATGACCTTGCGCTCGCGGACATAGCGGACATATTTTTCGGGGAAGGTCGCGAACATGCGCGGATGCCCGTCGGAGCCGTCGGACGAGGTCACCATCCACGGCTGTTTCATGAGGAGGTCGACGTCGGCCTGCGCCATGTTGAAGGAGGCGACCGCAGCGCCGCCGCCGCTTTCGCCCCGTGCCTTCGCCTCGACGCTCTGGCGGATGATCCGCAGCGCCGCGTCGCGGCTGTCGAGCTTCCAGCCGGCGGCGACCTGTTCGAGCGTCTGGCCGGTCCAGGGAAAGCCCTGCGAAATGAGCAGCAACGCCCCCGCCCCGCCGCGCCGCCGCAGATTTTCCTGCATCTCGCCCCGGATCCGCGCAAGCGTCGCAGGATCGTCGAGCCGCGTCAGCAGCGCCGCCCCGCCGCCATCGACCGCCCAGCGCGGAAGCAGCGAGGCATCGAGGCTCGATCCCGACGCGAGCCAGGGATATTGGTCGGCGGTCACGTCGACCCCCGCGGCGCGCGCGGCGTCGATCGCGGCGATCACCGCGCCCGCCTGTCCGTGCACATCGACGCCGAGCGCCTTCAGATGGGCGAAATGGACCGGCATTCCGGCCTGTCGCCCGATGTCGATGACTTCCTGCACCGATCCGAGCAGCCCGATGCTGTAGCTCGATTCGTCGCGCTGGTGCGTGTCATAGATGCCGCCGCGCACCGCCGCCTCGCGCGCCACCGCGACGACCTCGCCGGTCGTGGCAAAGCTCTGCGGGGCATAGAAAAGTCCGGTCGAGAAGCCGACCGCGCCCTCGCACATCCCCTTGGCGACGAGCGCCTTCATCCGGCCCAGTTCCGCCGCATCGGGCGCGCGCGCATCCTGCCCCAACACGCGCTGGCGCACCGGGCCGAAGCCGACGAACGACACGATGTTGGTGCCGATGCCCGACGCCTCGAGTTTCGCCGCATCCGCCGCGACGTCGGGCGTGCCCGAACCGTCGACGCCGATCATCACGGTGCTGACCCCCTGGTTGAGCCAGGCGGCGTTGACGCGCGCCGCCTTGTCGGGCGCGCGGAGGAAGCTGTCGGCGTGGGTGTGCGGATCGATGAAGCCCGGCGCGACGACCATGCCCCTGGCATCGATGACGCGCGGCGCCGAATAGCCGCCCGTCGGGCCGACATGGACGATGCGGTCGCCGCGGATCGCGACGTCGCCGACGAAGGGATTGCCCTCGCCGCCGTCATAGATGGTGCCGCCGCGGATGATGACGTCGACCGCCTCGTCGGGCTGAGCCCCCGCACCCGAAACGGCGAGCAGCGCGGCGGCGGCCGAAACCAGTCCGATCGTCCGGCGGACGGAGAGCGAAGCGAGCGGCATCGGCATGACCTTTTCGTGGGAGCGACCGGCGACGAGTTGTCCCGAATCAGCGCCGGACGTCCAGACTGTCTTGTTGCACCCCCTATAACCCGATGGCATAGAGATCGAAACCGCCGGCGAAATCCGGCCGAAACAACGGGGTATCGATGCTCCTTCACCGCTGCTTCGAGGCCATGACCCGATGAACCTGCGCCAGATCGAGATCTTTCACGCGGTCTTCCTGCACGGCACCGTCAGCGCCGCCGCGCGCTCGCTCAACGTCTCGCAGCCGTCGGTGACCAAGGTGCTGCGCCACGCCGAACGCTCGATCGGGCTGACCCTGTTCGAGCGTTCCAAGGGCCGGCTGATTCCGACGCAGGACGCGCACACGCTGTTCGCCGAAGTGTCGGACATTCAGGACCGCGTGCGCTCGCTGCGCCAGGCGTGCCAGAATCTGCGCCACGGGCGCGGCGGATTGCTGCGGATTTCGGCGCTGCCGTCGCTGGGGCTCGGCGCGGTGCCCGAGGCGGTCGCGCGCTTCATGGAGGGGCATGACGATATCATGTTCGACCTCCAGACGCTCCATCACGACGAGATGGTGCGCAAGCTCTACGAACATGAAACCGACATCGCGATCAGCTTCGAGGTGCCGCTGTCGGCGCCCGTCGCGCACCAGGTGATCGGCGAAGGCGAACTGGTCGTCATCTATCGCGAACAGGATATGCCGGGCGCGCCGCCGCGCCTCCATCTCGACGAGCTGTGCGGGCACAAGTTCATCAGCCCGGTGCAGAGCGGACCGATCGGCCGGATGCTGTCGAGCGAGCTCAGCCGGCTCGAGGTCGTGCTCGACGAGGTGGTGTCGGCACGCACCTATTATGTTGCCGCGGCGCTGGTGAGCGCCGGGGTCGGCATGGCGATCGTCGACAATTTCACCGCCCACGCCGCGCTGCCGCCCGGCCTGTCGAGCCGGCCGCTGCAGCCCGCGATCACCTTCGACATCAACGCCGTCTATCTGCAGAACCGGCCGCCGTCGAAAACCGCCTCGGCCTTCCTCGCGGTGCTCGCGGCAGTGCTCGAAGGTCTATAGCATCAGGCTATAGGATATGAGGCGCTGGATATTGGGGCGCTGCCGTGGACGGGAGTAGGATCGGTCCTTCTACCTTTACGCAGGTTTGCCTGATCCATGATCGAAACGCCCTATCTTCTCTATCTCGGCCATTCGCAGGATCCCGCCGACATCAAGACGTCGCGCGGGCTCGCCGTGTTCCGTCCCGACATCTGCGTCGGCGAATATCGCCACGACGATTGCCCGCTGACGCTCGACCTGCCGCGCATGGATTTCGCCGCGGCGCGCGCGGCGGGTGCGCGCACGCTGGTGCTCGGCATCGCCAATGCCGGCGGCAAGCTGGGCGAGGCGCTGATCCTCGACGCGCTCGCTGCGCTCGAAGCCGGGCTCGACATCGCGTCGGGGCTGCACCACCGGCTCAACGCCGAACCGCGGCTGGCCGAAGCCGCCGCGCGGCTGGGCCGCCAGCTGCACGACGTGCGCGAACCGCGCCCCGACCTTCCGATCGGCAATGGCAAGAAGCGCGCAGGCAAGAGGTTGCTGACCGTCGGCACCGACTGCTCGGTGGGCAAGATGTACACGACCCTCTGCCTCGCGAGCGCGCTCGCCAGGCGCGGCGTGGCGGCCGATTTCCGTGCGACGGGGCAGACGGGCATCCTCGTTGCCGGTGACGGCGTGCCGCTCGACGCGGTGATCGCCGACTTCATCTCGGGTGCGATCGAACAGGTTTCGCCCGCGCGCAGCGACGACGGTTGGGACCTGATCGAGGGACAGGGCTCGCTCTATCACCCCTCCTTCGCCGGCGTGTCGACAGGGCTGCTGCACGGCGCGCAGCCCGATGCGCTGGTCCTGTGCCACGATCCGGTGCGCCCGCACATGCGCGGCCTGCCCCATTATCCGCTGCCCGGCATCGCCGAAACGATCGAGGCCAATCTGCGCGTCGCGCGGCTGACCAACGCAGAGGTGCGAGTGGTGGGCATCGCGCTCAACACCTCGGCGATGCCCGAGGACGAGGCGCGCGCCCTGTGCGCCAGCATCGAGGCCGAGTTCGCGCTACCGACGAGCGATCCCTATCGCTTCGGGGTCGAGGCGATTCTCGACCGGCTGCTCGAAACCGGCGTCGCCGCGCCGGGCGTGGCCGCGAACGCCTGACCCACAAGCCATGTTCCGCACGCTGACCGTCGCCGGCGAGATACTGCCGCTGCATACGCCCTTTCGTATATCGCGCGGGGTCAAGACCGCGGCGCAGGTAGTGACCGTCGCCATCGCGCAGGACGGCGTGACCGGGCGCGGCGAATGCGTCCCCTATCCGCGTTATGGCGAGAATGCCGAGAGCACGATTCTCGCGATCGAAGCCGCGCGCGACGCGATCGAACAAGGCGCGGGCCGCCTCGACCTGCTGCACATGATGCCCGCCGGCGCGGCGCGCAACGCGCTCGACTGCGCGCTGTGGGATCTGGAGCTGCAGCGCGCGGGCAGCGATATCGCGGCGGCGCTGGGCCTCGAAAAGCCGCTGCGCCCCATCGTCACCGCGATGACGGTCAGCCTCGACGCGCCCGACCGCATGGCGGCCGCGGCGGCAGCGCTCGCCGGTGCCCCGCTGCTCAAGGTGAAGGTCGACCGCAGCGATCCGGCGGCGCAGATCGCGGCCGTGCGCGCGGCGGCGCCCGGACCGAAAATGATCGTCGATCCCAACGAAAGCTGGACCATCGACGAAGTGCGCGACCTTCAGGGCCTGATGGTCGACTTGCGCATCGACCTGCTCGAACAGCCGCTGCCCGCCGATGCCGACGGCGACCTTGCCGGCTTCCGCCCGGCAATCGCGATCGCCGCCGATGAATCGGTGCATGTCGCCGCCGATCTCGAGCGCCTGCCCGACGGCTATGGCATCGTGAACATCAAGCTCGACAAGGCGGGCGGGCTGACCGCGGCGCTCGACCTGGCGCAGGCGGCGCGCGAGCGCGGGCTCGGCGTGATGACCGGTTGCATGATCTGTTCGTCGCTGTCGATCGCGCCCGCCTGGGCCATCGCGGCGCAGAGCCGCTTCGTCGACCTTGACGGGCCGCTGTGGCTCGCCGAGGATCGCGCGGGAGGGGTCAAGGCGGCAAACGGCATCATGTCGCCGCCACAGCCGGGCTTCTGGGGTGGACTCTGACGGGATAAGGGCAAAAAGGGGGCGGATGAGAGGGTTGCTTCGTCGCTGGTTCGCGGTGCCGCTGTGGCAGAGGGTGCTCGGCGCCATGGCGATCGGCGTTCTGCTGGGGCTCGCCTGGCCCGCCGCGACCGGTGCCATCGCCTTCATCGGCGAATTGTTCGTCCGCCTGATCCGGATGCTCGTCGTCCCGATCGTCTTCATCAGCATCGCCTCGGGCGTCACGGCGCTCGCCGACCCGCGCAAGCTGGGATCGGTCGGCGCGCGCACGGTCGGCCTGTTCGCCGCGACGACCTTTTGCGCGGTGTCGATCGGCATCGTCGTCGGCCTGCTGCTCGAACCCGGACAAGGCGCCGCGCTGGGTAGCGCCGCGCCGCACGCGCTCGGCGAGCCCAAGTCGCTCCACGATCAGCTGGTCGGCATCGTGCCGGTCAATATCGTCCAGTCGCTGGTCGAGGGCGACATGCTGGCGATCATCTTCTTTTCGATCCTCTTCGGCTTCGGGGTGATCCTTGCCGGCGAGCAGGGGCGCCCGATGGCCGACCTGCTGCAATCGGCGGGACAGGTGATGTTCCAGCTCGTGCGGATCGTCATGGAGATCACGCCGTTCGGTGTGCTCGCGCTGATCGCAAAGGCGGTCGCCGACAATGGCGTCGCGGTGTTCGCGAACATCGGCTGGCTGGCGGTCGGCGTCGCGGCCGGGGTCGTCCTGCAAATATTGCTCGTCCACGTGCCGCTGCTCGTCGTCGTCGCGAAGCAGCCGGTGCTGCGCTTTTACCGCACGATCGTCGACGCGCTGGCGGTCGCCTTTTCGACCGCGAGCTCGGCCGCCACCCTGCCCGTCGCGCTGCGCATCGCGCTCGAAGACCTCCGCATCGCTCCCGGCGTCGCGAAGACCGTGCTGCCGATCGGCGCAAGCATCGGCAAGGACGGCACCGCCATGTATGTCGGGCTGCTGAGCATCTTCGCGCTGCAGGCCGTCGGCATCGAACCCGATCTGTCGATGCTCGCGATCGTCCTGCTGACGGGCGCGCTCGCCGCCTTCGGCACCGCGCCGATCCCGTCGGCGTCGCTCTTCATGCTCGCCGCGGTGCTGTCGGCTGTCGGCGTGTCGCCCGAACAGACGGCGCTGGTCGTCGGCTTCATCCTGCCCTTCGACCGGCTGCTCGACATGACGCGCACCGTGGCGAGCGCGAGCGCCAACCTGACCGTCACCACCGTCGTCGCGCGCTGGGAAAAGGCGATCGGGCCGGAGGCGAAGGCGTGACGGCAATCGCGGCCGACGCGGGCACGCTCCCGATCGAAGCCCCCGCCCGGCCGTCGGTGCGGCGCCTGCTCGGCCTTTATCTGCTGCTCGGCTTTTCGGCAGGCCTTCCCTTCTACATGTTCAACGCGGTGTTGACCCTGCGCCTGTCGCGGCACGGGATCGACATCGTCATCATCGGCTTCTTCGCGTGGATCGCGCTGCTCCCGACCTTCAAATTCGTCTGGGCGCCGCTGATCGAGCGCTACGACGTGCCGGGCTTCGCGCGCTTCTGGGGGCGGCGGCGCGGGTGGATCATGCTGTCGCAACTCGGCATCTTCTTCTCGATGGTTGCGATGGCCTTCACCTCGAGCGACGAAAACCTGCCGCTGACCGCGCTGTTCGCGGTCCTGCTGGCTTTCTGGACGACGACATTGGAGATCGCGGCCGACGGCTGGCGGATCGAACTCGCGCCGACGCAGGCCGAGCAGGCACCGATCGTCGCCGCAAACCTGTGGGGCTATCGCAGCGCGATGGTCGCGGCGGGCAGCGGCGCGATCCTCGTCGCGTCCTGGGCCGACTGGACCATGGCCTATCTGGTGATCGCGGTCGCCGCCTTCCTGCCGTTCCCCATCCTCGCGGCGATGCGCCCCGAGCAGAACGCGGCCATCGGACGGACGCGCGCGCTGGCGAACGGAACGCTGGCGAGCCTGCTCATCCTGCTGCTGGTCGCGCTGGTCACCGCGGCGGCGGGCTGGGCGCTGCTGTGGACGGCGCAGGGCGCCGGCCTTTCGGCGAAGACCAATGTCACACCCATCGTCCTTGCGATCGCGCTGCTGCCTTTCGTCGCGCTGGCGCTCGCGCTGCCCCGCATCAACCGCCTGCCCGCGGGCGCGCCGCAAAATATGTCGGCTTTCGCCGCCCCCTATGTCGAGCTGTTCTGGCGTTACGGCTATGCGGTGCTCGCGGTGCTCGCCTTTGTCTCGCTTTACCGGATGGGCGATGTGCTCACGCTGACCCTGTCGCATCCGTTGTGGAACGATGCGGGTTACAGCCTGAAGCAGATCGGCGTCGCCGACGGCGTCGTCGCGCTGTCCGCCAGCATGGCGGGCGTCGCGCTCGGCGGTTTCCTGTCGACGCGGCTGTCGCTCGGCTGGACGCTCGGTATCGGCGCCGTGACCGCCGCGGCGGGCAACTGGATCTATGTCTGGCTGTGGCACAGCGAGCCTTCGTCCTTCGTCCTCTATACGTCGGTCGCGGTCGACCAGTTCGGCAACGGCTTCGCCGGCGCGGTGTTCGTCGTCTATCTCTCGATGCTGGTGAGCCCCGCCTATCCGGGCGCGCAATATGCGCTGCTTTCGGGCTTTGCCTTCCTGCTGCCGCGCCTGCTCGCGGGCGCGTCGGGATCGATGCAGACGCAGATCGGCTATGACGGTTTCTTCCTGCTGTCGGGCGCGCTGAGCTTCGCCGCGATCTTCCTGTTACCCCTGATCGTGCGGGTCAGGGCGCGCGTCGCGCCATGACGATCGAGGCGGTCTGCGACCGGGGCTTCGCCCCCGCGCTCGAAGCGGTCGAAAGCGGCCGTATTCCCGGCGCCGCGCTCGGCGTGGTCGGCGCCGACGGCGCGAGCGCGGTGCGCTTCGCAGGGATGGCCGCACTCGTTCCCGAGCGCGAGGCGCTGACGCGCGAGCACTGGTTCGACCTCGCCTCGCTCAGCAAGGTGATCGCGACGACGACCATGATCCTGACGCTCGCGGATCAAGGGCGGCTCGACCTCGACCGGCCGCTGACCGACGCGATCCCCGATCTGCGCCAATATGACGCCGCGAACGCGGCGGAGCGAAAACTGACCTTTCGCGACTGCCTGATGCACCGCAGCTTCCTGCCCGCGGTCGAGCCGATCTACACCTATGGCGACGATCCGGCGCGGCTGCGCGCCTTCGTCCTGCAACGCGAATGGCGCCACGGACCGCCCGTCTATTCGGACATCAACTTCATCCTGCTCGGCATCGCGATCGAACGCTTGACCGGCGCGCCGCTGTCCGCCTGGCCGCTCGGCGAGGGGCTCGGCTTCGGGCCGCCCCCCGGCCCCGCGGTCGCGACCGAAGATTGCAGCTGGCGCGGGCGCGTGATGAAGGGCGAGGTCCATGACGAAAATGCCTTCGCGCTCGGCGGTGCGCCGGGCCATGCGGGGATGTTCGGCACCGTCGACGGCGTGCTCGGCTTTGCCCGCGCGCTGCTCGGCGGCGAAGTCCTGTCGCCCGCGATGATGGCCGAAATCCGCACCGCGAACGAGCGGCACCGCACCTGCGGATGGGAGCGCGCCTTTGCCGGATGGCACGGCGGCGACGCCTGTTCGGCGGAAACCATCGGCCATACCGGTTTCACCGGCACCGGCCTGTGGATCGATTTCGAGCGCGGCCTCGCCTGGACCCTGCTCACCAACCGGGTCCACCCGACCCGCCACGCCGACAGCGGCATCGCCGCCCTGCGCCCCAGGACGGGCGATCAAGTCATCACTGCATGGGACGAACGGACATAATATGACGCTATCGATCGGACGCTTCGCTTTGGCATCGGCTCTCGCGCTGTCGCTTTCGCTGACTGCGGCCAATGCCCAGACGAACCCGGCCCCCGCGCCGCTGCTGACGACGGTCGAGCAGAAGCTGGCCGAGGGACCGGCGGGGTCGCGCTTCGGGATGCTCGTCACGACGCTCGACGGCGAAATACTGCTGTCGATCGCCCCCGACCAGCGCTTCATCCCCGCATCGAACACCAAGATGTTCACGACCGCGATTGCCTATGCCGAGCTGGCCTCGCTCCAGCAGACCGCGAAAGGCACCGGTGTCCGGCTCGAAACCGGCGCCGACGGCGCGGTCGATGTGGTGCTGCACGGACGCGGCGACGCGCTGCTGTCGAGCGCCGACGACTGCAAGAGCGATTGCCTGCAGACGCTCGCCGACGCGGTGGCCGCGAAGACGCGCCATGTCCGCAACATTGTCGGCGACGACAGCTGGTTCCCCGACGAGCGCTGGAGCCCGGGCATGAGCTGGAACAATATCGTGTCGCGTTACGGCACCGGCGTGTCGGCGCTGACGCTCGACGACAACGAGCTCGTCGTGAAGCTGGCGCCCGGAACGGTCGGCGCCGCGCCGGTCGTGCAGGCATCGGGCTATTACACAATCGACAACCGGGTCGTGACCGTCGCGGGCAAGGCGGAAGCGATCGAAGCGGACCGGATGCCGAACAGCCGTGTCCTGCGCCTGACCGGCACCGTCGGCGTGGAGGCCGCGCCGATGACGCTGCGCTATGGCATCGACGATCCGGCGCATTATGCGGCGTGGCGGCTCCGCGAACTGCTCCGCGCGCGCGGCGTGCGGGTCGACGGCAATGTCGATGCGCGCCACCGGCCGCTGACCCCCGCCGACGTTCCCGAAAACCGCAAGGGCGCGACAGCGGTCCTGCCCGTCGAGCCCGCGATGCTCGCCGAACTGCCGGCGCCGTCGCTCGCCGACAATATGGTGCGGATCAACAAGGAGAGCCAGAATCTCCACACCGAACTGATGCTGCGGCGCGTCGCGCGGCACACGGGCAGCGGTTCGATCGCCGACGGTCAGGCGGTGATGCGCAGGGTGATGGGCGAGGCCGGGCTGCCCGCGACCGGATATTCTTTCGCCGACGGGTCGGGCATGTCGAGCTACAACCGGATCAGCCCGCGCGCCGCGGTCGGGCTGCTGAACTGGATCGCACGCCAGCCCTGGGGCATGGCGTGGCGCGGCACGCTGCCGATCGCCGGACACGACGGCACGCTGCAGAACCGCTTCAAGGGTACGATCCTCGAAGGAAAGCTGTTCGCGAAAACGGGGTCGCTCAACGCGTCGCGCGCGCTGTCGGGCTATTTCGTGACGCGCAGCGGCAGGACCCTGACCTTCTCGGCGCTCGCAAACGACATGCCCGAAAACACCGACAGCCAGGCGACCGCCGCGGTCGACCGCGCGCTGGTCGCGATCGCCGAGGCGCTCTAGGCGGGATTCAGGACCAGCCGCGCTGCGGCGTGGCGGTCAACCGCCGCCTTGCTGAACCAGAGCGGCTGCATCGTACCCGCGAGCCATTTCGGATAGAAGTCGCGGTAGCGCGGCGAGCGCGGGTCGGCCGACTGGCCGGGGAGCAGCAGGAAGCGGCTGTTGTCCCACGCGCCGACGTCGGCGACGAACAAATAGCTCGCGCCGTGCGACACGTCGAAGCCGCGCTTGGCATTGAAGCCGCGCGCCATCGGCGTCTGGCCGTCGCCGCCCGAGCGGCCGCCGTCGATCTTCGGAAAGGCGGCGGCAATCGCGGGGTTCGACGAGGCCAGCGGGTGCGCGATCGTCACGCGGTGGAGATCGCCCCATTTCCAGCGCGCCGGATCGGGGCCGCCGAGTTCGACCGCGCGCTTCCAGCCGGCCGCGAGCGCGCGATCGACCATCGCGTCGCGGGCCGCGGCGGGATCGGCGCCGAGCCGCGTGTCGGGTGCCGCGAGCATCCGCAACATTTCGGCGAGGTTGACGGTCGGGATCAGATCCTTTGCGGCCGCGGGCACGATCGCCTCGCGAAAATCGGCCGAGAGCGCGATCATCACCATTTCGTAGAGCAGCGCAGCCGCGCTGTCGGCCTCGATCCCGCAATCCCAGCGGCGGAGCAGGGCGGCGGCGCTTGCAGCTTCGGGTGACGGCGCCGCCGGGAGCAGCTTGACCAGCGCACGCGCCGGCAGCGACTGGACGTCGTGCTGGAGCGCGATGCTGTCGGCGATCCGATGCTTCGGCTGCGCGCGCAGCACCTCGGCGCAGCGATCGTAGCGGAACGGGTCGCTCCAGCTGAAACTGATGATCCGCTCGCGATAGGGGTAGCCCGTCGGCAGGTTCATCTGGTTGGCCGAGGCGAACCAGCCTTCGGGCGGGTTATAGACGAACGGCATATCCTCGACCGGCAAGATGCCCGTCCAGTCGAAATCGCCGTCGCCGGGCGCGGGGAACAGCCCGTCATGCTTCGGCCGCCGGGGCACGAAACCGATCGTCTGCCAGCCGGTGTTGCCGTCGATGTCGGCATAATGGAAGTTGGTCGGCGACACGTGCAGTTTGAACGCCTGCCGCAGCGACACCCAGTCCTTCGACAGGTTGATCGCGATCATCGCAAAGCGCATGTTGGCGCCGGGCAGCATGGACACGGTGGCGAAGGCGACCGCGCGCTGGCGCGCCGCATCCTGCGACACGATCGGGCGGCCGTTCGCATAGCGCAGGGTGACGCGCTCCGCCGCGGCGCCCTTCACGGCAATCTCCTCCTCGACCGTCTCGAACGCCTTCCATTCACCCTTGTGCCAATAGCGCTCCGGGTCGTCCGCTTTGGTGCGCAGGATGAACAGGTCGGTCTGGTCGATATGGAAATTGGTGCGGCCGAAGGCGAAGCGGTCGGTGTGCCCCTGCATGATGCCGGGCAGCCCCGGCGAGCCCGCGCCGATGACGTCGAGCCCCGGCGCGGTCAGGTGGACCATGTGCCGCGGGCTCGAACCGCCGATGCCGAGATGCGGGTCGTTGGCGAGGATCGGGCGGCCGGTCGCCGTGCGCGACGGGGCGACGGTCCAGGCATTGCTGCCGAGCGCGAAGCGGTCGGCGCCGCGCTGCGCGGGGTCGAGATGGGCCTCCTGGGCGGGCGCGAAGCTCGCCGGCCGGTTCGCCGGATCGAGCAGGCCCAGGTCGGCCTCGCTCACCGCCGCGACGTCGAGCCCTTCGGGGACAGTGAAGGACCAGGCGGGGCGCAACGGAACCATCAGCTGCTCGGCGTCGAGCAGGCCGCGTGCCTGAAGTTGCGCGCGGCGCACCTCGTCGTCCGCATCGCCCATGCTGATGCCGCGGTCGCGCACCAGATCGCGCACGTCCCAGCGCAGCGGGCCGATGCCGAGGATGCCATATTCGAGCGGGAGTTGCGCCGGATCGGCAGCGAGCTCGTCGATCCGCGCGTTGACGCCGGCCACATAGCCGCGCGCGCATTCGAGAACGTCGGGGGGTAGCGCCGCCAGCTCGGCCTCGATATCGCCCTGATAGAGGAACAGCCGCGCGGCCTTGTCGGCGGCCACGAAGCGCGCGCCGAAGGCCTCGGCCATCCGCCCCATGTCGCGGCGATGTTCCATGTCGATCTGAAACAGCCGGTCGCGCGCGACCAGATAGCCCTGCCCGAAAAACGCGTCGTGAAGCGAGGCGGCGCGGACGTGCGGTACGCCGAGCTCGTCCTCGACCACCTCGACCGGCGCGCGTGCGCCGGCGAGGTTGACGCTGCGCGTGCCGCCCTTGATCCGCGGTTTCGCCAAAAGGCTTCCCGGCATCGCGACAAAGGCGGCCGAGGCCAGCAAGAATGTTCGGCGCTGGATCAACAGGCCCTCCCCGATAGCAAGCAAGACAGCAAGCCCCGACCCTATCGCAGCCGGAAGCACCGACACCATAACAAGCAGGGCGCGCCCTATAACTGCAAGCTATCCGCTTTTTCGCCCGCGCGCCGGCACCATTACCTTGGGCTATATGTCCATATCGCAAGGTTAGCGGCGAAGCAGTTGACCGGCCGTAGCCACCCTGTAACCTCGCTGTCACGAAATCGGCTGTCTGCGGGGCCGGACCGCGCCGATAGCCGACGGACAAGAACAAACACCATAATAAAAGGCGGAGCAAAGCATCCGCCGGACCGCCAGGTAGGACAAGAGGGCAGCCAAGAGCACGCAGTGGACGGCGTGCGGTCGGCCTTGGGCAATAAAGGGGACAGTTACGATGCGTGATTTTGGACGAGTTCGCCGGCCGCTGGGCCGCAAGGGCGGCCTTGGCGTGGCAATGACCGCGCTGGCGCTGGTTCATGGGGCACCGGCATTTGCGCAGGAAACGCCTCCCGCCGCGGCCGCCGACGAAGCGGCGCCCGGCGACCAGATCGTCGTCACCGGATCGCGTATCGTTCGCGACGGCTTCCAGGCGCCGACCCCGCTCGTCGTCCTGTCGCGCGAGGACATCCAGAACACCTCGCCGACGAACAATATCGCCGACTTCGTCAACCAGCTGCCGCAGCTCGCGGGGTCGACCAAGCCGGCCAACTCGCGCCTCAACATCTCGAACGGTTCGGCGGGCATCAACGCCCTCAACCTGCGCAACCTCGGCGAAGGCCGCGTGCTGATCCTCGTCGACGGCCGCCGTTCGGTCGGTTCGACGATCTTCGGCTGGGTCGACATCAACACCATCCCGCAGGCGCTGGTCGAGCGCGTCGAGGTCGTTACCGGCGGCGCCTCCTCGGCTTATGGTTCGGACGCGGTCACCGGCGTCGTCAACTTCATCCTCGACAAAAAGATGACGGGCGTGCGCATCAGCGGCGACATCGGCATCACCGACAAGGGCGACGGCTTCAACTATTCGGGCAGCATCGCCGGCGGCAAATCCTTCGCCGACGGTCGCGGCCATGCGCTTTTCAACCTCGAGGTCGCGCATCAGGACGGCATCTATAGCGTCGATCCGAACGACCGGCCGTGGAACCACAAGGGCTATCTGTCCTTTGCGAACCCGGCCTATACCGCGACCAATGGCCAGCCGGCCTTCATCACCTTCCGCGAAAATGCAGGGCAGACCAACCAGGCGCCCGGCGGCTTCATCACGGGCTCGGTCGGCGGCGTCGCGAATTCGCTGCGCGGCCTCTATTTCGGCAATGGCGGCGAGGTCATTCCGTTCCAATATGGCTCGTTCAACTCGCCCGCGCTCGGCGGCGCCGCCGCGGTCACGCGCACCGTCGGCGGCGACTGGCGGGTCAATGATTCGGGCCGCCGCATCGGCCTCAACCCGCGCGACGACCGCTGGGGCGCCTATGGCCGCCTCAGCTACGAGGTCTCCGACAATGTCGAGATTTTTGCCGAGGGCTCGTTCAACAAGCAGGAAGTCTTCTTCAACGCGGGCCCGAACCTCGGTTCGGCCAATCTGAACACGACGGGCTGTACGACGACCCCCGTGCCGATCACCTGTAACGCCTTCGCGCTGCAGACGCTCGGCGCGGCGCGCCTTGCGAACGTCACCCAGATCAGCATCACGACGACGGCGGCGGATCTGCCGTTCCGCGGCATCAACAACAAGCGTCAGGTGCAGCGCTACGTCGTCGGCGCCGAAGGCGAGTTCGACGCATTCGGCAAGGCGGCACGCTGGGATGTCTTCGGCCAGTACAGCCGTTCGGACCTGCGCGAGCAGCTGCGCAACATCATGCATATCGCGCGCATGGCGGCGGCGACGAACGCAGCGTTTGCACCCGCCGGGAACGCGCGCGGCTATGCCGTCGGATCGATCCAGTGCCTGATCAACGTCGACGCCAGCACCACCAACGACGATCCGAACTGCGTGCCGCTGAACCGCCTCGGCCTCGGCGTCGCCGATCCGGCGGCGATCGACTATGTGCTCGGCGATCCGTACCGCAAGCAGACGCTCGAACAGTTCGTGACCGGTGCCAACCTGTCGCTGACGCCCTTCGCGACCTGGGCCGGCGATGTCAGCGTCGCGATCGGCGGCGAATATCGCGAGGAAAAAATTCGCGGTTCGGTTCCGACCGAGTTCCAGCCGACCATCAACCCCAACGGCACGACGTCGAACGCCTGGTCGGTCGGCAACTATCTGCCCTTCCGCGGCAAATATAATGTGAAGGAAGCCTATCTCGAAACCGTGGTTCCGCTGGGCCTCGGCCTCGAGTTCAACGGCGCGGTGCGCGCGACCGACTATTCGAACTCGGGCTATGTCACCACCTGGAAGCTCGGCGCGACCTGGGCGCCGATCGAGGATATCCGCTTCCGCGTGACGCGGTCGCGCGACATTCGCGCACCCAACCTGAACGAACTGTTCCAGGCGGGCACCGCGAACAGCGATTCGGTTCGCAATCCGGCCTTCACCCCCGACCTCGCGAACGGCCCGCAGTTCTTCCCCTATTCGGGGCTGACCACGGGCAATCCGAACCTCGATCCCGAAAAGGCGGATTCGTGGAACATCGGCGCCGTCGTGACGCCGCGCTTCCTGCCCGGCTTCACCGCGTCGGTCGACTATTTCCGCATCGACCTCGAAGATGCCATCGATTCGATCAGCGCCCAGGAAACGATCAATCGCTGCTATGAAGGGCGGCAGGAATATTGCGACGCGATCACCGACGATCCGATCCGTTCGACGCCAACCGTGCCGTACAAGCTGATCCGCACCCAGCCGTTCAACTTCGTGAGCAAGCTGGTGCGCGGTGTCGACTTCGACGCCGCCTATCGCCTGCCGGTCGGCGAAGCGAGCGCGATCACGCTGAAGGGCACCGCGACGCGCTATATCGAGAATCTGTCGGATACGGGCATCCCCGGGACGGTTCCGGTCAACACGGTGGGCGCGAACGGCGGCCAGGCCAGCACGCCCAAGTGGATCTTCCGCGCCAACCTCAATTATTCGACGCCGACCTTCTCGGGCACGGTCACCGGCCGCGGCGTCAGCGCGGGCAAATATCTGGCCAACGCGATCGAGTGCACCAGCGCCTGCCCGACCTCGACCAGCCAGCGCCCGACTTATGACAACAATCATGTCAAAGGGCTGTTCTACGTCGACCTCAACCTGACGCAGAAGATCCGCTTCGAAAGCGCGTCGGAAGCCGAAGTCTTCTTCAACATCACCAATCTGTTCGACGCCAATCCGCTGTTGCTGCCCGAAACCGGGCTGGCCGCGAACAGCACCTATTCGGACCTGCTCGGACGCCAGTTCCGCGTCGGCATCCGGTTCAAACTGGACTGAGGCGAAAGACCGAAGGAACAAGGGAGGGGGAGACCCCTCCCTTTTTTGTGCGTAGCTGTCGTCGCGGCCGCGCCCTCGCTATTCGGAGACGGGAAGCGAGAAGCGGAACGCGGCGCCGCCGGCGGCGGGGTTCGAGGCGGCAATCGCGCCGCCATGTTCGGCGATGATCGACTGGCAGATGGCCAGGCCGATCCCCACCCCCTCCTCCTTCGTCGTGAAGAATCCGTCGAATATCCGGTCGAGATCGTCGGGCGGAATGCCGGGACCGGTGTCGCGCAACATGACGTTCAACGCGCCGTCGGAGCCAAGGCCGGTGCCGATCAGGATTTCGCGGTCGGCTTCGCTTGCCGCCTCGAGCGCCTGAACCGCATTGACGAGCAGATTGACGATCACCTGCTGGAGCTGGACGCGGTCACCCTTGGCGGGCGGCAGGTCGCGTCCGAGGTCGGCGGTCACGCGGATGCCGCGCGATTCGACCTCGTGCCGGACAAAGCCCAGCGATTCGCGCACGACTTCGTTGAGGTCGAGCGCGACGCGTTCGGGCGAGCGTTTGGCGGCCATGCCGCGAATGCGCTGCACAATCTCGTTCGCGCGTCGGCCGCTGGCCGCGATCCGCGCCGTCAGTTCCTTCGCCTTTTCGACATTGGGCTCGCCGCGCGACAGCCAGCGCAGGCTGGTTTCGGCATTGGTGACGATCGCGGCGAGCGGCTGGTTGACCTCGTGCGCGATCGACGACGCGAGCTCGCCGAGCGTCGATATCCGCGCCGCATGGGCGAAATCGGCCTGCAACTGGCGCAGTTCGGCGGCGATGCTGAGCCGTTCGGTGACGTCGACCATGCTGAAGACGGTGACGTCGAGTTCGGCGGGCGGCTTGGGATAGGTGATCGAGAATTGCACGTCGAGCACCCGGCCGTCGAGCGTCCGCACCTTGATCGGTTCGGCATGATTCTGCTGGCCGTTGAAGCGCCCGATCATCACGTTGCGGAGCGCCTCGGGCATTTCGGTGAACAGATAGCCGACGGGTCGCATCAGATCGAGCGCGCCCGCCGCGCCGAACATCTCCACCGCGGCGCGATTGACGTCGGTGACCGGCACGGTGTTCGCAGCGAGTTCGATCAGGTCGGGATGCTCGTCGAGATAGGCGCCGAAATCGGTCACCCCCTGCCCGCGCAGCTCGGCATAGATTTTGCCCATATGGCTCGCATCGACCTGCCACAGCGCCATCGGCATGAACTGGACGAGCTTGCGATAACGCGCCTCGCTCGCGCGCAGGTAGAGGAACGACCGGTCGTCGTCGGCGGTGCCGTTGACCGCGACCAGCACCCGGTTCGGCGGACCGCCGTCGCCGGGCAACCAGACGGTGACCAAGGGATCGCGCAAGATGCCGTCGGAGGGCATCTGCCGCCGATAGGTCACGTCGGGCGTGCCGCCGGTGACCGCATCGACGATCAGGTCGGCCAGCGCGGTGCGGCTTTCGATCGGCCAGAAGGAAGCGACCGACTGGCCCACCAGCAACTCGCGGCCGCGATTGCCGCCGACGAGCCGCATCACCCGGTCGTTGACGTCGATGATGCGCGTCGCCTGTACCAGCTCGAGCCCGAGCGTGTTCAGCAGCGCGCGGTCGGCCGCCGCACCGGTCCGCCGGAAGGCGGCGATCTCGCCTATCTTCTGCAGCGCGCCGCCGATATCGATTTCCCAGCTCGCCGCCATCTTGCGGTCGGGGATATGCCAGTCGGCGCCATCGCCCGCGGCGTCGCTCGACGAGCGCTGCCCATATTCGACGACATCGCGCGGCGTGCCGTCATTGTTGAAACGCACATATTGGCGCACGTCGGCGGCAACCATCGCCCCCGAGGGCGTGCGGCGGCTGACCAGCCCCTGCCACACGCCTTCCTGGACAAGCAGGCGCCAATGCTCGTCTTCGTCGGCGGTGCGCGACGACAGATGGCCGATCCCACGCCCGACCATCGCCAGCGCGGGCCAGCCGTAGAGCGCTTCCGATGCGGGGTTCCAATATTGGATCACACCCGCGGTGTCGAAGATGATGACGCTTTCGGACGCGAGGTCGGCGATGTCGAGTTCGCGCGGCGCGGGCACCGGAGCGGCCGTTTCGCCCGATGCCCGGCTGCTCATCCGGCGTCGTCCTCGGGCCAGAGAAAGTCGCCGTCGCCGAGCGCCGCTTTCAGATGGTCGAGCAGCACGTCGTCGGCCACCGGTTTGGTCAGCCAGGCGCGCGCGCCCAGCTCGAGCGCGCGCAGACGGTCGCGTTCGTCGGTGACCGACGTCAGCACGAGTGTCGGCAGTTCGGGCGCGGTGACACGGAGCCGGTCGAGCAATTCAATCCCGCTCATCCCCGGCATCCGAATATCGGTGATCAGCCCGTCATAATGGCCCGCGACGCCGTTCGTCAGAAAGGCCGGGGCGCCGTCGAAGGTCGCGCAGGCGAGACCGGCCACCATCAGCAATTCGCACAGCGCGTCGCGAATGGCTTCGTCATCATCCACGACTGCGACAAGCGGAATTTTTGCCACGTGCGTCGGCCCTCTCTCATGAAACCGGCCCGATCCCTGAGGCCAATGTCGTCGAGAGCGTAAAACATTGTAACTATACCAAAGATTAGGAAGGTCGATTTTCGCGCAAGGCAGGCGGCAATTTCTCCCACGCGCGAATGAGTTCGCCCACCGATGCAGCCTGCATCTTTTTCATTACATTGCTGCGATGAAGTTTGACGGTAATTTCGGTGATGCCGAGGTCGAAGGCGATCTGCTTGTTGAGCCGGCCGCGCGCGACCTCGCGCATGACCTGGCTTTCGCGCGGGGTCAGGGTCGAGAAGCGTTCGACAAGCTGGCCGACGATCCGGGCGTTCTCGCGCTCGACGACGTCGCGCTCGACCCCCGCCATCACGGCGTCGAGCAAGGTCTGGTCGCGCACCGGCTTGGTCAGGAAATCGACCGCGCCGGCCTTCATCGCCTGCACCGACATCGGAATGTCGCCATGCCCGGTCAGGAACACGATCGGTTTTGCAATTCCGCTGTCGGCAAGATGCTGCTGCAGGTCGAGCCCGCTGGAACCCGGCATACGAACGTCGAGCACCAGACAGCCGGCGCGATCGAGCAGGGGCGATTCGAGCAATTCGCGCGTCGAGCCGAACGCCGCCGCCTCGACCCCCACCGACAGCATCAGCTCACCGATTGCGGTACGGACGTCGACATCGTCGTCGACGATCAGGACGACGGGCGGATCCTCGCTGACGGCGGTGTTAATCATCGCTGACCCCTCTGAAATGCAGGGCGGGCGGCACCCCCGTCCGAAAACACCGGCCTGTCCGTCGCGTGCATTTCGATCGCCGCCCCAAATATCATACAATAGCTCCCTTCGCGATAGGGGTGTCAGATCAACGCCATGCCCCCATCGACGCGCAGATTGATGCCGGTGACGAAACTGCCCGCGTCGGACGCGAGGAACAGCGCGGCGCGCGCCAGTTCCTCGGGCCGGCCGAGGCGGCCGAGCGGAATCGCGCTCGCCATCTTGCCGACGAACCCCTCGCGATCTTCCGGCGCGATGCCGAGCTTTTCGAGGATCGCGGTTTCGGTCGGTCCGGGGCTCAGCATATTGACGCGAATGCCGCGATCCCTGAATTCGAGCGCCCAGCTGCGAGCGAAAGCCTGGATCGCCGCCTTGGTGCCCGCATAGACGGCGTGGCCGTCGAGCACCTTGTCGCTCGCCAGCGAGCCGACGAGAATGATCGCGCCATTGTCGCGCAGCAGCGGCGCGATCGCCTGGACGCCAAAGAAGGTGCCGCGCGTATTGATCGCGAATTGCGCGTCATATTCGGCCTCGGACACCTGCTGCGACGGCGCGATGCTGTTCACGCCGGCGTTGGCGACATAGATGTCGGCACCGCCGAAGCGCTCGCGGACAATCTCCGCAACCTGCCTGTGGTGGCCGACATCGGCGACATCGCCCCGGATGCCGATCGCCGCCGCGCCGATTTCGGCGACCGCCGCGTCGACGACCTGCTGGCGCCGTCCGGTAATCACGACCCGCGCGCCCTCCGCGGCGAACAATTTCGCCGTCGCGAGGCCGATGCCGCTGTTGCCGCCGGTGATGACCGCAACCTTACCCGTCAAACTCGTCATATCGCTTCTCCTTTTGCGGAGCCGAATATGAGCGTGCCGGAGGTTCGGATAAGGCTGGACTTTGGCACATCATCTTTGCCAAAAACTATCGAATGAAGGGACTCGAGCGCACCACCGGGCTCCTCGCCTTTGTTCGCACGGTCGAGGCAGGATCGTTCAGCGCCGCGGCGCGGATCGCAGGGACCACCCCCTCGGCCGTTTCGAAGAATGTCGAGCGCCTCGAACGGCGGCTCGGGGTTCGGCTGTTCCTGCGGTCGACGCGCTCGCTGTCGCTCACCGTCGACGGCGCGGCCTATTATGAACGCGTCGCCCCGCTCCTTCAGGCGCTCGAAGATGCCGACGAAGCGGTCGGCGACAGCAGCAGCCCGCGCGGCCGGCTGCGCGTCAGCCTGCCGGGCATTTTCGCGCCCTGCCTGGTCGAGGCGCTGACGCGCGAGTTCATGGTGCGCTGCCCCGATATCCGGCTGGAGATCAGCGTCACCGACCGCCATGTCGATCTGGTGCGCGAAGGCTTCGACGTCGCGCTGCGCGCGGGCGAAGCCGGCGATGCCGAATGGATCGCCCGCAAGCTCGGCAGTCTCGACCTCGTTCTGGCAGCCTCGCCCGCCTATCTGGCGCGCGCCGGAACGCCGCGGTCGATCGACGAACTCCGCCGCGCCGCACATGTCCGCTACCAACTGGGATCGCAGGCCTATCCGATCGGCTTTGCCGACGGGGCGCAGCTGACGCCCGAGGGCGTGCTCGATCTCGATTCGGGTCAGGCGATGCGGATCGCGGCGCTCAACGGCATCGGCATCGTCCAGCTGCTCCGCATCGCGGTCGCGCAAGATCTCGCGTCGGGCGCGCTCGTCGAAATCGCCCCGCCAATGCCGCTGGCCCTCGTGCCGGTGCGGGCGCTCCACGCCTTCGCGCGCGTGCCGCCGCTGCGCGTCCGCCTGTTCACCGACTTCATCGCCGAGACACTGGCACCGCATTTCGTCAAAGGCTGACCCGCTCATGCGCTGCGAAAGCCGATTTTGCGATGCGTGTTGTCGCAAAAGGGTTTGCTGTTGCTTCCCCCGCATCGACACAGGCGCGCGCGCTGGACGCCGGCGATCATGCGGCCGGTGCCGCTGACGATCTCCAGATTGCCCTTCACCTGCAACGGCCCGTCGAGCTCGGGATCGATCGCGAGCGGCCCGTCGCGGACGGCGAGCCGCGGCGCATCCGTCTTGCTCGGCGGTTCGCCCGTCGCCGCGAAGCCGATATATGTGTGCGACTTGTCGCAGAAGGGCTTGTTCTTCGACGCCCCGCAGCGGCAGAGCGTCGCGCGATAGCCGACGCGCGCGCCGTCGAGCAGCAGGTCGGCGCGCACCGCATAGGGGCCGTTTTCGCGCAGCGTGACGAGGTTCGCCTGCGGCACGGGCTCGTCCTTGCCGTCGCGGCGTTCATAGGTCAGCGCCCCCGACGGACATTGGCGGATGACGCCGCACAAGAATTCGACATCGGTCGCGTCGGGGACGATCCACGCGCCCTCGACATCGGCCAGAAAAGACGCGGGCGCCTGCGTCACGCAGACGCGGCCGTGGATGCAGCGCTTGCCGGCGAAATGGACGGTCACGTCCTTGCCGACGGCAAGGTCGGGCGAGCCGGTCGCGGCGGGCCGCACCGGCTGGACCGTTGCGGCGGCCGGTTCCGCCGCGGGGAGAGGCGCAACCGGGACAGCGGGCGGGGCGCGCAGCCGTTCGGCCTGCTTTTGCAGGATGCGCGCGGCGCGCGCACAGCGGGGATCGTCCGCGTCCATCGCCGCGGCGACCGCCCCCAGTTCCTCGACGCGCTCCAGATAGAGCTGCCGCGCGCTCGCGCCCTGCGGCAGCGCCGCCGCCTCGCGCAGCGCGGTAAAGGAGACGCCGGCGTTGCAGCCGGGGTTCGACGGCCCCGCCGGCAGCCGCGCCGCGCGCTCGGCGATGGCGGTGAGCGCGTGCATCAGCCCGATCGCGCAACCGGTATAGAGCGCCTTGTCGGGATGCGGTCGCGCCAGCGCCGTGGCGCCCGCAAGCAGGCGCAGCGCCAGCACATAGATGGCGTTCGCCAGATCGACCGCCGCGACGGCGTCGGCATCCTCGAGCCACACCTTGCCCGCGGGGGTCGGCGGTTTGCGGAGCACGGGATTGACCGCAGCCGGATGCGCGGGGGCAAAGGCCGGGTTCGCCGCCGCCAGGCTTTCCATTTCGGCGCGCACGCCGAGGAAGCGCTGGAAATGCGAATTGTCGCGGTCGGCCGGCGCGCCTTCGCCCTCGACGATGATTTCGGTGAGCACAGCCAGCGCGCCCGCGAGATCCGTCACCGGCCGCGCGCCCGCGAAATCGACCTCGGCGGGCGAGAATTGCAGCGCCGGATCGCCGCAGAACAGCGCCTCCTCGCCGATCGCCGCCGCGAGCGCGCGCAGATCGGCCTCGATCGTCTGATAGAATTCGCCGATCGTCGCATAGTCATAGCCCACGGGGGTCAGGCGCGGCGCGACGGGCGTGCGCTTGGTCGACGCCGCCGGGGCAAAGCCCTCCCCGTCGGGCTCTTCGGACGTTTCGGGGCGCTCGAGGAAGATGAAATGCTGGATCACCGCGGGGCCGAAGGGCGCCAGCCGCACCGAAATCCCGGCGGGCAGCGCGCCGGGTTCGATCGGGAAATTGCCGCGGCCGAAATGCGGCGCGCCGCCGAGCGCGGCGGTGATGTTCCATACCGCGACCAGATGGCTCATCTCGTCGATCGCGACATCGAGGATCGCGCGCCGCCAGCGCGCGACCGCCTCCGCCTCGGTGGCGGTGAGCCCTTCACCCTCGCCGTCCTTCAGGCTGAAGGCCGCATAGAGATAGGTGCACATCAGATTCTGTTCGAGTTCCGCCGCTTCGTAGAGCGCGTGCAATATCTTCTCGCGACTGACAGCAGTCCTTGGCGCGCCCATGTTCCGACCCTCCTCTTTGCGGCCGACATGCAGCCCGTGGTGCAGGCAGCATAGGCTCTGCCGGCGCCGGGGTTAGGCGCGAGAGCCGACCCGATGACTGTACCAAATCCGGCACCGCTGGGCCCAAAAGGCGGCAAAACGCCGCCGACCTAAACGGCGATAGGGCGCAACCTCTACCATTGGATAGGTCACCCCCGTCTCGACAGCGTCGGTGCCGCGGATTTAGCCTCACCGGCATCGAGAGGCTTTTGACAGTACCATGAGGAAATGAAATGAATGCACCATGGGATGCCGGACGCGTCGCCTTCACGATCGATCGTTCGCAATCGACACCGATTACCGCCCAGATCACCACCACGCTGCGCTGCGCGATTCTCGACGGGCGGCTGCGCCCCGGAATGCGGCTGCCGTCGTGGCTCGACCTCGCCGCGCAGCTGGGCGTCGCGCGCGGGACGGTGAAGGCCGCTTATGAGGCGCTCGCCGACGAGCTGCTCGTCTTTTCGGCGGGCGCCGCGGGGACGCGCGTCGCCGAGCGCGGCCCGTCGCGCCCCGTCGAGGTGAAGCCGGTCGACATTCCCCGGCCGCTGCAGGATCTCGAACGCGGCTTCTCGCTGCGTCCGCTGCCCTTCCAGATGGGGGTGCCCGCGCAGGATGCCTTTCCGGCGAAGATCTGGGCACGGCTGCGCACGCGCGCCTGCCGCGCCAATGCGATGGCGCCGCACGGCATATCCGATCCGCGCGGCGAGCCCGCGCTGCGCGCGCAGATCGCCGCCAATCTGGCGATCACGCGCGGCATCTGCTGCCACCCCGACCAGATCATCCTGACATCGGGCTACAAGAACGGCCTCTGTCTGACCCTGCTCGCGCTCGGCGTGCAGGGACGCCGCGCGTGGGTCGAGGATCCCGGCTATCCCGTCACGCGGAGCGCGCTCGAGATCGCGGGGCTGACGCCGGTGCCGGTCGCGGTCGACATGAAGGGCCTGCGCGTCGACCACGGCGTCCGCGCCGCGCCCGACGCCGCGGTCGCGATCGTCACGCCCGGGCAGCAGGCGCCGACCGGCGTCACCCTGTCGCCCGAACGGCGCGGGGCGCTGCTCGCCTGGGCGACGCGCGAGGACGCCTGGGTGGTCGAGGACGACTATCTGAGCGAACTGCAGCTCGGCGGCCGCGCCGCGCCGGCGCTGGCGGCCGACGATCCGGCCGGGCGCGTGATCCACATCGGTACGTTCAGCAAGACGATCAGCCCGACGCTCGGCCTCGGTTTTGTCGTCGCGCCGCTCGCGCTCGCGGCGCGCTTCGGCCAGGTTGCGGGTTATCTCAACCCCGCGCCCAATGTGACGACCCAGCTCGCGCTCGCCGACTTCCTCGGCGACGGGCATTTCCTTCGCCACCTGCGGCATATGAAGGAATTATACCGCCAGCGGCGCGACGATCTGCACGCGCGGATCGACCCGGCCATCGCGGTCGATTCCTTCGCGGGGCTCACCGTGATCGCACATCTGCCGAAGGGCAGCGACGACGTCGCGCTCGCGCGGCGCGCACCCGAACTCGGCATCGCGCCCTGTCCGCTGTCGGTCTGGCACGCGCGGCCTTCCGAGGCTCAGCCGGGCCTTGTCCTGTGCGTCACCAATTTGCGCAAGCCAGCGCTCGACAAGGCGTGCGACGCGCTCGCGGCGCTGGTGAAGGAGCCCGGCGCCGCAGCCGTTCGGGCGCAGGTCGCCGCGTGAAACAAAGGGGGAGGGACGCATGAAACTCTTGCATGTCGATGCCAGTCCGCGCGGTGCCAGGTCGAGTTCGCGCGCGCTGTCGCGCTTCTTCGTCGACCAGCTGCGCTTTCGCATGGGTTCGCTCGAAGTCGATCATCTCGATCTCGCGGTCGAGGTGCCGCCGGCGGTCAGCGAGATGTTCACCATCGCCACCTACACCCCGCCCGACGAGCGGACCGATGCGATGCGCGCCGCGCTCGCGCCGTCGGACGCGCTGTGCCGGCGGCTGCTCGACGCCGACGCGCTGCTGTTCGCCATGCCGATGCACAATTGGACGATGCCCGCATCGTTCAAGGCCTTCGTCGATGCGATCGTGCGCGGCGGGCTGACCTATGTCGCGACCGCGGACGGCCGCTATGTCGGCCAGCTCGGCGGGCGCGAGACATTGTTCATCACGACGCGCGGCGTCGATCTGGCGCCCGGGACGCCCTTTGCCGCGATGGATGCGCTGACCCCCGCGCTCCGCGCCGCCTTCGGCTTCATCGGCGTCGCCGACCCGCATTTCGTCGATGCCCAGCCGCTGCAGTTCGCACGCGAGGCCGAACGCGCGGCGGCGCTGTCGCGCGCAAAGCGCGGACTGATCGAGGTCGCCGAACGCTGGGCCGACGGCCGCCGGCCCGCGCTCGCCCGGACGGGCTAGCCTCGGTACAATCACATCGCCAGTCCTTGGGTCTGTCGCGGCACGCGGCGCGGTTTAATCTGTCCATGTCCCTCTTTCCTGCAAGGTAAACGATCATGGATTCCGAAGTCATCGACAACCCCGACCAGCGCTGTTTCGAGCTCGACCTGCCCAACGGGTCGACCGCCACCGCCTATTATCGCGTCGACGAGGAAGGACGGCTCGTCCTGATCCACACCGAGGTGCCGTCCGAATTCTGGGGCATGGGCATCGCGTCACAGCTTGCCGACGGCGCCTTTCACCTGATCCGCCAGACCGGCCGCAAGGCGGTGCTGCGCTGCCAGTTCATGGTCAATTTCTTTCGCCGGCATCCCGAATTTGCCGACGTGGTCGCCGGCTGAGGAGGCCGGCGATGGGCGACGATTATAATCTGCAGCGCTTCGTGACGGCGCAGGCCGATGTCTATGACGACGCCATCGACATGCTGCGCCGCGGCGTGATGTGCACGCCCTATATGGACTGCATCTTTCCGCGCCTCGAAAGCGACGCCGACGGGCCGAACGCCCTGGCGATCTCCGAACTCGACGAGGCGCGCGCCTATCTGGCGTTCCAGCCGATCGGCAACCGGTATCGCGAATGCGTCGAAACGCTCTTCCGTTTGGTTCGGAGCAGCGCGCGCGACGTCTTCGGCGACACCGATGCGCAGAAGCTCCACGCCTCGCTGACGCTGTTTGCCGAGGCGTCGAACGAGGTGCTGCTGCGTTCGGTCCTGATGACCTGGTACGACAACCGGGTCGACGAGGACACGATCGTCCGGATCGGCCTGACGGGCTGAACCCGTCAGGCCGCCATCGCGAACCAGTCGCGCAGCCAGTCGTCAAACCGGATTTTTCCGACCCGCGGGTTCGTTCCCGTCAGCGGTTCGCCGTCGAAGGCCGCGCCGAAATAGAGCGCATCGGGATCGACGACGATATAGCGGGGATCCTCGTTCGCGGTCAGAATCTCGAGCGCGAGTTCGGACAGGCTGTAGCGACCGGGACCGGCGACCTCGACCACATCGCCGGCGGGCGGCTCGAACGCCACGCGTGCAAGTGCCGCGGCGACATCGTCGGCGGCGATCGGCTGCATCTGCACCGGCGGCAGGCGGACAAGCTCCCCCTCGCCGCCCGCGTCGACGATCTTGTACACGAATTCGAAGAAGGGCGTCGAACGGACGATCGTATAGGCAAGCCCCGCCTCCACGATCTGCAGCTCCTGGCTCCGCTTCGCGCGGTAATAGCCGCCGGCCAGCGTATCGACGCCGACCGCCGAGAGCGCAACGAGATGCGGCACGCCGGCATCGCGCACCGCGGCGACCAGATGGGCGGTCGACGCCGTGAAGAAGCGCTCCATCTCGTCGATCTGCGCATAGCCCGCGTTCGAGGCGTCGACGACGACGTCGGCGCCGCTCACCGCCGCGGCGAGCCCCTGGCCGGTGACGAGATCGACCCCCGTCGAGCGCGCCGCCGCGGTCACCTCATGCCCCTGCGCGCGGAGCAGGGCGGCGAGGCGGCGGCCGATGAGGCCGGTTCCGCCGAGGATCGTGATCTTCATGGCATTCGCTCCTGTGTGATGGCGGTTCGAGCGTAGCGCCGATGCGGATGTCCCTGCAGAACCGAGACCGGACAAAGGCGCTGCACTATGCCGGCGGCGCGTCCCACCCCGCCCCGGTCGGATCGAAGCGCGACCCCGTTTCGAGCGTGCGGTGCACCGGGCAGCGGTCGGCGACGCCGATCAGTTCGGCGCGCTGCGCTTCGTCGATCGGTCCCTCGATCTCGACGGTGCGGCTGAACAGGTCGGGCTGGGCGACGCCCGCTTCCTTGCGATGCGCGACGCCGGTGCGGATGCGTTCGACCGGCCAGCCCTTGCGCGCGGCATAGAGGCG
>PNJO01000018.1 GCA_013821905.1 Sphingopyxis sp. | reverse complement strand
GGGGGGCAACGACAGCTCCCCACCCCGAAACGGCCATTCGCCGCCGGCCGATCCGGCGCGCAGTCAATAACCCGCGGTCGCCTTCAGAAACCAGATCCGCTGCTGCGTTTCGTCGGCCCAGGCGTCGACCAGCCCGCTCGTCGCAATGTCGCCATCGGCGTCGGCGGCGGCCTTGACCTCGCGCAGTTGCGCCAGCAGCAGCTCGTTGTCGCCCGCCAGCGTGCGCACCATCGTGTCGGCATCGACGCTCGCGCTGTCATCGTCCTTGATCGACTGGCGGCGCGACACGTCGCCGATCGAGCGCAGCGTCGGCGCGCCATTCTTGCGCACGCGTTCGGCGATCAGGTCGGTGGTCGCCAGGATCTGCGTCGCCTGTTCGTCGAACAGCAGGTGCAGCTCGCGGAAATGCGGGCCCTGGACGTGCCAGTGATAATTTTTGGTCTTCAGATAAAGCGCGAAGCTGTCGGCGAGCAGCGCGTTGAGCGCATCGGCGACGGCGGGCTGGTTATCGGTCTTGGACATGGGGAGCCTCCTTTTCGATTATCTTCATATAGGCGTCCGGCGCCGCGCGCGCCTATTGAACCTTTGGATGGCTTTGATCGACAAAAACGATGAAATGATGACGGGCCGACGGCTTATCCGATCAGCCCGAAGGCGCCGACCGCAACGCGCAGCCCCCAGACCGCCAGCGCCAGCGCCGCGCCCCAGCGCAGCCACTGCAGTCCGCGCCGCTCGGCGAGCGCCGGGCCGAACGCCAGGAAGGGCACAAGCGCGATCGTCCAGCCGATGGTCCCGCCCGCCGCGGCCCACAGTCCCGCGCCGCTCGTTGCGGCCAGCGCACCGATCAGGAAATGGCTGCGGTCGCCGAACTGCGCGATCGCCAGCCGCGCCGCGAGCGCCGCACCCGATGCCCCGGGCACGATCGCATCGTCGCCCCCGCGCGGCCGGGGCCAGAGCAGGCCGAGCGCCGCCGACAGCAGGGCAAGGGCGACGAGCAATGCCGCAATCCCCGGCCCGATCGTCCGGTTGGCGAGCGCACCGAGCGCCGCCGCGACGACGGCGTTCGACAGGAAGGCACCGGCGGCGGCGGCGATCACCGTCGGCGCATCGCTGCGCGCCGCGAGCAGCCGCGCGAAAAACGCGCCCGCGCGCCCGTCGGCGTTGGCGAGCGCGACCGCCACGAGCGAAATCATGATTGCATCCATCGGAGATCAGCCTGCGGCGTCAGCCGCTTGCGGTCAATGCCCCAGCCGCATCGCGACCGAGGCGAGCCACGCTTCCTGCGCCGCCGCCGACATCGGGCCGCGCGGCACGAACGCCGCGTCGCTCATCGCGTCGAGATAGGTCAGGATCGCCGCGCGCTGTCCGCCCGCCGCGACCGCCGACTCCAGCCGGCTCGCCAGCGTCTCGACCGCGGCAAAGCCGTGGTCGCGCGCCAGACAGCGGATATCGTCGATGCCCTGCACGATCTGCGTCAGCGCGCAATGCGGCAACGCCTCGGCCAGCGCGCCGATCTGTCCGCTGATCCGCTGCTCCATATCCTGGAAATAGTCGCCCTGCGTCCGCATGCCACACCCCCTTGATGACCGGAGGATGCGCCCATTTGGTTAACAGGAAGTTAGGGCGTCTTTGCTCGGGAGCGGGCCGGTGCCGCCACACGAAAAACGCCTCAACGATGCCCGAAGGGCCCGCCCGCTTTCTGCTTGCTGCGATACATGTCGCGGTCGGCGGCGGCCAGTATCTCGGACTCGGTCGCACCGGCCTGCAGCATCGCGATGCCGAAACAGGCCGACAGCGTGATCGGCTGGCCGTCATAGATCGCCGGCGACGCGCTCAGCACATGGCACAGCCGGTTCACCTGCACGCGCGCGCCCTCTTCGCTCGACTGGTCGAGGATCAGCCCGAACTCGTCGCCGCCGATGCGCGCCGCGACGTCGGTGGCGCGGATCGAATCGGCAAGGCGGTTGGCAATCTCCATCAGCGCGAAGTCGCCCGCGGCATGGCCGAAACTGTCGTTGATGAACTTGAGTTGATTAACATCGACGAACACCACCGCCGCGGTTTCGGCATGACGCTCGAAGCGCGCGATGCGCTGGTGGATCGCAGTCAGGAAATAGCGGCGGTTGAACAAGGGCGTCAGCGTATCGCGCTCGGACACGCGTTCGAGCTCGGCGACGGCGATCTTCAATATCCGGTTTTCGCGGCGCAAAGCGTCGCGTTCCCGGCGCAATTCGCGCAGCTGGTCTTCGATGGAGTCAACGGATACGATGCCGATCTGGTCGACGGCAATCCGTGCCCCCCCTACGCTATCCATGCCCAGTCCCCGGCGCGTCCCAAATTCCCGCCGGCCGGATGCCGACGGATAGTCCACGCGGACCCTAGCCACGACTTCATACCAATCGGTAAACGCTGCGGCAGGAATTGCATGGCGTTGCCCGCGCGCGGTGCAGCCGCTAGGGGGAGTGCGGCGGCGATTCATCGGCGCCCGCAGGAGGGATGGGTGATGGTCGAAGCGGCGCCGCTGGTGGGCGTGATCATGGGCAGCCAGTCGGACTGGCCGACGATGGCGCATGCCGTCGCCATCCTCGACGAATTCGGCATCGCGCACGAGGTGCGGATCGTGTCGGCGCACCGCACCCCCGACCGCCTCGTCGACTATGCCAAAAGCGCCGCGGGCCGCGGTTTGAAGGCGATCATCGCCGGCGCCGGCGGTGCGGCGCATCTGCCCGGCATGGTCGCATCGATGACGCGCGTGCCGGTGCTCGGCGTGCCTGTCCAGTCGGCGGCGCTCAGCGGCGTCGACAGCCTCTATTCGATCGTCCAGATGCCCGGCGGCATTCCGGTCGCGACCTTCGCGATCGGCAAGGCGGGCGCGACCAACGCCGGCCTGTTCGCCGCCGCGCTGCTCGCGAACGAAAACGCCGGTCTGGCAAAGAAACTCGACGCGTGGCGCGACGCGCAGACCAAGAGCGTCGCCCCTGTACCCGTGCGCGAAGGTTAAGCGCTTGCTGCCACCCGGTTCGACGATCGGCATCCTGGGCGGCGGCCAGCTCGGCCGCATGCTCGCCGTCGCCGCGGCGCAGCTCGGCTACAAGGTCCATATCTACGCCCCCGACGCCGAAAGCGTCGCGGCCGAGGTCACTGCGCATCATGTGCAAGCCGCCTGGGACGACGAACGGCGCCTCGCTGCCTTCGCCGCGGCGTGCGACGTCGTTACCTATGAATTCGAGAATGTCCCCGTCGATACGGTGCGCTTCCTCTCGGGCCATGTCGCGGTGCGCCCCGGCGTCGAGGGGCTCGAGATCGCGCAGGACCGGCTCACCGAAAAGACTTTCGTCGCCGGGCTGGGCGGCGCCCCGGCTCCCTTCATGGCGGTGCCCGACCGCGCATCGCTCGACACCGCGCTCGAACAGATCGGCGCCCCCGCGATCCTCAAGACCGTGCGCATGGGCTATGACGGCAAGGGACAGGCGCGGCTCGCGACCAGCGCCGATGCCGACGCCGCGTGGGAGACGATCGGCCGCCACGCCGCGGTGCTCGAAGGCTTCGTGACCTTCGAGCACGAGTTTTCGGTGATCCTTGTCCGCGGCATCGACGGCGAGATCCGCTTCTGGGATTCGCCCGCCAACATCCACGAAGGCGGCATTCTTGCGACCTCCACCCTGCCTCCGCCCCCGGCGGTGCTGGGCCAGCAGGCCGCGGCGCGCGATCTGATGACCCGCATCGCGGACGAGCTCGACTATGTCGGCGTCCTCACCGGCGAATTCTTCGCCACCGCCGATGGCCCCGTTTTCAACGAAATGGCACCGCGCGTACACAACAGCGGCCACTGGACGATCGAGGGCGCGGGGACGAGCCAGTTCGAAAACCATATCCGCGCCGTCGCCGGCCTGCCGCTCGGCAACACCGCGACGCGGGCGCTGCCCGTCACGATGCGCAACCTGATCGGCGCCGACATCGCGCTGATCCCCGACCTGCTCGCCGACGAAAACTGCCACGTCCATCATTACAGCAAGACCGAGGTGCGCGAAGGCCGGAAACTCGGTCACGCCACCTGGACTGGTTTTGCACCCGGAGCCTCTCCCGCATGAACCGACCCGAGATTACGCTCATTCTCGCGCGCGCCGCCAATGGCGTGATCGGCGCCGACGGCAAGATGGCGTGGCACCTGCCCGCCGACCTTCGCCGCTTCAAGCAGCTGACGATGGGCCGTCCGATGATCATGGGGCGCAAGACTTTCGACAGCCTGCCCGCGGTGCTCGAAGGGCGCCGCCACATCGTGCTGACGCGCGATCCCGACTGGCAGGACGAGGGTGCCGAGCCTGTCGCGACGATTGAAGACGCACTGAAGCTCGCCAATGCGCCGCATGTGATGGTGATCGGCGGTGCCGAAATCTATCGCCTCTTCCTTCCCCTCGCCGACCGCATCGAGCTCACCGAAGTCGCGCTCGAGCCGAAGGGCGACGCCGCGATCGACTATCCCGCCGCCGCCGAATGGCGCGAGACAGCGCGCGAGGACCATATCGCCGACGAGGCCGGCCGCCCCGCCTACAGCTTCGTCACGCTGACAAGGAAATAGGCCATGCGGCGCTGGATCATCGGCATCCTCCTCATGATCGCGCTCGCCGCCGGTGCCTTCTTCACGCTCGCGCCCGGCATGATCGAAAAGGGCCTCAACAAGATCGACGGCAAGCCGTTGCCCGCGGTGAGCGCCCGGGCGCAAGCGCTGCACCAGACGCTGACGATCGTCGATCTGCACAGCGACAGCCTGCTCTGGAGCCGCGACTTCCTGAAACGCGCCGACCGCGGCCATATGGACCTGCCGCGCCTGCAGGAAGGCAATGTCGCGCTGCAGGTGCTTGCGAGCACGACGAAATCGCCCAAGGGCCAGAATTACGACGCGAACAGCGGCGAGACCGACAATATCACCGGCCTCGTCGTCGCGCAGCTCCAGCCGGTCCGCACCTGGAACTCGCTGCTCGAACGCGCGCTCTGGCACGCGACCAGGCTCCACCGCGCCGCGGACGAAACGGACGGCCGGCTGCGGCCGGTTTCGGGGCCGCGCGACATTGAAAGCCTGCTCGCCGCACGACAGGGCAAAGCGTCGCCGACCGGCGCCATGCTCAGCATCGAAGGGCTGCACGTCCTCGAAGGCAAGCTCGCGAACCTCGACAAGCTCCATGATGCGGGCTTCCGCATGGCGGGGCTCACCCATTTCTTCGACAATGATCTCGCAGGCTCGATGCACGGGCTGAAGAAGGACGGCCTCACCCCGCTCGGCCGGCAGGTCGTCGCGCGGATGGAGGATCGCGGCATGATCGTCGACATCGCGCATTGCTCGAACGCCTGCGTCGCCGACATTTTGAAGATCGCGCGACGCCCCGTCGTCTCGAGCCACGGCGGGGTGCAGGCGACGTGCAAGGTCAACCGCAATCTCAGCGACGAACAGATCCGGGGCGTCGCCGCAACCGGCGGGCTGATCGGCATCGGCTATTGGGACGCCGCGGTGTGCGACACGTCGCCGGCGAGCATCGCGAAGGCGATGAAGCATGTCCGCGACCTCGTCGGTATCCAGTATGTCGCGCTCGGCAGCGACTATGACGGCGCCACGACGGTGCGCTTCGACACGTCGAAGCTCGCCCAGGTGACGCAGGCGCTGATCGAGGCGGGCTTCACCGACGACGAAATCCGCGCCGCGATGGGCGGCAACGCGATCCGCGTGCTGCGCGCCGGCATCGTGCCGATGAGCGCGGCCGCGCGATGATCCGCCTCGATGGCCATGACCGGATCGAGGAGAGCCTGCGCGGCGGCGTGATCGCGCTCGGCAATTTCGACGGCTTCCACGCCGGGCATCAGGCGGTCGTCGGCCGGGCGGTGCGCCATGCGAAGGACGAGGGCCGCCCCGCGATCGTCGCGACCTTCGACCCGCATCCGGTGCGCTTCTTCAAACCCGACATCCCGCCCTTCCGCCTGACGACGCTCGACCAGCGGCAGGAACTGTTCGCCGCGGCGGGCGCCGACGCGATGCTCGTGCTGCCGTTCGATGCGACGCTCGCCGCGACGACGGCGGAGGATTTCATCACCGGACTCCTCCTCGATCGCTACGGCGCCGGGGGCGTCGTCACCGGCGCCGACTTCGTCTTCGGCAAGGGGCGCGGGGGCAATGTCGTGACGCTCGCCGACCATGCGCGCCGCCTCGGCTTCTTCACCGAAATGGTCGCCCCGGTCGACGACGCCGAGGAAGTCATTTCGTCGAGCCGCATCCGCGAAGCGCTGCAGGCGGGGGACTGCGCCGCGGCGACCCGCCTGCTCACCCGCCCCTTCACCGTGCGCAATATCGTCCGGCACGGCGACAAGAACGGCCGCCTGCTCGGCTTTCCCACCGCGAACCTCGACATGGGGCAATATCTCCGCCCGCGCTACGGCATCTACGCCGTGACCGGAAAGCTCCCCGACGGGCGCGTGCTGAAGGGCGCGGCGAACCTCGGCATCCGTCCCAGTTTCGACCCGCCGAAGGAGCTGCTCGAACCGCATTTCTTCGACTTTGCCGAAGATATTTACGGGCAGGAAATCGACGTCGCCTTCCACGCCTTCATCCGGCCCGAGGCGAAGTTCGACGATATGGATGCATTAATGGCGCAAATCGCGCTGGATTGCGACGCGGCAAAGGCGCTACTCGCGGGCGCCTGACCCCGCGCCGCAGCAGGGGCGAAGCGGGGGGACGAATGACCGACAGCGACGACGACTGGGCCGCCGCGCTCGCAGGCCCACAGAAAAAGCCGATGACGCGCCGCACGAAGATCCTGCTCTGGGTCTTCGCCGCGATCGTCGCCTGGCTCACCCTGTCGAACGCCAGCTTCCTCGCCCCCGATCCCGAGGGCAAGCCCCGGCTCATCGCGCACCGCGGCGTCTATCACCTCTACGACAAGCGCGCCGCCGCCGGCCGCGATACCTGCACCGCCGCCTTCGCTTATCCGCCCGACCATGACGTGTTCGAAAACACCCCCCAGTCGATGCGCTGGGCGGTCGGGCTCGGCGCGAACATGGTCGAGGTCGACGTCGCGCCGACGAAGGACGGGCGCATGGTGCTGTTCCACGACTGGACGGTCGATTGCCGCACCGACGGCAAGGGCGACACGCGCGACCTGACGCTCGCCGAACTCAAGGCGCTCGATATCGGCTATGGCTACACCGCCGACGGCGGCAAGACATATCCGCTGCGCGGCAAGGGCATCGGCAAGATGCCGACGGTCGAGGAAGGGCTCGCCGCGCTCCCCGTCCACCCGATCCTCTTCAACTTCAAGTCGAAGAACGCGGCCGAGGCCGACCAGCTGTTCGCGATCCTCAAGGCATCGGGGCGCGACAGCAAAAGGCTCGGCGACGCCTTCTACGGCGGCGCGGCCCCGGTGAAGCGGATGCGCGAACTGCTGCCGGACAATTGGTCGTTCGATCTCAAGGGCGAGGCGATGCCCTGCACCAAGGACTATGTCCTCTACGGCTGGACGGGCATCGTCCCCGCGAGCTGCCGGAACGCGGTGATCGGCATTCCCGTCAACTACCAATGGGCCTTCTGGGGCTGGCCCGACCGGCTGGTCGCGCGCATGGACAGCGTCGGCGCGAAGGTCATCGTCTTCGGCCCCTATGAACGCGGCAAATCGAACGAGGGCATCTCGACCCCGCAACAGCTCGCGAAGATTCCCGCGAGTTTCAACGGCTATATCTGGGTCGAGGACATCCGCGAGGTCGGCCCGGCGCTGCGCCCGCGGCAGAGGTAGGATTGCACCATAGCGGACCAAAGTGATCCCCGGCGAAAGCCGGGGCCCATGCGGCACAAAATCGCGTCGAACGTGCCGAATCACTAAAAAGGTGAAAATCCGCTTTTGTTACGCTAAGCGCCGCGACCATGACCGACGCACCTGCCCCCGATCAGCGCGATTACCGCGATACCGTCTTCCTACCCAAGACCGACTTCCCGATGAAAGCCGGCCTGCAGCAGAAGGAGCCGCTGATTCTGGCGAAATGGCTCGAGGGCAATCTGGAGGGCCAGATCCGCGAAAGCCGCAAGGGCCGCGACCAGTTCATCCTCCACGACGGCCCGCCCTACGCGAATGGCGACATGCACATCGGCCATGCGCTCAACCATATCCTGAAGGACATGGTCGTCCGCACCCAGACGCTGAAGGGCAAGGACGCCCCTTATGTTCCCGGCTGGGACTGCCACGGCCTCCCCATCGAGTGGAAGGTCGAGGAGCAATATCGCAAGAAAAAGCTTAACAAGGACGAGGTTCCGGTCGAGGAATTCCGCGCCGAATGCCGCGCCTATGCGCAGCATTGGGTCGACACCCAGCGCGAGCAGCTGAAGCGCCTCGGCATCGGCGGCGACTGGGACCATCCGTACCTCACGATGGACTATGAGGCCGAAGCCACCATCGTGCGCGAACTGCTCAAATTCGCCGCGAACGACATGCTCTATCGCGGCGCCAAGCCGGTGATGTGGTCGCCGGTCGAAAAGACCGCGCTCGCCGAGGCCGAGGTCGAATATGAGGATATCGTCTCGACCCAGATCGATGTCGCGTTCGAGATCGTCGAGAGCCCGATTGCCGAGCTGGTCGGCGCGCATGCGGTGATCTGGACGACCACGCCGTGGACGATCCCGGTCAACCAGGCTTTGGCCTATGGGCCCGAAGTCGACTACGCCCTGACAACCTGTCGGAGCCATGACGGGAAAGTGCTTGGTCGCTTCCTGGTCGCAACCGACCTGATCGAAACATTCCAGAATCGCGTCGATGCAACGGTCCGGGGTTCAGAAAACCCCGAACTCGTTGGACCGTGGAGCATCGACAGCTTTCACCACGGTTCGACACTCGACGGCACCATCGCCCGCCACCCGATGCACGCGCTCGGCGGCTTCTTCGCGCGCCCGCGTCCCTTCCTCGCGGGCGATTTCGTTACCACCGACAGCGGCACCGGGCTCGTCCATATGTCGCCCGACCATGGCGAGGACGACTTCGACCTCTGCAAGGCGAACGGGCTCGACCCCGTCTTCGCGGTCGAGGGCGACGGCAAATATCGCGAAGACTGGGGCTGGCTCGGCGGCCAGGGCAGCGTGATCAACCCCAAGTTCAACGCCCCCGATGGCCCGATCTGCACCGACCTCCGCGACGCCGGCGCGCTGCTTGCCGCCAGCGCCGACTACAAGCACAGCTATCCGCATAGCTGGCGCTCGAAAGCCAAGGTCATCTATCGCTGCACCCCGCAATGGTTCGTGCCGATGGACAAGGTGATGACCCACATCGAGCCCAAGGCGCCGCGCGAGCAGCGCTGGGAAAGCGAAGGCGGCGCGATCAACCCCGCCGAGGAAGGTCTCTGCGACGCCCCGACCTTGCGGCAGGCCGCGATGCACGCGATCGAGCGCACGCGCTTCGTCCCCGAAAAGGGCCGCAACCGCATCGGGTCGATGGTCAAGGACCGCCCCGACTGGGTGCTCAGCCGCCAGCGCGCATGGGGCGTGCCGATCACGCTCTTCGTCGACCGCAAGACCGGCCAGTACCTCAACGACCCGGTGGTCAACGACCGCATCGTCACCGCCGTCCGCGAGGGCGGCGTCGATGCGTGGAACGACGCACGCGCGCAGGAATATCTCGGCGATAGCTACAACGCCGCCGATTACGAGCGCATCACCGACATTCTCGACGTCTGGTTCGATTCGGGCTGCACCCACGCCTTCGTGCTCGAGAGCGGCCGCTGGCCCGCACTCGTCCGCCACGACGGCTCGACCCACAGCGCCGACCTTTACTTGGAAGGCAGCGACCAGCATCGCGGCTGGTTCCAGTCGTCCTTGCTCGAAAGCTGCGGCACGCGCGGGCAGGCACCGTACAAGGCGGTCCTCACGCACGGCTTCACGATGGACGCCAAGGGCCTCAAAATGTCGAAGTCGCTCGGCAACACGATCAGCCCGATCGACCTGATGCGCGACTATGGCGCCGACATCCTCCGCCTCTGGGCGCTGAGCGTCGATTTCACCGAGGATCACCGCATCGGCAAGGAAATCCTCGCCGGGGTCGCCGACCAGTATCGTAAGCTGCGCAACACTTTCCGTTACCTGCTCGGCGCGCTCGACGGGTTTTCGGAAGAGGAACGTATCACCGACATCGCGGCGATGCCCGAGCTCGAACGCTATATGCTCAGCCTGCTCGCCGACCTCGACGGCAAGATGGCGCGCGCAGTCGATGATTTCGACTTCAACAGCTACACGCGCCTGCTCGCCGATTTCTGCAACGAGGATCTGTCGGCCTTCTATTTCGACATCCGCAAGGACGTCCTCTACTGCGACCTCGGCCCCGCCGCGCCGCTCGGCACCGACACCCGCCGCGCCTATCGCAGTGTGCTCGATATCCTCTTCCACGCACTCGTGCGCTATGCCGCGCCGGTACTGGTGTTCACCAGCGAGGAAGTGTGGGGGACGCGCTATCCCGATGCGGGCAGCGTGCATCTGCTGGAGTGGCCGGTGCTTCCCACTCTTTCTCGTCACCCCGGCCCCCGAGCCGGGGTCCCGCTGGACGCCAGTGAAGAATCAAGCGGGACCCCGGATCAAGTCCGGGGTGACGCGTTGACGGAAAAATGGGCCCTCATCCGCAACACCCGCGCCCTCGTTACCGAGCGTATCGAGCCGCTGCGTCGCGACAAGATCATCCGCTCCAGCCTCGAAGCCGAGGTCTGGCTCCCCAATGAAGCCGGCGACGTCGATTTCGAGGAAATCTTCATCACGTCGACCGTCCACAAGGGCGATTGGGACGTGAAGCGCACCACCAACCACAAATGCGGCCGCTGCTGGCGTCACCTGCCCGAGGTCGAAACCGACGGTGCCTTGTGCAATCGCTGCGACACGGTATTGGACGCATGATGAGCAGCCAACGTTCGCCGCACCTGCGCTTCGGCCTGTTGATCGCGGCCGCCGCCTTCATCCTCGACCAGCTGGCGAAATGGGTCGTCACGGTCCCGCTGTCGCTCGCGACCAAGCCGGGCGGCGAGATCGAGATCACCTCCTTCTTCAACCTGACCTGGGCGCAGAATTACGGCATTTCGCTGTCGATGTTCGCCGACCAGTCGCCGACCACGCGCTGGATTCTCGTCGCGGTGACCGCGCTCGTCGCACTCGCGGTGGGCATCTGGATGACGCGCGAAAAGGCCAAGGGCGACGTGATCGCGCTCGCGCTGATCCTCGGCGGCGCGCTCGGCAATATCGTCGACCGCGTGCGGCTCGGCTATGTCGTCGATTATGCCGATCTGCATTTCGGCGCTTTCCGCCCCTTCATGATCTTCAACGTCGCCGATGCCTGCATCAGCATCGGCGTGCTTTTGCTGGTTGCGCGCGCGCTGCTCTTGGGCGAAAAGGCCCCGTCGGCGCCTTCCGCATCGAGCGAACAGGCCGCCAAAGAGTAAACGGGGCGCATTGGGAGTTATTTTGTAGTGAACCGGACCACCGCCATTGTTGCCGCCTCGATTCTCGCGACGACGCTTTCCGCCTGCGGCTCGAACAATCTGTTCAGCCGCGACCGTCCCGACGAGATGATGGTGTCGCGTCAGGCGCCGCTCGTCGTGCCGCCCGACTTCGCGCTGACCCCGCCGGCTCCCGGCTCGGCGCGCCCCGGCGGCGAATCGACCGCGGAACAGACGCTGCGCGCGCTGTTCGGCGGCGCCGCCCCGCGCAGCGCGACCGAAGCCGCGATCATCGGCAGCGCCGACGGCGCCCGCGCCGACCCCGGTATCCGCAGCCAGGTCGGCAGCCCCGACACGCAGGTCGTCGACAAGGGCCTGACGGTGCGCGAAATCATCGCCGCACCCGAGGGTGACGGCCGCGACGCGACCGCCTCGATCCCGACGGCATAGCGCGCATCGCGAATTTCAGGATGACGGCCCGGCTTTCCGGGCCGTTTTCTTTTGCGTTCAGCGGAACAGGTTCGCCAGCAGCAGCATCGCGGCCAGGCTTTCGACCATCGCGCGCGACGCATGGCCGAACGCCCGCAGCCGCCCGCACTTCAGATGCTGGTTGAACCATGCCGTTTGCAGGAAGCCGAACCACAAGAGGCCGAATAGCGTGAGCGCCAGGCCCGCAAGCGCCGACCAATCGTGCCCCAGCTTGATCAGGATCACCGCGCCGCCCAGCAGCATCGCCAGCACCGCCGCGACATAGCATTGGCTGTAAAAGGGCGCACGCAGCGTGTCGCGATTGACCTGCAATGCCTGCGCGCGAACCATCCGGGTCGCCAGCATCACCGGAAACAGGCTGAAACTGACGATACGCAGGATGATCAGGTCGGTGTTGTTGCTGACGAACGCCGCCAGCCCGACCTTGCTCGCGATCACCGCGTCATTGCCGACCAGCGCGATCTCGGCGGCGTGGACGAGGATCAGCGACAGGAGCAGGAACAAGGGCGGGCTCAGCGTGTCGGTATATTGCTGGTCGGCGGCGTCGCCCTGTTCGACGTCGGAATAATTCATCATCTTCAGCGGCCGCGTCAGCGTACGCCACAAGGTGATCGGATAGAAGACCAGCCACGACATCACCTCGTACAAAAGCTCGTCGAGCGATTGCAGGAGGTTGAAGAAGTTCATGCGGCGTCGCGAGCCAACGCACGACGGCCGTCCGACAGCCAGCGCGCGAAATTGCGGATGGTGGTTGCCGCGCCGTCAGGCCAATCAGGGAAATCATCGTAAGACAGCAAAAAGGCCTCGCAGAAATCACCGAACCAGTCGTTCTGATTCTCTGGATCTATCGGCATATCTTTCAGATAATCGTCATCGGGATGGGGAGTGAGGTCCACGCCCTTATGGGAATATTCTTCCGCAAATATTGTCCAGACGAACTCGGCAACGTCACGGTCGCTGTCGCCCTCGAGGAGTTTCACGAAGCTCTCGCGGTCGGGGCTGGGTCGTCGACCGGCCAGTGCGACGGCCCAACGTTTCCATTTTTGCGCCATGAAGGCCCATAGCAAAAGGTAAAGTCCTACGCAGCCAGCGGCGAACCACCAGCCGCTCAAGCCCGCGCCCCCGCTTCCTCCACGCCCGCGCTGTTATGCCGCAGCGCCTTCAGCACGGTATCGACGATCTGCGGCGCGTTAAGCCCCGCCTCGTCATATTGCAGCTCGGGCTTGTCCTGATCCTGGAAGACATCGGGCAGGCGCATCGTGCGCAGCTTCAGACCCGCGTCGATCAGCCCCTCGTCGCTCGCGAGCGTCAGCACATGCGCGCCGAGCCCGCCGATGCTGCCTTCCTCGATCGTCACGCACACCTCGTGGGCGGCGAGCGTCTTGCGGATCAGTTCCTCGTCGAGCGGCTTGGCGAAGCGCAGGTCGATCACGCTCGTCGAAAGCCCGCGCGCCTCCAGCGTATCGGCTGCCTTCAGCGCCTCGGCGAGCCGCGTACCGAGCGACAGGATCGCGACCGCCTTGCCCGCCCGCACGACACGGCCCTTGCCGATCTCGAGCTTCACCGGAACCTCCGGCAGCGGCACGCCGGTACCATTCCCGCGCGGATAGCGGAAGGCGATCGGGCCATCGTCATATTCGGCCGCGGTATAGGTCATATGCACCAGTTCGGCCTCGTCGGCCGCCGCCATCACCACCATGTTCGGCAAGGTCGCCAGATAGGTGACGTCGAACGAGCCCGCATGCGTCGACCCGTCGGCGCCGACCAGCCCCGCGCGGTCGATCGCAAAGCGCACCGGCAGATTCTGGATCGCGACGTCGTGCACGACCTGGTCATAGGCGCGCTGGAGGAAGGTCGAATAGATCGCGGCGAACGGCCGCATCCCCTGCGCCGCGAGCCCCGCGGCGAAGGTCACCGCATGTTGCTCGGCGATGCCGACGTCGAAGGTGCGTGTCGGGTGCGCCTTGGCGAATTTGTCGACCCCGGTCCCCGAGGGCATCGCGGCGGTGATCGCGACGATGCGCTTGTCGGTCTCGGCCAGCTTCGCGAGCGTTTCGCCGAACACATTCTGGTACTGCGGCGGTCCCGGCGGCGCCTTGGCCTGCACGCCCGTAATGACGTCGAATTTCTGCACGCCATGATATTTGTCGGCGGCGGCCTCGGCGGGGGCATAACCCTTGCCCTTCTTGGTCACCGCATGGATCAACACCGGCCCGTGGTCGCTGTCGCGGACATTTTCGAGCACCGGGATCAGATGGTCGAGATTGTGCCCGTCGATCGGCCCGACATAATAAAAACCCAGTTCCTCGAACAGGGTCCCGCCCATCGCCATGCCGCGCGCATATTCCTCGGTCTTGCGCGCCGCCTTGTGGAGCGGCTCGGGCAGCTTGCGCGCAAAGCGCCGCGCGATCTCGCGCAGCTCGATAAAGGGCCGCGACGACACCAGCTTCGCCAGATAGGCCGAAAGCCCCCCGACCGGCGGCGCGATCGACATGTCATTGTCGTTCAGGATCACGATCAGCCGGTTGCCCGCGGCGGCGGCATTGTTCATCGCCTCATAGGCCATGCCCGCCGACATCGACCCGTCGCCGATCACCGCGATCGCGCGGCCGGGTTCGTCCTTCAGCTTGTTGGCGATCGCAAAGCCGAGCGCCGCGCTGATCGACGTCGACGAGTGCGCCGCGCCGAACGGATCATATTCGCTCTCGCTGCGCTTGGTGAAGCCCGACAGCCCGCCGCCGGTCCGCAAGGTACGGATACGGTCGCGGCGCCCGGTGATGATCTTGTGCGGATAGCATTGGTGCCCGACGTCCCACACGATCTTGTCGCGCGGCGTCTCGAACACATAGTGAAGCGCCACGGTCAGCTCGACAACGCCGAGCCCCGAGCCGAGATGCCCGCCGGTGGTGCCGACGGCCGAAATCATCTCGGCGCGCAGCTCGTCGGCGAACTGGCGGAGGTCTTCGGGCTTCAGCTTGCGGAGGTCGGCGGGGACATCCACCGTGTCGAGCAGCGGCGTATGCGGACGGTCGGTCATCGCGCCGTCATACTGGTAACCGCAGAAACTGTCGAACGAAAAGGGGGCCGCGCTATCGGGGCGGGGGACCATCCCCTGCCTCGCCGTCCCCCTTGCGCTTCGCGGCATCGACCTGCGCATAGAGCCCGCGCACCATCAGGTCGGTGAACACCAGCATCACCCCGATCATGCCCAGAAGCAGCGCAACCGCGGCGACCGGAAAAGGGCCGATGCTGTCGACCCGGCCCTGGCGCATCATCACCGCGAGCAGCGCCGCGGCGGCCATCAGCGCATAGCCGGTCAGGCGTCCCGCACGGCTCATCGTCTCGTCCCCTTCTGCTGCGGCGCGGCCTTAGCGCGCGCGGCGCTCAAAGTCAGCCACCGTCGCCGCGTCCCCGGGAATCGTCGCGCCACCTGGTGCGGAAACTCCGCTCGCGCAGCCGCTGCGCCTCGCGCCGACCATATTCCCTGCACTCGCGCGCGGGCCCCGAATTCGGCGGGCGCGCGGTGCCGGACGGGCGACCGATACGCGGATGCCACGCGGGGAAGAAAAACCGCCGCCGCCAGACGAAGCCTTTGCAATGTCCCGACAATCACTTACACCCGCGCTCGCAGGGGCAAAGACCATAGGATAGATATGCCTGATTTGATGTCCTTTTTCCGCCTCTCCCGGTCGATGCGTTCGATTCCTCTCGGCGTCCTGCTGGCAAGCGCAGGCGTCGCCGCAGCCCCCGCCGCGGCCGAAGAAGGCATGCCGCTCGCCTATGGGATCGAGGCGCCGGCCGACGCGCTGCCCCCCGCCCGCTCGACCGACGAGACCGCGCGCTTCGCGCAGGACACGGGCGAGATCGACGAAAATATCCTGCTTCCCGCGGCGCGCCCGCAGGACGACGACGAAAGCCGCACCTATGCGCGCGACTATTTCGCCATCGCCGCGGGGGTGATCACCGTGCCGAGCTACAACGGCTCGGACGAGCGCAACATCCTGCCCGCCTTCTATTTCCGCGGCCGCTTCAAGGGCTACAGCTTCTCGACCCGCGGCACCAATTTCCAGGTCGACCTGATCCGCCAGCAGCGCGGGCAAAAGACCGACATCAAGTTCGGCCCGATCATCAATTTGCGCAGCGACCGCACCGGGCGGATCAAGGATGCGCAGGTCGAGGCGCTCGGCGACCGCAAGATGGCGGTCGAGCTCGGCATTTCGGCGGGCATCACCCAGTCGGGCATCATCACCAGCAAATATGACCAGATCGGCTTTCGCCTCGTCGGGCTGAAGGACATCAGCGGCAGGCATGGCAGCTGGGTCGTTTCGCCGACGATCGACTATGGCACGCCGCTGTCGAAGCGCGCCTATATCGGCCTGTCGGCATCGACCAACATCTATGGCAAGGGCTTCGGCCGCTATTATTTCGACGTCGATCCTCTCGGCAGCGCCGCGAGCGGCCTGCCCGTCTATTCGGGCGCGAGCCGCAAGGCGACGGTCGGCAAATATACGCTGGGGATCGCGGGCGCCTATGCGCTGTCGGGCGATTTGCGCCGGGGCTTCGTGCTGATCGGCGGCGCCCAATATGGCCGCATGACGAGCCGCTTCGCCGATTCGCCGATCGTCGACATCGCCGGCAGCCGCGACCAGTGGCTCGCGGGCGGCGGCGTCGCCTACCAGTTCTGAGGGCGAACGGCTGGTTTCGACCGGAAGCGGTCGACCACCCCTGTTGTGATCCCCGGCGAAAGCCGGGGCCCAGATGACGAACTCGATCTTCCCCGCATGGCCCCCGGCTTTCGCCGGGGATCGCTGAAGGATGCCCGCAAGCGGGACGCGCCATTTCTTTCGTCGTCATCCCGGACTCGATCCGGGATCCATTTAACCGGAGCTGCGTGAATGGACCCCGGATCAAGTCCAGGGTGACGAAGGGCTGCGCACCAACCCCCTCCCCCAATCAAGCCAGCCCCGCCATCCGCATCCGCGCCTTCATCGCGTCGACGAACTGCCGCACCGAAGGCAGCCCGGCGCGCGACGGTTCGAACAGCAGATGCACGGGCAGTGGGGGCGGCTGTTCGTCGGCAAGCAGCGAAACCAGCCGCCCCGCGTCGACCGCTTCGGCGAGCTGGTAGCTCAGCAGATTGGCGATGCCATACCCCGCCTCGGCGGCGGCGAGCATCGAATCGACGGTGCTGAGGGTCAGCCGCGGGCGCGGCTCGACGCGCCAGCGCTGGGTCGCGAACTGCCATTCGCCCGCCGCGCGCGGCCCCGTCGCGCCGATCAGCTCGTGCCCGGCCAGATCGGCAATCGTCGCCGGCGCCCCGCGCCGCGCCAGATAGGCCGGGCTCGCGACGAGCATCTGGCGCACCCGGCCGACGCGCACCGCCTTCAGCCCCGAATCGGCCAGCGCGCCGATGCGCACCGCGACGTCGATGCCTTCCTCGACGATGCGGACATTGCGGTCGATCAGCATCATCCGCGCCGCCAGCCCGCCATATTGCGCCATCAGCTCGCCGACGACGGGCAGCACGTGCAGCCGCCCGAACATCACCGGCGCGGTGATATAGAGCTGGCCGCTCGGTTCGGCCGCCGCGCCGCGCAATTCGCGCTCGGCCCCCGCCAGGTCGGCGAGGATGCGCCGCGCCTGCGCGAGGAACGCCGCCCCCGCATCGGTCAATGCGACCGCGCGCGTCGAGCGGTGGAACAGCACCGTCCCCAGCCGCGCCTCGAGCGCCGCGATCCCGCGCGTCACCGCGGGCGGCGAACTGCCGAGCTTACGCGCCGCCGCCGCGAAACCGCCCTCGCTGGCGACCGCGACGAACATTTCGAGCGTGAGCAACCGGTCCATAACTATTCCACTTACCGGAATTAACTTGTGCAAACAGCCCATATTATCATCATCGGTGCAATGGCCTAGATCGGCGTGGCGGGCCGGGCCTCTCCCCTCCCGCCCGGCTCGCTCCTGTTCGAAAGGAATGGCAGATGGCGCAGAATTACCGGCACACGCTGTTCGACGACGCCGTCAGGACCGAGCAGGAACGCCACGGATCGCGCGCCTCCTATGCCAAGCTCGACGCGGGCGCCGACGGCACCCCCGACACGCTGACGCCAAAGGAAATCGCCTTCATCGAGGAGCGCGACAGCTTCTACATGGCGAGCGTCAATGCCGAAGGCTGGCCCTATATGCAGCACCGCGGCGGCCCCGCGGGCTTCCTGCGCCATATCGCGGGCAACCGCATCGGCTTCGCCGACTATCGCGGCAACAAGCAATATATCAGCACCGCCAATCTGAAGCACAACGACCGCGTTTCGCTGTTCCTGATGGATTATCCGAACAAGGAACGGCTGAAGCTGATCGGTCATGCGGTCAGCGTCGAACTCGCCGACGATCCCGCCGCGGTCACCGCGCTGATGCCCGAGGGCTATCGTGCGGTGCCCGAACGCGCCTTCTTCATCGAGGTGGTGGGCTGGGAATGGAATTGCTCGCAGCACATCACCCCGCGCTTCACCGAGACCGAAATTTCCGCCGCGATCAAACCGATGGCGGCCGAACTCAACCAGTTGCGCGCCGAAATCGCCGCGCTCGAATCAGCGCGGCACCAGCCCGCTCCCCCGCCCGACCTCCCATGAGCATGAACTGTTTGGGACGTCGGGCGGGGGAGCGGGCCGGTGCCGGTCCGACGTCGGTCGGACACAATCGGAAGGAAGAAAAATGACGACCGCTTTCACCCAGGGCGCCCATCATATCGGCCTCGCCGTGCGCGACGTCGCCGAGGCGCGCGACTTTTTCGTCGATGCGCTCGGCTTCACCGTCGCCGCCGAACGCCCCGACTATCCGGCGATCTTCGTCACCGACGGCACGACCTTGCTCACGCTGTGGCAGGTCGCCGACCCCGCGGGCGCGACGCGCTTCGACCGCCGCGCGAACATCGGCCTCCATCATCTCGCGCTCCGCGTTGCCGACCTCGATGCGCTGCGCACCGTCTTCGCGCGTGTGCAGGGCCATCCGGGCGCGGTGATCGAATTCGACCCCGAACCGATCCGCGAGGGCGCCGCGACGCACCATTTCATCTGCGCGATGCCCGGCGGCATCCGCATCGAATTCGCAACCCCCTTCGCCTGAAATCTCCCTGCACCCGAAAGGAAGACAGATGTCCCGTCCCCCGCTCCCGCCGTTCGACCATGACGGCGCCGTCCGGAAGGTCCGCCTCGCCGAGGATGGCTGGAACAGCCGCGACCCCGCGCGCGTCGCGCTTGCCTATACCGAAGACAGCGTCTGGCGGAACCGCTCGACCTTCGTCACCGGCCGCGCCGCGATCGTCGATTTTCTCGCCGCCAAATGGCAGCGCGAACGCGACTACCGGCTAATCAAGGGACTCTGGGCCTTCACCGGCAACCGCATCGCGGTGCGCTTCGCCTATGAATGGCACGACGACGCGGGCCAGTGGTGGCGCTCCTACGGGAACGAGAATTGGGAATTCGCGGACGATGGCGAGATGGCGCGCCGCATCGCGAGCATCAACGACCTTGCCATTGCCGAGGCCGACCGGCTGTTCCATTGGGATCGCGGCGACACCGGGCGCCGCCCCGACGACCATCCGGGGCTCGAGGACCTCGGCCTGTAGCACCGCACCGAAAGGATTGTCAGATGCCCTATGTCAACATCCAGATCACCCGCGAAGGCGCGACAGCAGAGCAGAAGGCCGAGCTCATCGGGGGCGTCACCGAGCTGCTCCAGCGCATACTCGGCAAGAATCCCGCCACCACCGTCGTTGTGATCGACGAGGTCGACACCGACAATTGGGGGATCGGCGGCCTGCCGGTTCTCGACTATCGAGCGAAGCAGGCCGGAGGGAGTCCGAAACCATGACCACCGGCAATGCGACAGGTTTCGCGATCATCATGTTGCTGACCGGGGTCGGCATCCCGATCCTCGCCGCGCTCAACAGCGGACTCGGCGTCCGGCTCGGGGCGCCGATGGCGGCGTCGATGATCCTGTTCGGGCTCGCTTTCCTGATCGCGACCGCCGGCGCGCTGGCGGCCGGCTCGATCGGCCAGATCCGCTTCACGTCGGAGATTCCGTCCCAATTCTACTTCGGCGGGCTGTTCGTCGCCTTCTATGTGATCGCGGTGACCTTCATCGCGCCGAGGTTCGGCGTTGGCAACGCGATCTTCTTCGTCCTCGTCGGCCAGCTGATCAGCGCCGCGACGATCGACCATTTCGGCCTGTTCGGCGCGATGCGCTCGGCGATCGACGCGAAGCGCGTTGCGGGCATCGCGCTGATGATCGCCGGCGTCTATCTCGCGCGCCGCACGGCCTAGCGCCGCCGATAGACCCAGCGCCGCGCCTTCGACCCGTCGAGCAGCGAAATCGTCGCGGTCAGCGTGTCGCCGTCGCGCGCATAGGTGATGCGCTGCGGATAATCATGCGCCGGATTCTCGAAGATCGCGCTCGCCGCGTCGTGGCGGGCCAGCCGGAACGCCACCGGCGCACCGCCGCCGGGCTGCGCCAGATAGGACACGACGCCGTCCGCACCTGTCTGCAGGCGCAGAAACTCGAATTCGCGCAGCTCCGTGCCGCGTCCCGACCGGCTCGCGCCCAGCATCGTGCCGCCGCGCGGCACCGTCCAATATTCCTCGGTCCAGCGGCCCCCGCTGTCCTTGCCGCCCTCCTCGATCCACGATCCCGCCATCCAGCCGAGATCGTCGACCGTCGCGGCGGGCGCCGCCGCGGCCAGCAACAGCGCCGACAATCCTGCGAATAATCCCGTCATACGCGCCTCCCTCCCGTATCTAGACCGCGTGGCGCCCCGCAAAGGCCGCGCGCGCCGCGACCACCGCGTCGAACTCGCGCTCGATCCAGCCGAACAGCGGCGTCAGCGCCTCGCCCAGCGAGGCGCCGAGCGCGGTCAGATGATATTCGACATGCGGCGGCACCGTCTGGAAATCGCGCCGCTCGACCAGCCCGCTCGCCTCGAGCGCGCGCAGCGTCTGCGTCAGCATCTTCTGGCTGATCCCGCCGATCCGCCGCTTGAGCGCGCCGTTGCGGTGCACGCCCTGCGCGATGACGAGCAGCAGGAGCAGGCTCCAGCGGTCGCCGATCAGGTCCAATATGTCGCGCGACGGGCAGTTCGCCTCGCACGGGTCAACCTGGCCTATCCAGTCTGGAACTTCTTTTTTCATAGGAACCTGCAGGTGCGTACTACACTTTTGGTTCCTACCCTATCATCTTCGCCTGCGCAAGCCGGGGCCCCTCCCCTCCCTCCGCCTCCGGCTGCACCGGTTCAGGAAAGGATTGCACCATGACCCAGATTGCCATCGTCTATCATTCGGGCTTCGGCCATACCGACGTCATCGCGAACGACGTCGCGCGCGGCGTCGCGGAAGCGGGCGCCCATGCGACGCTGCTGCGGATCGAGGCCGGACAGACCGACTTCGACGCCTTCTTCGCCGCGATTGCCGAATCCGACGCGATCGTCTTCGGCTCGCCGACCTATATGGGCACCGTCTCGGCGCCGATGAAGGCGTTCATGGACGCGAGCGCCGCCGTCTATTTCACCAAGCAGTGGAAGGACAAGTTGGGCGCCGCCTTCACCGTCTCGGGCTCGCCGTCGGGCGACAAGCTCAACACGCTCACCACGCTGGCGATCTTCGCGGCGCAGCACGGGATGCTGTGGATCGGCACCGGCCAGAACCCCGGCAACAACGACGACACGTCCGCGGCCACCGACGTCGAAAACCGCCTCGGCAGCTTCATCGGCGCGATGGCGCAAGCCGCGAACGACAGCGCCGAGGTGACCCCGAAGGCCGGCGACCGCGCCACCGGCGTGTCGCTCGGCCGCCGCGTCGCCGAAGCCGCGGCGCGCTGGAAAGCGGGCGCGCGCGAAGCCGTCGCGGCCGCCTGACCCCGGCCTTGTCATCCCCGCTTTCGCGGGGATGACGAAAAGGGGGATGGTCACTCGCCCCCCCTCTGCCTATAACCCTCCCCATCCCCGGGGAGCCTGTGTGCAGAAACAGGTTGAGAGCGGAACAGCCCGCGACCCGTTGAACCTGATCCGGGTAATACCGGCGGAGGGAGGGTCGGTATTCCTCACGCGGAATCCCCATTCTCGCTCCGGATAACTGGAGCGACTGCACATGGCCGACATCGATTCCCGCCTCGACAAAGCGCAAGCCCCCCAAGTTTCGTTAGACTCGATCGGCGTCACCACCGGGCCGATCCGCGGCAGCCGCAAGGTGCACATCGCCTCGCCCACCGGCAGCGGTATCCGCGTCGCGATGCGCGAGATCGACCTCGACCCGCACAGCGGCGAGCCGAGCGTCCGCGTCTATGACACGTCGGGCCCCTACACCGACCCCAATGCGAAGATCGACATCGCGGCGGGCCTCCCCGAACTCCGCGCCGCATGGATCCGGTCGCGCGGCGACGTCGAGGAAGTGACCCAGCGCGAGGTCCGTCCCGAGGATAACGGCCAGCTCGGCCCCGACCGCTCGGGCGGCGTCCCCGCCTTCCCCAATGTGAAGAAGCAGGTGCTCCGCGCCAAGCCGGGGCAGAACGTCAGCCAGATGCACTACGCCCGCCGCGGCATCGTCACGCCCGAGATGGAATATGTCGCGACCCGCGAAAATCTCGGCCGCGAACGCCTCGCCGAATATGTCCGCGACGGACAGGACTGGGGCGCGAGCATCCCCGATTACGTCACCCCCGAATTCGTCCGCGACGAGGTCGCGCGCGGCCGCGCGATCATCCCCAGCAACATCAACCACCCCGAAAGCGAGCCGATGGCGATCGGCCGCAACTTCCTCGTCAAGATCAACGCCAATATCGGCAACAGCGCGGTCGCGTCCGACGTCGCGTCCGAAGTCGACAAGATGGTCTGGTCGATCCGCTGGGGCGCCGACACCGTCATGGACCTGTCCACGGGGCGCAACATCCACGACACGCGCGAATGGATCATCCGCAACTCGCCCGTCCCGATCGGCACCGTCCCCATCTATCAGGCGCTCGAAAAGGTCGGCGGCATCGCCGAGGAGCTCTCGTGGGAGATCTTCCGCGACACGCTCATCGAGCAGGCCGAACAGGGCGTCGACTATTTCACCATCCACGCCGGGGTCCGCCTCCCTTACGTGCCCCTCGCGGCGAAGCGCATGACCGGCATCGTGTCGCGCGGCGGCAGCATCATGGCGAAATGGTGCCTCGCGCATCACAAGGAAAGCTTCCTCTACGAACGCTTCGACGAGATTACCGAGATCATGAAGGCCTATGACATCGCCTACAGCCTCGGCGACGGCCTCCGCCCCGGCAGCATCGCCGACGCCAACGACGAGGCGCAGTTCGCCGAGCTCTACACGCTCGGCGAGCTGACCAAGCGCGCGTGGGAACAGGATGTGCAGGTGATGATCGAGGGTCCGGGCCACGTCCCGATGCACAAGATCAAGGAGAATATGGACAAGCAGCTCGAAGCCTGCGGCGAGGCGCCCTTCTACACCTTGGGGCCGCTTACCACCGACATCGCGCCCGGCTACGACCATATCACCAGCGGCATCGGCGCCGCGATGATCGGCTGGTACGGCACCGCGATGCTTTGCTACGTCACGCCCAAGGAGCATCTCGGCCTCCCCGACCGCGACGATGTGAAGGTAGGCGTCGTCACCTATAAACTAGCCGCCCACGCCGCCGACCTCGCCAAGGGCCACCCCGCCGCCAAGGTCCGCGACGACGCGCTCAGCAAAGCCCGCTTCGAATTCCGCTGGCGCGACCAGTTCAACCTGTCGCTCGACCCCGACACCGCCGAGCAATATCACGACCAGACGCTACCGGCGGAGGGCGCCAAGTCGGCGCATTTCTGCAGCATGTGCGGCCCCAAATTCTGCTCGATGAAGATCAGCCAGGAAGTCCGCGACTTCGCGAAGCTGCAAAATCAGGACAGCGCCGGCTTCATCGCCGCCGAAGAGGCCGAAAAGGGCATGGCGGAAATGAGCCAGGTCTATGAGGACACCGGCCGCGAGCTGTATATGGGCGCGGGTGGGCGCGAACACGACTGACAAGGATTGAGGGGGCGTAACGATGTCGATTTCGTCGATAATTACGGACGAGCGGGATCGTTACGTCACCTATTTCGAGAACGCGGCCCGCGAAGCCAAAGCCGAGAATCCTGATAGCGTCAGCGAAATCCTGATCTCGTTGAATAACGAGGAGATACCGTTCCCGTACCGCTATTTTCGGGCGGACGTGCTCGGGGAAACGTCGAACGGCACGACGAGGGCGTTAGAGCTTTGGCTTGACCCCCGCGAGGGCGCAGAGGGTCGCGCTTTTGATCTCGGACCGGTAGTCCTCGAAATCCATCCATTCACTTGGTGCGGCGTACAAATCGGCTTCGACCGGCAGTTGAGCGACGAAAGTCTGATCGGCGATTTTCTCGACAAGTGGCTGGACCTTGAGGACGCAGCCTATAATCGGGGCGAGCCCTTGTCGGGCGCCATCCATTCCGCCACACAAATCGAAACCGATGGCACATTCTGGTTTCTCACCATCGACTTCGGCACCGCTTCGGCCGATGCTTTGCTCGATCTCCTAGATATATTGGTCAACGATGGCGCCAGCCGCGTTATGGTGGCAAGTCAGGCCAAACAATAAGTCGGGGGCAAGATGCGCTGGATCAGAAATCTTTTCGGCAACAAGCAGGAAAGCGAGACGCGCCAACCCATCACCGTCCAACTACCGCCGCCCGACGACGACGAAAAAGTCTACGGCGACCAGCCATTGCGCAAACAATGGGCCGAAGACCTGTTGCGCGCTGAAGGCGTCCCGATAAATCGGCATCTGCCGATGATCGAGAGCGAGGCGCAAATCGCGCTGCGCACGCCGCGCGAAGTGGCCGAACGGCTGCGAGCGTTGACGATGGTATCGTTCAAAGCGTCGGAAGAACCCGATCAGGGCCTTCTCGATTCCATCATCGTCGAAAGGGGCTTCCGTCCCTATTTTTCACCTGAAGAGCTGGTGTTCATCGACGACCCAAAGCCCGAATTTCATGCCCGAACGCAGTTTAGCTGGCGGTGCGAGGCGGCGTGGGTTCTTCTATGGGCGCTACGCCATGTCGACGGCCAACTTGGCTTGCCGAATGCCACCTGCAATGTGCCGTTTCTCTCGGAAATCGTCTATAAATTCGACGATCTCACCGAACGAGGCATGCGTTCGGCCAACGACATTCTGAACGAAGCCGATCTCATCTATCGGTGCCATTGGGCGGTTCGACAGTCGGGCCTCGACGGCAAAGACGCGCCTGCCGGACTTCATCCGGGGGTTACGATGGAGCGACATCAGGCCCTGAACTGGCTAATTGGGTATGGCGACGGTGCGGAATGGGATGATGTGACGACCGATACCTAAATTAGGGGTTGTCGCACCTGTCACCGCAAATCCCGTAATTTGATCGACGGTTGACGACCGACTTCTACCGTGCCCTAATCTTTCATAAACAGGGGCACAATGATGGGCGACATGACTAACGGGAACACTTTTGATTTTGTTCGCCATGAACAGGATGCAATCTCGCAATATCTTCGCGTTCGGCCTTATTATGAAGAGCTTGCCAGTGTCGTTGGTCGTGTAATCGAGGAGTGCCTGTCGAAGCGTGAAATCACAGTTCATTCGGTTCAACATCGAGCGAAAGATCCGATGAGCTTCGGACGCAAAGCCGCAACGCCTTCCGATAGAAAACCGGAAAACCCGAAGTACGAAAACCCAATTGAAGAAATAACCGACCTCGCCGGCGTGAGGGTCATTACCAATGTCCTACAAACTCTGTCCGATGTTGACGAACTTCTCCATCAAGAATTCGAAATAGTAGAGCGATCTGACAAAGGAAAAACTTTACTAGATGAAGAAAAATTTGGATATAGAAGCGTTCATTATCTAGTTAAACTTTCAAAAAACAGATCGAACTTGGCGGAATATGAGAGATACGCTTCTGGAATTGTGGAAGTTCAAGTCAGAACGATACTCCAACATGCTTGGGCTGAGATCGAGCACGACATCCAATACAAATCCTCATACAGCATACCTAGCGAGATTCGTCGTCGTTTCATGTCCCTAGCTGGCATGCTAGAGGTTGCCGATAGAGAGTTTGAAGCAATCCAAAACGCAGATCGGGAGCTTTCGAACATTGTTGAAGACCAAGTAAAAGTCGGAGATCTTTCTGGTCTAGAACTAACCTCAAGAAGTTTAAAATCATTCCTAGATCAACGACTTGGGCCCGACGGACGAATGTCAGACTGGAGCTACGAGTGGCAGACTCGCATGCTAAAAAAGCTCGGCTTCTCAGATTTGGAACAAATAGAAAACGCTATCGATCCGTATGACGACAACAAGCTAAGCAAGATCGCAGATGGAACTCGCGTGGGGCAGATTGGGCGCTTTGACCGTGTTCTCCTTGCTGCGTTGGGAGAGAAATTCATTGAGCGACACCCTTGGAATGACGAGGATTGGTTTCTCGAAGGACGGCGCCATGTTTTGGACAAGTTTATAGAAAAAGGTATCCCTGTAGGAACCTACGACCCCCTAAGTATCTAAGATATAAATACTGTAATGGAATTACGGAATTACGGTGACAGGTTACTAAATCCCAAATGAAGGACCTACGAGGCGCATCATGTCTCCGCCGGCGCCGAATAGCCCCCACAAATCCTATTTCGCACACCCCACCCCCAAAACCCCTTTCCTAAAAAGCCCCCGTCTGGTTCATCCTGCTGGATGAAGCACGACAAGATCACCCCCGACCTCGCCGCCCTTCGCGCCCGCGCGCAAAATGCGAACAAGACGCGCAGTCCCGTTCGCATCACCAAGGCGCGCCGGGCGCCGCCCGACGACAAACGTACGCTCGGCGCGGCGCAGGACTTCGTCCCCGCCTCCCCACGCGAACGCCGCGATGGCTGGACGCCCGAAAAGCAGGTCGATTTCATCGAGGCGCTCGGCGAATGCGGCTGCGTGACCGAGGCGTGCGAGCGCGTCGGCCTGTCGCCGTCGACCGCCTATCGCCTGCGCCGCCGCGTCGACGCGTACAGCTTTCGCGCCGCATGGGATGCCGCGCTCGACTATGCGATCCGCCGCCTGTCCGACGCCGCCTTTTCGCGCGCGCTCAACGGCGTCGCGCGCCCGGTGTGGTTCCAGGGCGAACAGGTCGGCGAGCGACGTTATTATGACGAGCGGCTGACGATGTTCCTGCTGCGCTATCGCGACCCCGACACCTATGGCGCGTGGCGCGACCGCCGCGAACCGCGCCGCCGCCCCGATGCGCGGGCCTTCGCGCTCGCCCGCTGGACCGGCCATGTCGCCGAGGATGCCCGTGACCGGGGCAGCGGCGCGATCGTCGATCGCGAGCGCGAGGAGGACGGCACCGAATGGCTGACCGACGAAGAGGCGGCGCTCGCCGATGCCGCAGCGTCGGCGCCGCACCATGCGACGCAGCAGGAAACCGACGCGCGCCTGATCGCGGTCATCACCGTGATGAAGCGGCTCAAGGCGCTCGGCATCGCGCCCGGCGGGCTGACCGAGGCCGAATTCCATCGCCAGATCGCCCTGGAGGAAGCACGCCGCGCCGCCGCCGGCACGACGCTGGCGCTCGATTTCGGCGATGATGAAGATGAAGATGAGGACGACGGGGCGGAGGTGCCGAAGTCCGCGGAAGGCGGGACATAAGAGGGGTATGTGGCGTGACCTTTGTGACCTTCCGGCCCGATGCGACCTTCCGGCCTGCGACCTTCCGCCCGCCTCGACCGCCCACCGGTCGTCGCCGCCCCCGCATCATGCTGCACGCCCGCCGATGCGCGCCCGCAACCCCCTCGACGTCATGGCCAAGCCGCCTCGGCACGTGCAGGCGGCGATCGCCGCGCTGCCGCTTGGGCGACCCCGGGCGCGGCAGGAGGCGCAGGCTGGTGCCCGCGCCTCCCGGCCTCCGCCTCAGCGCAAGCCGCCGCTGACGCTGATCCGTTCGCCGGTGATCCAGCGGGCATCGTCGGACGCGAGGAAGGCGGCGACGTCGCCGATATCGTCGGGCCGGCCGGCGCGCCGCAGCGGGGTCTGCGCGATGAACGCATCGAACAGCGAGCTGTCCCCGCCCGTCATCGTCTCGACGCCCTCGGTCTCGGTCGCGCCGGGCAGGATCGCGTTGACGCGGATCCCGCGCGGGCCGAACTCGTTGGCGAGCACGCCGGTGATCACGTCGACCGCGCCCTTCGTCCCCGCATAGACCGCCGCGCCCGCCATCAGCACGCTGGTGATGTTCGACGAGATGTTGATGACGCTCGCGCCCTCGCTCAGGTGCGGGGCCGCGGCCTTGGTGACCAGCAGGGTGCCGAGCACGTTGATGTCGAACATCGACCGATACTGGTCGACGGTGACTTCCTCGATCGGCGCAAAGGCATAGATGCCGCTGTTGTTCACGACGATGTCGAGGCGGCCGAAATGCGCGATCGCGGCCTCGACCAGCGCCTTGGCGTCGGCTTCCTTCGCGACGTCGCCGTGGACCGCGACGGCCTTGCCCCCCGCCGCCGCGATCGCCGCGACCACCGCGTCGGCGCCCGCCTTGCTCGACGCATAGTTGACGACGACCGCCGCACCCTCCGCCGCCAGCGCCTTGGCGATGCCGGCGCCGATACCCTTCGATGCGCCGGTTACCAGCGCGACCTTATCTGCGAGTCTGGACATGGAAATTCTCCTGATGGGCGGCGGCCCCGATGGCCGGCCATTCCCATAGTTCAGGAATATGGAACTATTGAACCAAGCGACAAGGCCCCCTAGATAAAATTTATGCGACCGATCGTTCACCCCGCGCTGGAGACGCTGAGTCCCGAGGCGATCCTGCATGCGCTGTCCGATCCCGAACGCGCCGCCATCTTCGCGGAAATCGCGGCGAGCGAATGCGTCGAGCGCTGCTCGGCGCTGTCGCAGGCGGCGACGCGCGAAATTCCGAAGTCGTCGCTGTCGCAGCATTTCAAGGTGCTGCGCGAGGCGGGGCTGATCCGGTCGGAGCGCGTCGGGGTCGAAATGCGCAACTATTCGCGCGGGATGGAGGTGAACGGCCGCTTCCCGGGCCTCATTCCCGCGATCCTGTCCGCCTACGGCTTTTGACAAAGGACAATCATGTCCCACCCCTCGAACATCGTCCATTGCAGCGGGCCGACCGACCCGCACGCGCTCGACGGCATTTCCAGGCGCCATCGCACCGGCGACCTCGACAAGCCCTGCCCCGAATGCGGCGGCTATGGCCAGTGGAACGTCCAGATCGACCTCGTCAGCCAGCGCTCGATCCGCCACGCCTGCGCCAAATGCGACGGGCGCGGCTGGATCGAGACCGGCGACGATCTCGTCCCCTCGCACACGATCGAGCGCAGCGCAGAGGGTCATCCGGTCTGGACGGTGCGGCTCGACCCGTCCGACGACCGCGAGTGAAAGCTGCGCGGGCGCCGGGCAACCCGTCGCGAACCGGCCGGCATCAGCCGCACACCGCTCGACTCCGCCATCGGGCGCCGATACGATGACAACGGTTACCGGTTCAGGGAGAGTGACGATGCGCGGACATATCTGGTTGATGGCGGGGGCGACGCTTGCGGTTGCGGGATGCGGCAAAGCGGAGGCGCCGGCCCGGTCCGAAAGCGCGGCGCCCGAAAAGTCGGTGCTCGCCGACGGCCCCGCCGCCGAGATCAGCAAGGTCGCCGCCGCCGACCTGCCCGCGGGCGTCCGCGACGCGGTGCTCGCCCGCGTGCCCGGCATGACGATCGCCGAGGCCGAGCGCAAGGCGCGCGACGGCAAGGTCTTTTTCGACGTCGAGGGGACGCGCCCCGACGGCAGCGAGGTCGAGCTCGACCTGATCGAGGAAGCAGGCACATATCGCGTCGTCGAGATGCAGCGCGACATCGCCTGGGCCGACGCTCCCGCCCCGGTGCGCGCCGCCGCCGGTGCCGCCGCCGACGCCTTCACCCCAGCGCGCGTCATCGAAAGCACGCAGGAGGACGGGACGGTCGTCTATGAACTCTTCGCCCCCGGCAAGCCGGACGAGCCCGCCGCCGAGGTCAACTGGAAGGACGGCAAGGCCACGCTGCGCACCGAACGAAACGAATATTGACGTGACCGACGCTGCTACTCCCACCGGCCCCGACGCCGGCGCGACCTTCTACCACGGGACACGCGCCGACCTTTCCGTCGGCGATCTGCTCGCGGCCGGCTGGGGCAGCAACTATCAGGCCGCGCCGATGTCGTGGATATATTTCTCGGCCGCATTGGAATCCGCGATCTGGGGCTGCGAACTCGCGGCCGGAGAGGGCCGCGAGCGCATCTATATCGTCGAGCCGACGGGCGACTGGTTCGACGACCCCAACCTCACCGACAAGAAATTCCCCGGCAACCCGACGCGCAGCTATCGCAGTCGGTCACCGCTGCGGGTGGTGGGCGAGGTCGAAAGCTGGACGCCGCATGCGCCCGACGTGCTCGCAGCGATGAAGGCCAATCTTGCACGGTTGCAGGCGGAGGGGGCGCCGATCATCGACTAGCGGCTTGTCAAACATGCGCTACAAATGTAGCGCACCAGTTGTTCATCTTGCCACCCGGGAGCTCCGATGCTGACGACCCTGCTCACCCTCGCCGCCGCGGCCACAACGCCCCCGCCCGCCTCGCCCGCCGACCTTGCGGCGATCGAGGCGACCTGCTTCGACTATGTCGACGGCCAGCTCGAGGGCGATCCCGAACGCGTGAAGCGCGCGCTGCACCCCGACCTCGCCAAGCGCCGGGTACTCGGCGACACGCCCGACGAGCGGCTCGGCCTCCAGCGGATGAGCCGCGAGGAACTCGTCGATCTGACGAAGCGCGGCGCGCTCAGGACGCCGCGCGAACAATGGAACCGTTCGTGCCGGATCCTCGACGTCGC
>PNJO01000017.1 GCA_013821905.1 Sphingopyxis sp. | reverse complement strand
ATCCTGCCCCCGGCTGATCGTCAAGATCGGATCGGCGCTGCTCGTCGACGAAAGCGGCGCGGTGCGGCGCGACTGGCTGGCGGGCGTGGCGGCCGATATCGCCACGCGGACGCGCGAGGGCCAGCAGGTCGCCGTGGTGTCGTCGGGCGCGATCGCGCTCGGCGCGCGGCGGCTCGGACTGGCGAAGGGCGGGCGCGCGAGCCTCGAGGATGCGCAGGCGGCAGCTGCGACGGGCCAGATCGCACTCAGTCATGTCTGGGCCGAACTGCTCGGCGCCGAGGGGCTGACCGCCGCGCAGATGCTCGTCACGCTCGACGATCTCGAGCACCGGCGGCGCTATCTCAACGCCGCGGCGACGCTCGACCGGCTGCTGAGCCTCGGCGTCGTGCCGGTGATCAACGAGAATGACAGCGTCGCGACCGAGGAAATCCGCTTCGGCGACAACGATCGGCTCGCGGCACGAGTCGCACAGGCGGCGGGCGCGGGCGGCGTGATCCTGCTCAGCGATATCGACGGCCTTTACGATCGCAACCCCGCGCTCCCCGGCGCCAGCCATATCGCGCGCATCGAGCGCATCGACGCGGACATCGAGGCGATGGCCGACACGGGGTCCGCGTCGGGCATGGGATCGGGCGGCATGGTGTCGAAGATCGCGGCGGCCCGCATCGCCAATGCGGCGGGCGCGCATCTCGCCATCGCATCGGGGCGGATCGAACGGCCGCTGTCGACCGCAGCGCGGCACAGCCTGTTCGTCGCCGACCGCGGCGCGAGCGCGCGCAAGGCGTGGCTCGCGGGCGGGCTGACCGCCAAGGGCCGGCTGACGATCGACGCGGGCGCGGCCAAGGCATTGCAGGGCGGCGCGAGCCTGCTCGCGGCGGGGGTCACCGGCGCGAGCGGTTCCTTCGCGCGCGGCGACATCCTCGACATCGCGGGCCCCGACGGGCGCGTGCTCGCGCGCGGCCTGTCCGAATACCCCGCCGCCGATGCCGCCGCGATCCTCGGCCTTGGCCGCGACGCGCAGGAAGCCGCGCTCGGCTATGCGCCGCGCAGCGCCGTCGTCCACCGCGACCATATGGTGCTGCTGTGACGCGGCCGGTGCTCGCGATGACCGGCGCGACCGGTTTCGTCGGCGGCGCGACGCTGCGCCTCGCGGTCGAACAGGGCTGGCACGTCCGTGCCCTCACCCGCCGCCCGCAACCCGACCGCGAAGGCGTGACGTGGGTCGCGGGCGCGCTCGACCGGCCCGACAGCCTTGCCGAGATGGCAACGGGCAGCGACGCGGTGATGCATATCGCCGGCGTCGTCAACGTGCCGACGCGCGCGGCGTTCGAGGCGGGCAATGCCGCCGCGACGGGCCATGTCGTCGATGCCGCGCGCGGCGCGGAGGTGCGGCGCTTCATCCATGTCTCCTCGCTCGCGGCGCGCGAGCCGGAACTGTCGAACTATGGCTGGTCGAAAGAGCGGGCCGAAAAGATCGTGCAGACGAGCGGGCTCGACTGGACGATCGTACGCCCCCCGGCGGTCTTCGGTCCCGGCGACACCGAAATGCTCGACCTGTTCCGCATGGCCCGGCGCGGCGTGATGATGCTGCCCCCGCGTGGGCGCATGTCGGCGATCTATGTCGACGAACTGGCGCGGCTGCTGATGGCGCTCGCGGCCGCGCACGACACGGGCATCGGCGCGATCTACGAACCCGACGACGGCCATCCGAACGGCTGGTCGCACCGCAGCTTTGCGCGCGCGATCGGCCGCGCCGTGGGCCGCGTGCACGTATCGACGCTGACCATTCCGGCGACGCTGCTCAAGGCAGGCGGGCGGATCGACAAGCTGGTGCGCCGCAGCCGGGCCAAGCTGACCCCCGACCGCGCCCGCTATATCGCGCATCCCGACTGGGTCGCCGCCGAGGGCGCCCGCCCGCCCGCGGACCTGTGGCGCCCCGAGCGCGAGACAATCGACGCGCTGGCCGAGACGGTGCGCTGGTATCGCCGCGAGGGTTGGCTTTGAGATAGAAAAGCCCCTCCTCGGAAGAGGCGGGGTGCGGAAAGCCGTTCATCCCCCTGTCCCCCGACGCCCGTCGAAGCGTGCATTGCCATCGGCGAGGCGCCCGCCTAGATTTGGCGCATGACCGACAGCACCGCCGATACGCCCAACCACCCCGCCGGCCCCTGGGCCATCCCCGTCCGCCGGCCGTTGCCCGGCGACGACAAGCCGCGGAGCGGCACCAGCTTTCCGCGCAAGGTGTGGAAACTGCTCGTCGCGATCAAGGACGGGCTGGCGCTGGTCTTTCTGCTGCTCTTCTTCGTCGCGCTGTTCGGCATCCTCGCCGGACGGCCCAATGCGTCGCTGCCGGTCAGCGAGGGCGCGCTGCTGGTCGAACTCGACGGCATCGTCAGCGAACAGCCCGCCGAGATCGATCCCTTCGCGGCGCTGTCGGGCGGCGCCAATCTGAAGGAAGTGCGCGTCCGTGACGTCGTCCACGCGCTCGAAAGCGCCGCCGACGACAAGCGCGTCACCTCGGTCGTGCTCGACCTCGACCGCTTCCTCGGCGGCGGCCAGGTGTCGCTCGCCGAAATCGGCAGCGCGATCGACAAGGTGCGCGCGAAGAAAAAGCCCGTGCTCGCCTTCGCCACCGCCTACACCACCGACAGTTACCAGATCGCCTCGCACGCGAGCGAGATCTGGGCCGACAATGTCGGCGGCGTCGCGATCGCGGGGCCGGGCGGTTCGCGCCTTTACTACAAGGGCTTGATGGACCGGCTCGGTGTCACCGCGCACATCTATCGTGTCGGGACTTTCAAGAGCGCGGTCGAACCCTATCTGCGCAGCGACCAGTCGCCCGAGGCGAAGGAAGCCGACCTCGCCTATGCGAGCGCGCTGTGGGAAAACTGGTTGAGCGACGTGAAAAAGGCGCGTCCGGCGGCCAAGCTGGATGCCTATATCGCGGGCACCGCCGCCGCGGTGCGCGCCGCGGGCGGCGACATGTCGAAGGCATCGCTCGACGCCGGGCTGATCGACAAGGTCGGCAGCCGCATGGCGTTCAACAGCCGCGTCGCCGAAATCAGCGGCGCGGCCGACGACAGCCGGCCGTGGGAATATAATGCGATCCCGCTCGCAAACTGGGTCGCCGCGAACCCGCCCGAGCTGAAGGGCAGCGCGATTGCGGTCGTGCCCGTGGTCGGCGAGATCGTCGATGGCGAGGCGCCCAACGGCCTCGCCGGCGGCCAGACCGTCGCCGAACATATTCTCGACGCGGCCTCGGACGGCGGCGTGAAAGCTATCGTGCTGCGCGTCGATTCCCCCGGCGGCTCGGTGCTCGCGTCGGAGGAAATCCGCCAGGCGCTGCTCGCCGCGAAGGCGAAGAAACTGCCCGTCGTCGTCTCGATGGCGAATGTCGCGGCGTCGGGCGGTTATTGGGTCGCGACGCCGGCCGACCGCATCTTTGCCGAGCCCGAGACGATCACCGGATCGATCGGCGTGTTCGGTATCCTGCCGAGCTTCGACCAGACGCTGGCGAAGATCGGGGTCAATGCCGACGGCATCGCGACGACGCCGCTGTCGGGTCAGCCCGACATCTTCGGCGGGGTGAACGACGAGTTCAACCAGCTGGCGCAGGCAAGCGTCGAGGATATTTATGCGCGCTTCACCGGCCTTGTCGCGAAGAGCCGCAAGCAGCCGATCGACAAGATCCTGCCCATTGCCGAAGGCCGCGTGTGGGCGGGCGGCACCGCGCGCCAGATCGGTCTCGTCGACCAGTTCGGCGGCCTGCCCGACGCGCTGGCGGCGGCGGCGAAGCTCGCCAAGGTCGAGGGCGATTTCCACGCCAAATATTTCGAGGACGAGCCGAGCGAATTTTCGAAGATGCTGGCAAGCTGGTCGGGCGCCGAAGAGGAAGCCGCAACGGGCCCGCGTGGCTGGTTCGGTATCGCGGCGATGAACCGCCAGCTCGCCGAGCGCCGCCTGCTTCAGGATCTGTCGATGATGACCGCCGCGGGATCGATCCAGGCCGCGTGCCTCGACTGCCGCGCCTATCTGCCCGCGACGCCGCGGCCGGGCCAGGGCGAGGCAAAGGGCTGGCTCGCCACGCTGGCGATGCTGCTGAAATAACACCCTCTCCCGCAAGCGGGAGGCGAACCTAGGCCGCGACGGCGGTCGTTTCGTCGATATGTTCGGCAATCGCATCGGCCAGCCTGTCGACGAGCGCGAGCGGCAGGTCGTGCCCCATGCCGGGGATCGTCAGCAGCCGCGCGCCCGCGATATTGTCCGCCGTGTCGCGCCCGCCGGGCAGCGGCACGAGCGGATCGTCCTCGCCGTGGATGACGAGCGTCGGCGCCTTGATGTCCTTGAGCATCGCGCGCCGGTCGCCGTCGGCAACGATCGCCGCCATCTGGCGCGCGACGCCCTGCGGATACCAGCCGCGTTCGAAATCGGTGCGCACGCGGCGCTGGAGCCGCTCTTCAGCCGACGGATAGCCGGGGCTGCCGATGACGCGCGCGGCGTTGACCGAATAGGCGATGAGCGCTTCCTTGTCGCCGCTCATCGGGCGGTTGGCGAGCACACGCATCGCCTCTTTCTGCGCGCGCGGCAGGCGGCGGTTGCCGGTGGTCGACATCACCGACGTCAGCGACAGCACGCGGTCCGGATAACGCGCCGCGATATGCTGCGAAATCATGCCGCCCATCGACACGCCGACGATGTGTGCGCGTTCGATGCCGAGATGGTCGAGCAGTCCGATCCCGTCGGCCGCCATGTCGGCGAGCGTATAGGCAGGGCGCACCGGCAGGCCGATGACCGATTTGACGATCATCCATTTCACATTGGGAATGCCCGCCGCCTCGAACCGCGTCGACAGGCCGACGTCGCGATTGTCGTAGCGGATGGTGCGAAAGCCGCGGGCATTGAGCGCATCGACGAATTCGTCGGGCCAGAGGGTCAACTGGCCGCCGAGGCCCATGACCAGCAGAATGACGGGCGCATCGCGCGGCCCCTTGTCCTCATAGGTGATGCTGATGCCGTTTACGGTCGCCTGCTCTGTCTGCATGAAAATCCCTTGGCTGGAAAAGGCTAGGAGGCCGTCGCGGGCTTGTAGTGCGCAGCGTTGGAGGTGAATTCGGCGCGGCCATATTCGGCAAGCTGGCGTTCGATCCGGTGGACGAGGCGGCGGTCGGCGAGACGGCGGATGACGGGCAGGCGCGCGGCAAGGCGATAGGCCGTCATGCGTCCCGCGATGCCGAGCATCGTCGCGCCATAGATGAGGTGATCGCGGCGCTTCACCGGCACGCCGACGTCGGCGGCACGCTGCTCGTCGCCCGCCAGAAAGGCCTTTACGAAGAAGACGCGGCTCACCGAATATTCGAGGCGGCGCTTGACCTGCCCCTTGGGCGAGCGGTCCTTCGACAGTTCGGCATCCATCGTCGCGCGGAGCAGTCCGCCGCAGACCTGGTCGTCATATTCATAGCGCAGCGTGGCGCTGCGCGTGCGCCAGATGCGGACGATCTCCTGCGGCGTGTCGGCGAGCAGATCCTCGGGCAGCCCGAGCAGGTAACAGCGATAGCGCGCGAGCTCGACGCGCCCGCGTTCGAGCCGGGTGAAGCCCGTGCGTCCCTTCGCGAGCACCTCCTGCGACAGGAAATAGACGGGGATCAGCCCCGCGGGCATCTGGTCGAGCTGCGGGATCGGCATGCCATAGGTGTCCGCGTCCCACATGCCGGGGCGCGACAGCACGTTGACGCGCACCATCGAGTGCATCAGCCGCACCATCGCTGCCGCCTTGAAGCCCGGACCGAAGCGCTCGAGAGCGCCGGGCAACGCCGTGGTCGCGAAAAAGGTCGCGGTTTCCTTCACCCGCCGCGCCGCGGTCGCATGGCCGAGCGTACCGGTCAGCGCCATCGGCAGCGCCGAATATTTGTTGAGGAAGGTCGCGATGAAGGCGCCGCGGATCAGAAAGGGCGACAGGTTCGCGGTCGCGTTGCGCTCATAGGCCGCACCCTCCTCGACCAGCGTCATGTCGAGCCAGTCGGGCTTCTGCTCCATCTCGCGAATCAATGCGACCAGTTCGGGCGGCGCGTCGTCGACCGCCTCGACACCCTTGTCGCACGCCTCGACCAGCATGGCGACGGTGCGCTGGAAGCCGTAGCGCGGCATCAACGCCGCATAGGCATCGCCCGTCCGGTCGCCGAGCATCGTGTATTCGCGGATGCGGCCGAGCAGGTCGGGATCGTCGAGATAGGCCGAACGGTCGATGCTGCGCACGCGGCCAAGCTCGCTCACCGCATCGGCTTCGGGCGCCCAGCGCTCGGGCGCCTTGTCGAAATCGAAGCGGCCGAACAGCTCGGGCAAGGCGTCCGCTTGCCCCCGCACCCGGCGGGCGATGGTGCTAACATCATTGTTCACAACGCGAAACTGCCACAGTTTCGCGATTTGGCAAGCTCAACCGCTTTTGGACCCGCGATAGGCGGGGAGCGCCAGCGACCAGTGGATCGCCGCGCCGCGCAGGATGAAACCCGCGACCGCGCCCACGACCGCCGCGACCGGTGTTCCCGTCCCCAGCCACTGCAGCAGCAGGAACAGGCCCGAGGCAAGCGCCGCGGCGGTGACATAGACTTCGGGCCGCATGATGATCGACGGCACGCCGGCCAATATATCGCGGATCGTGCCGCCGACGCAGCCGGTGATCACGCCCATCATCAGCGCCGGGACAGGCGGAACGCCCCACGCCAGCGCCTTGGCGGTGCCGAATACGGCATAGGCGGCAAGCCCGACCGCATCGGCCCATTCGAGCAATTGTCCCTTCCACCAATGTTCGGGGGTGAGCCAGACGACAAGCGCGATGGCAATGCACACCGCGGCGATCGCCCCGTCCTGCACCCAGAAGACCGGCGCGCCGATTAACAGGTCGCGCACGCTGCCGCCGCCGACGCCGGTGACGAGCGCGAAAAAGCTGGCGGTGACCAGCGTCTGGCGCAGCCGCACCGCCATCAGTGCGCCCGACAGCGCGAAGACGCCGATACCGACGAGGTCGAGCAGGCGGATGATGAGGTCTTGGGACATGGGCCAGTTATACCACCAACCACGTCATTGCGAGCGCAGCGAAGCAATCCAGGGGCGGCTTACGCCACTCTGGATTGCTTCGCTGCGCTCGCAATGACGACAAGGATCAGATGTGAATCGGCTTGCCCATCACCGCCATCGCGGCTTCCTTGATCGCCTCGCTGTGCGTGGGGTGCGCGTGGCAGGTGTAGGCGATGTCTTCGGAGGTCGCGCCGAATTCCATCGCCTGCGCGGCCTGCGCGATCATCGTGCCCGCGACGCTGGCGATGCACCAGACGCCGAGCACGCGGTCGGTCTTGGCGTCGGCGATCACCTTCACGAAGCCGTCGGGTTCGTGGTTGGTCTTGGCGCGGCTGTTCGCGAGCATCGGGAATTTGCCGACCTTGACCTCGCCCTTCTCCTTCGCCGCCTCTTCGGTCAGGCCGACGCCGGCGATTTCGGGCCAAGTATAAACCACCGACGGGATCACGTCGTGGTTCACGATGCCGGTCAGCCCCGCGACATTCTCGGCGCAGGCGATGCCTTCGTCCTCGGCCTTGTGCGCGAGCATCGGGCCGGGGATCACGTCGCCGATCGCCCAGATGCCGGGGACCTGCGTCGCGAAATCATGGTCGGTTTCGATCTGGCCGCGCTGGTTGACCGCGAGGCCCGCCTTGTCGAGACCGAGGCCTTCGGTGTTCGGACGGCGGCCGATCGAGACGAGCACGACATCGGCTTCGAGCGTTTCGGCTTCACCGCCGGCGGCGGGTTCGAGCGTCAGCACGGCCTTCTTGCCCTTGACCGCGGCCGATGTGACCTTGGTCTTGAGCTTGAATTCCATGCCCTGCTTCTTGAGGATCCTGTTCGCTTCCTTGCGGACGTCGCCGTCCATGCCGGGCAGGATCTGGTCGAGAAACTCGACCACGGTCACCTTGGCGCCGAGGCGGCGCCAGACGCTGCCGAGTTCGAGCCCGATCACGCCGCCGCCGATCACGACCATATGGCCCGGAACCTTCGCGAGTTCGAGCGCGCCGGTCGAATCGACGATGATCTGCTTGTCGTTATCGACCTCGACGCCCGGAAGCGGGGTCACCGACGAGCCGGTCGCGATGATGATATTCTTGGCGCGATAAGCCTTGCCTGCAACCTCGACCGTGTCTTTCGACGTGAACCGGGCATAGCCCTTCAGCCAGTCGACCTTGTTCTTCTTGAACAGGAATTCGATGCCGCCGGTCAGGCCCTTCACGGCGTCGACGCGCTGGCCGTGCATCGTGGGCAGGTCGAGTTCGGGCTTCACCTTGATGCCCATTTTCGCCATCGCGCCGCCGGCCGCGGCCTCGAAATATTCGGACGCGTGGAGCATCGCCTTCGACGGGATGCAGCCGACGTTGAGGCAGGTGCCGCCCAGCGTCTCGCGCCCTTCGGCACAGGCGGTCTTGAGGCCCAGCTGCGCCGCGCGGATCGCCGCGACATAGCCGCCGGGGCCGGCACCGATGACAAGGACGTCGTAGTCGTAATCAGCCATAAATCACTCCATATGTGTTCCTGCGAACGCAGGAACCCAGGGTGTCAAAGCGATAGCCTGTCGAACACATCCAGCCACTGCGGATTATCGCGTTCGATCAGTTCAACTTTCCACGCCCGCTTCCATTTCTTCATTTGCAGCTCGCGCCGACGCGCTTGCTGAATATCGTCAAATGCCTCGTACCAGACCAGCCGCGTGCAACCATATTTCTTGCTGAAGCTGTCGGTCACTTCATTGCGGTGCTGCCAAACCCGCTTCAGAAGATCACTGGTAACACCCAAATATGTCGTCCCGTTGCGGCCACTGGCCATCAGGTAGAGATATCCGGGTTTGTTCATTCAATTCTCCGATATCGGGACCCAATGGCAGCTTGTCCCACCCTGGGCTCCTGCGTTCGCAGGAGCACATGGCCTTACAAATCGATCAGCAGGCGCGTCGGATCCTCGATCGCTTCCTTGACCGTCTTGAGGAAGGTCACCGCCTCGCGCCCGTCGATCAGGCGGTGGTCATAGCTCATCGCGAGATACATCATCGGGCGGATCACGATCTCGCCATTACGGACGACCGGACGATCCTCGATGCGGTGAAGGCCGAGCACCGCGGACTGCGGCGGGTTGATGATCGGGGTCGACATCAGACCGCCGAACACGCCGCCGTTCGAAATGGTGAAGGTACCGCCGGTCATGTCGTCCATCGTCAGCGTGCCATCCTTGGCGCGCTTGCCAAGGTCGGCGATCGCCTTTTCGATGTCGGCGAACGACAGGCTGTCGGCGTTGCGCACGACCGGCACGACGAGACCGTTCGGCGCGCTGACCGCGACCGACACGTCGAGATAGTCGTGATAGACGATCTCGTCGCCTTCGATGCGCGCGTTGACCGCCGGAATGTCATGCGCGGCGAGCGCCACGGCCTTGGTGAAGAAGCTCATGAAGCCAAGGCGCACGCCATGCTTCTTTTCGAAGCTTTCGCGATATTTGTCGCGCGTCGCCATCACCGCCGACATGTCGACATCGTTGAACGTCGTCAGCATCGCCGCGGTTTCCTGCGCCGATTTCAGGCGCTTGGCGATCGTCTGGCGAAGGCGGGTCATCTTGACGCGCTCTTCCTGACGGCCCGGCGCGCCGCTGGCGGCGGGCGCAGGTGCCGGGGCGGCCGCGGCCGGAGCGGGCGCGGCAGCCGGCGCATTGTTGGCGGCGGCGAGCACATCTTCCTTGGTCAGGCGGCCGTCCTTGCCGGTGCCCTGGATCTTCGTCGGGTCGACACCATGCTCGAGCACGAGGCGGCGCACCGCGGGCGACATGGTCGTGACCGTGTCGACGCCTTCGCCGGCCGGCGCGGTCGCCGCAGGGGCCGGCGCCGCGGCTTCGGCCTTGGCGGGCGCGGGTGCCGGAGCGGCGGCGGCAGGCGCCGCCGCGGCGGCCGCGCCGCCCGCTTCGACGGTCGCGATCGTCGCGCCGACATTGACCGTGTCGCCGACGGCGGCGAGCTGCTGGCCCATCACGCCGGCGACGGGCGACGGCACTTCGACCGCGACCTTGTCGGTTTCGAGGCTGGCGATGGGCTCGTCGAGCGCGACGGCTTCACCCGGCTTTTTCAGCCACTCGCCGATGGTCGCTTCGGTAACGCTTTCGCCCAGCGCGGGGACTTTGACTTCGGTGCTCATAGGTGCAGTTCCTTAGGGGATCAGGCTTTGGGCTTAAGCTTTGTTCTTCGCACGGCGGATTTCGGCGCGAACCGAAAGGCCGAGCGCGTCGGCGACGAGCGCCGACTGTTCGGTCTGGTGGCGGCTCATCAGGCCGGTCGCGGGCGAGGCCGCGGCGGCACGGCCGGCGTAGCGCGGACGCATGCCCTTGTGGCCGGCCTCGTACAGCGCGTCCTCGATCAGCTCGTTGACGAAGAACCAGGCGCCGTTGTTGCGCGGTTCTTCCTGCGCCCAGACGACTTCCTCGAGCTTCGGCATCCGCTTCAGGCGCACCGCGAGCGGCTCGCCGGGGAACGGATAGATCTGTTCGATGCGGATCACCGTCGTGTCGGTGAGGCCCGCGGCGTCGCGCGCCTCCATCAGGTCGTAGCCGACCTTGCCCGAACAGAGCACGACGCGCTTGATGTCGGCATCGGCGGGCGGCGTGCGGTCGGACATGATGCGGCGGAAATGCGCGTCGCCGATGAAATCCGAGCGCTGCGACACCGCCAGCTTGTGACGAAGCAGCGACTTGGGCGTCATGATGATCAGCGGCTTGCGGAACGGACGCAGCATCTGGCGGCGCAGGACGTGGAAATAGTTCGACGGAGTCGAGATATTGCACACCTGGATATTGTCGCCCGCGCACAGTTGCAGGAAGCGTTCGAGGCGCGCCGAGCTATGCTCGGGGCCCTGCCCTTCATAGCCGTGCGGGAGCAGCATCACGAGGCCGTTGGCGCGCAGCCACTTGGCTTCGCCCGACGCGATGAACTGGTCGATCATGATCTGCGCGCCGTTGGCGAAGTCGCCGAACTGCGCCTCCCAGAGCACAAGGCTCTTCGGATCGGCCATGGCATAACCATATTCGAAGCCGAGCACGCCATATTCGGAGAGCGGGCTGTCGAGCACCTCGAACCGGCCGTGCGGAACGGTCGTGAGCGGTACATATTTGGCTTCGGTCTTCTGGTCGACCCAGACGGCGTGGCGCTGGCTGAAGGTGCCGCGCCCCGAATCCTGACCCGACAGGCGCACCTGATAGCCCTCGCTCAGCAAGGTACCGAACGCGAGGCTTTCGGCGGTCGCCCAGTCGAACACTTCGCCGTCGCTCTTGTCGGCAAACATCGCGCCGCGCGCGTCGATCACGCGGCGGAGCGTCTTGTGAACCTCGACGTCGTCGGGGATCGTCGTCAGCGTGCGACCGATCGCGTCGAACAATTTGTCCGAGACGCCCGTCGCGATGTTGCGGCGCGCATTTTCGGGATCGGCGGGGGCGTGGAGCCCCGACCAGCGGCCCGCGAACCAGTCGGCCTTGTTCGGCTTGTAGCTTTTCGCCGCTTCGAAATCGCCTTCGAGCCGCGCAACGAATTCGGCGCGGCGCGCGTCGGCCCAGCCGGCGTCGATCACGCCTTCGGCTTCGAGCTTGGCGGCGCACAGCTGCGACACCGGCGGGTGCTGGCGGATGCTGGCGTACATCAAAGGCTGGGTGAACGACGGTTCGTCGCCTTCGTTATGGCCGAAGCGGCGATAGCACCACATGTCGATCACGACGTCGCGCTTGAACTGCTGGCGGAAATCGATCGCGAGCTTGCACGCGAAGGTCACGGCTTCGGGATCGTCGCCGTTGACGTGCAGGATCGGCGCCATCACGCCCTTTGCCACATCCGACGGATAGGGCGACGAGCGCGCGAATTGCGGGCTGGTCGTGAAACCGATCTGGTTGTTGACGATGAAGTGGATGCAGCCGCCGGTGTTGTAGCCCCTGATCCCCGAGAAGCCGAGGCATTCCCAGACGATCCCCTGCCCCGCGAACGCCGCGTCGCCGTGGATCAGCACGGGCAGCACCTGTTCATGCTTCTGAAGGTCGTCGCGCACCACCTGCTGCGCGCGGACCTTGCCGAGCACGACCGGATCGACCGCCTCGAGGTGCGAGGGGTTGGGAACAAGCGACATATGCACCGACGCACCGCCGAATTCGCGGTCGGTCGAGGTGCCGAGGTGATATTTGACGTCGCCCGAGCCGCCGATGTCGTCGGGGTTGGCGCTGCCGCCGGCAAATTCGTGGAAGATGATCTTGTACGGCTTCGCCATGACGTTCGCGAGCATGTTGAGCCGCCCGCGGTGCGCCATGCCGTACACGATTTCGCGCACGCCATATTGGCCGCCATATTTGATGATCGCCTCCATCGCGGGGATCATCGATTCGCCGCCGTCGAGGCCGAAGCGCTTGGTGCCGACATATTTGCGGGCGAGGAATTTTTCCCATTCCTCGGCCTCGATCACCTTGTTCAGGATGGCGCGTTTGCCCTCGACCGAAAATTCGATGATCTTGTCCGCGCCTTCCATGCGTTCCTGCAGGAACTGGCGCTCCTTCAGGTCGGCGATGTGCATATATTCGAGGCCGACATTGCCGCAGTAGTTGGCGCGCAGGATCGCGACGATCTCGCGCACCGACGCGCGTTCGAGACCGAGCGTGCCGCCGAGCCAGACCGGCCGGTCGAGATCGGCGCCGACGAAGCCGTGATACTCGGGCGTCAGGTCGGCAGGCAATTCGCGCTGGCTGAGCCCGAGCGGATCGAGATTGGCGGCGAGATGGCCGCGCACGCGATAGGTGCGGATCAGCATCATCGCGCGGATCGAATCGTCGGCGGCGCGCTCGACCTCGGCGCTCGACAGCGGCGCGCCTGCCTTGGCGGCTGCGGCCTTGACCGCGACCTGCATCTGCTGCGGGTCGAGCGCGGCGGTCAGATCGTCGGTGTCGATCCGGGGCCAGTTCTTCGGCGCCCAGCTCGGGCCGGCCTGCGGCTCGTCGATGTCGAAGCTTTGTCGTTCGAGGTTCATTTCACTAACCTATCAGTGCCCCTGCAAAGGCAGGGGCCCATCTCCTGGGGGTTTCAAACAAGCGTTTCAAACAAATCGGCCCATTCGGGATTGCGCTCCTCGATGCGGCCGATCTTCCACGCCCGGTTCCATTTCTTCATTCGCGCTTCAAACTGCCGGGCGTCGTAGATGCTCTCGAATGCCTCGAACCAGACCAGCAGTTTGCAGCCATATTCCTTCGTAAACCCTTCGATCACGCCTTCACGGTGTTGCCACACCCGTTGCGGCAGATCACTCGCCACGCCGATATATATGGTCCCGTTTTTCCGGCTTGCCATGACGTAAACGAAGCCGGGCCGAACCACCCTATACCCCCCATTCGTGTTCCCCCGCGAAGGCGGGGGTCCATGCGACGCCGCAAATGGATCCCCGCCTTCGCGGGGACACACGAAAAAAGGATCGCGCAATAATCAGACGCGTTCCTTCAGCACTTCGGCGAGCGTCGTGCCGAGTTCCGACGGGCTCGCCGACACCTTGATGCCGGCGGCTTCCATCGCTGCGATCTTGCTTTCGGCGTCGCCCTTGCCGCCCGAAACGATCGCGCCGGCGTGGCCCATACGACGGCCCGGAGGCGCGGTGCGGCCCGCGATGAAGCCGGCCATCGGCTTCTTGCGGCCGCGCTTCGCCTCGTCGATCAGGAACTGCGCCGCCTGCTCCTCGGCGTCGCCGCCGATTTCGCCGATCATGATGATCGACTTGGTCGCCTCGTCGGCGAGGAAAAGTTCGAGCACGTCGATGAAGTTGGTGCCGTTGACCGGGTCGCCGCCGATGCCGACCGCGGTGGTCTGGCCGAGCCCGACGTTCGAGGTCTGGAACACGGCTTCATAGGTCAGCGTGCCCGAGCGCGAGACGACGCCGACGCTGCCCTTTTTGAAGATGTTGCCAGGCATGATGCCGATCTTGCACTCTTCGGGGGTCAGCACGCCGGGGCAGTTCGGGCCGATCAGCCGCGACTTCGAACCCGACAGCGCGCGCTTCACCTTGACCATGTCGAGCACGGGAATGCCCTCGGTGATGCAGACGATCAGTTCGATCTCGGCGTCGATCGCCTCAAGGATCGAATCGGCGGCGAACGGCGGCGGGACATAGATGACCGACGCGGTCGCGCCGGTCGCATGTTTCGCTTCGTCGACGGTGTTGAACATCGGCAGGCCGATGTGCGTCGTGCCGCCCTTGCCTGGCGTCACGCCGCCGACCATTTGCGTACCATAGGCGAGCGCCTGTTCGGTGTGGAAGGTGCCGGTGGCACCAGTCATCCCTTGCGTGATGACCTTGGTGTTCTTGTCGATGAGGATGGACATATTCTAAATCTCCCGGGGAGAGTCAGCCCGCCCTGCCGTTTCGGCCGAGCGGGCCAGAAAGGGTTCAGGCGAGGCTCGAATCCAGATTCTTGCACGCGTCGAGCAGTTCCTTGACCGCGTCGACCGAGACCTGCAGGCCCGCCTTGTCGGCATCGTCGAGTTCGATTTCGACGATCTTCTCGACCCCGCCCGCACCGATCATCACTGGCACGCCGACATACAGGCCATCGACGCCATACTGGCCGTCGACATAGGCCGCGCAGGGCAGGATACGCTTCTGGTCGCCGAGATAGGCTTCGGCCATCGCGATGCCGCTCGCGGCCGGCGCGTAGAAGGCCGAGCCGGTGCCGAGCAGCGCGACGATCTCGCCGCCGCCGCCGCGGGTGCGCTTGACGATCGCGTCGATCTTGTCCTGCGACGACAGGCCCATCTTGACGAGGTCGGGAACGGGAATGCCGTTGACCGTCGAGTAACGCACGACGGGGACCATCGTGTCGCCGTGGCCGCCGAGCACGAAGGTGTTCACATCCTTCACCGACACGTCGAATTCGTCGGCGATGAAGTGGCTGAAACGCGCCGAGTCGAGCACGCCGGCCATGCCGACGACCTTGTTGTGCGGCAGCCCCGAGAATTCGCGCAGCGCCCACACCATCGCGTCGAGCGGATTGGTGATGCAGATGACGAATGCGTCGGGGGCGTTGGCCTTGATGCCTTCGCCGACGGCCTTCATGACCTTCAGGTTGATGCCGAGCAGGTCGTCGCGGCTCATGCCCGGCTTGCGGGCGACACCGGCGGTCACGATGATGACGTCGGCGCCCGCGATATCCTTATAGTCGTTCGAGCCGGTGATCTTCGCGTCGAAGCCCGCGATCGGGCCGACCTGCGACAGGTCGAGCGCCTTGCCCTGCGGCACGCCTTCGACGACGTCGAACAGGACGATGTCGCCGAGTTCCTTCTGCGCGGCGAGCAGCGCGAGCGTTCCGCCGATATTCCCGGCTCCGATCAATGCGATCTTCTTGCGTCCCATGGCGCGCGGCACTCCCTTCTGGCAAGCCCGGCAATTGGTTCACAGACCGGCGGGAGCACGGGCTAAAGCTCCGCTCCGGTCCCAAGACTGGCGACGCCCCTACGCCGATTCCCTTAAGGAAACAACCGCCAAAAGGACGAAAAACCGCCTTTTTTTGCAAATAGTTCGCAAAAACAATAAGCGTCATCAAAAGCGTCGCCGGCAGATGGGGATCGGCGGCGGATGCCACAAGAGTGTCACATTCCCTTGGCGCGGCGACGGCGGCGCGGTAAGCCGGTCATCGCACGAAAAGAGGGGAGTCTTTTCGGGAGATTTTTATGATCAGGAAGACCGCCACCGGGCTTGCCTTCGCGCTGTCGTTCGCCCTTGCCGCCCCCGCCGCGGCGAGCGAGAAGGGATGGGACGACGCCGGCACCGTCGCCAAGAATGCGCTGATCGTCGCCGCCTTCGGCGTTCCCGCGGTGCAGGGCGACTGGGAGGGCGTGCTCGAGGCCGGCGGCAGCGTCGGCGGCACGATGCTGATCACCGAGGGGCTCAAGGAAGCCTTCCCCTCGCGCCGCCCCGACGGCAGCGACAACAAGAGCTTTCCGTCGGGCCACACATCGAGCAGCTTTGCCGCCGCGGCGACGCTCCACAATCGCTACGGCTGGGAGGCGGGGCTTCCCGCCTATGTCGTCGCCTCCTTCGTCGGCCTGTCGCGCGTCGAGGCGCGCAAGCACCGCGTCGGCGACGTGCTGGTCGGCGCGGCGATCGGCACCGCGACCGGCCATCTGATCACGACGAGGGCGAACGACCGGGTACGGATCATCCCCTGGGGCGATACGAAGGGCGGCGGGGTCGAGGTTTCGATGCGCTTCTAGGGGCAGGCGCGGTCCCGCCTTTACCCTCTCTTATCCCTGCCTTGCTACGCCTTTGGCGTGACGCGGGCGATCATCAGCTTCGACACCGAACTCTCCGCCGGACTCTATCAGCGGGGCATGGATGCGCGCGCCAATTTCGAAAGCTCGATCCTCGGCCGCTGCCGCGAGGGCGATTTCGGCATTCATTTCCAGATGGACATGCTCGAACGTTACGGGCTGACCGGCGTCTATTTCATCGATCCGATGCCGGCGCTCGTCTATGGCCCCGCGATCGTCGACGCGATCGTCCGGCCGATCGTCGAGCGCGGGCACGAGGTCCAGTTGCACATCCACACCGAATGGCTGGCGTTCGCGAAATTCAATCCGGTCGGGCGGCTGACGGGGCGCAATATCGGCGACTTTCCGCTGTCCGCGCAGAAGAAGCTGATCGGTCTGGCGCGCGACATATTGGTGAGCGCGGGCGCGCCCAGGCCGACGGCGTTCCGCGCCGGCAATTTCGGCGCCAACGACGACACGCTGCGCGCCGCGGCGGCGCTCGGTTTCCGTTTCGACAGCAGCTTCAACGGTGCCTATCGCGGTCATGGCTGCGACATTTCGCTCGACGCCGGCAACCTCGGCATGCGGGTGCACCAGGGCATTTGCGAGGTGCCGGTCAGCGGGCTGATGGACCGCGCGAACAGCTTTCGCCCGGCGCAGCTGTGCGCGATGTCGGAGGAGGAGATGCGCGACGCACTCGACCATAGCGCGGCGAGCGGCGCGATCCAGTTTTCGGCCTTCAGCCACAGTTTCGAGCTTTTGAGCCGCGACCGCGAAGTGCCCAACCGCCTCGCGATCGCGCGCATGGAGGCGCTGTGCCGCGCGGTTGCCGACGACCCGCGCCTGTCGAGCGGCGGTTTCGCCACCCTGCCCGCGCCGCCCATCCGCCCGCGCCGTATCCAGGTCGCCGCGCCCAAGCCGCTGCGCACGCTGCGGCGCGTCATCCAGCAGGGGGTCGGCCATATCGTGCACGAGGTGCGCTATGTCCGCGACCTTGTCGCGATCACGCTCAACTCGTCGCGCTGGGGCAAAATTTTAGGCGGCGTCCTCCTGGCCGTGGCCTAGGGCGAGATAGTCGTCCGACTGCATCTCCGACAAACGGCTCGCGGTCCGCTCGAACTCGAAAGCACCATCGCCCGCGACATAGAGCCGGTCGGGCGTCGCCGCCGCGCTCGCGAGCAATTTGACCTTATATTCGTAGAGCGCGTCGATCAGCGTCACGAAGCGCGCCGCCTCGTTGCGGTTCTCGGGCCCCATGCGCGGAATGCCGACGAGGATCACGGCGTGAAAATGGCGCGCGACGGCCAGATAGTCGGACGCCCCGCGCGCCTCGCCGCACAGCTTCTTGAACGAGAAGACCGCGACCCCCTTCAGCGCCTTGGGCACGTGCAGGATGCGCCCGCCGCCGACATCGAGATCGAGGCCGGGGACATGCGCGCGATCCTCGGGCGGATAGTCGGTGAGGCGGAAGAAAGCGGCCGACAGCGCCTCGGTCGCCGTCGCGTCGGCGGGGACGAACCAGCGCGCGCCGTCGCCCAGCCGGTCGCGGCGATAGTCGGTCGGACCGTTCAGGCTCATCACATCGAGCTTCGCTTCGACCAGCGCGATGAAGGGCAGGAAATGCTCGCGGTTGAGCCCGTCCTTGTAGAGGTCCTTCGGCGGCCGGTTCGACGTCGCGACCACCGTCACACCCTTGTCGATCAGCGCGGTGAACAGGCGCGACAGGATCATCGCGTCGGCGCTGTTGTTCACCACCATCTCGTCAAAGGCGAGGCAGCGCGTGTTTTCGGCGAGCGCCGCCGCGACCTGCGGGATCGGGTCGCCGCTCTCGGTCTTCCTGACTTCGCGCATCCGCGCGTGCACGTCGAGCATGAAGGCGTGGAAATGGACGCGCTTCTTCCGCTGGATATGGAGCTGGTCGTAGAAGAGGTCCATCAGCATCGACTTGCCGCGCCCGACCGCCCCCCACAGATAGACGCCGCGCGGGCTGTCGGGTTTGCGGCCCGCAATGCGCCAGAGCAGGCTGCCGCGCGGCGGCGCCGCTTCCAGTTCCTGCTGCAGCTGGTTCAGCCGCGCGGCGGCGCTGCGCTGTTCGGCGTCGGGCTTGAGCTCGCCCGCCGCGACGAGCCGGTCATAGGCGGCGAGGACGCCGGTCACTTCCGGCTTGCCTTGCGGATCGTTCCGGCGAAGGTCAGCACGATATGGCAGTCGCCCTCGCCCTGCACGACGAGGCCGCGCAGGAAGATGAGCCGCCCCGTCTCGCGCACCAGTTCGACGACGGCGTCGAGCGGCTCGCCGACGCGGCCCGCCCCGACGAACTGGGTCGAGAGGTCGAGCGTCACCGAATGGCCCGCGTCGAGCGATCCGAACTGGTGCGAGGCGGCGAAGAGCGCGATGTCGACGAGCGCGAGGCTGACCGCGCCGTGGACATTGTCGCCGAGATTGCTGTGCTTGCGCTCGGGCAACATGCGGACGCGGGCGCGCGGGCGGCCGTCGTCGGTCGGGCGCTCGGCGCGCACCGACAGCGGCTCGATGAAGGCGTTGAAGCGGCTCGGGTCCTTGAGGTTCCAGCTTGTCCAGCCACCCTCCAACTGCTCGGCGCTGAAATTGTCGCGGCGTTTCGGCTCCTCGATCCCGTCATTCATGCCTTGCAATGTCCGTCCAGTTTCCCCGAGCGTATCAGCCCGGCATAGTAATCGACCATCGCCTTGGCGCGCTTGTCGCCCATGACGAAAGGCTTTGCGCCGGCCAGCCAGCCCGCCGAGCAGGTCTCAAGCGCGCCCGCGCCGCGCGCGCAAGCGATAAAATCGGCGAAAGCGGTTTTCCACACGCCGAATTCGGCCATCGTCAGAATCGGGCCGTGCCCCGGCACGATCTGTTCGGCGCCCGACGCAGTGACGGCATCGAGCGCAGCCAGCCAGCCCTCGGGGCAGGCGGTGTCGAAAAAGGGCACCGGCATGGTGACGAGGTCGCCGACGATCGCGCGCTTTTCCACTGCGTCGTAGATCCACAGATCGCTTTCGGTCACCGCGCGGTTCGCAATGCGCCATGACAGCGGACGCCCCGCGATCACCAGATCGCCCCCTTCCCTGATGATCACGTCGGGACGCAGTTCGGCGCCGCGCGCGATCATCGCCAGGTCGCCTTCGACATCGGGGACGGCGCTCGCCGGGATCGCGCCTTCGGCCAGCGCCTTGCGCGACGCCTCCGCACTCGTCGCCAGAAAGCCGGTCAGCGCCCGGTCGATCGCCGACGTTCCATAGACCTTCATGCGCGGATAGGCCGCCTTCAGCGCCGGATTGCCGCTGACATGATCGAGATGCCAGTGGGTGTTGAAGATCGCGACGGGCGTCATGTTGATCCCGCTCAGCCCCTGCAGGATCGCGGTCAGATGCTCGGGATGACGCCCGCTATCGACCAGCAGCGCGCCTTCGGGGCCATAGAGGATCAGGCTGTTGCCGTCGGGCGAGCGGCCTGGCTCGAAGCTGCCGCCGATCAGGAACGTGGCCCCGCCGATGCCATGCGCATAGGTGCGCGGCATCGTCAGTTCGCGGACCGGGGGATGGGCGGCGCAACCGGCGAGCGCCAGCGCAACCAGCGCTGGCAGCCAGCCGCGCATCAGACCTGCCGCTCGGCTTCCAGCTTCTTGATCTCGGCGATCGCGCGCGCGGGGCTCAGCCCCTTCGGGCAGGCGTTCGAGCAGTTCATGATCGTGTGGCAACGATAGAGGCGGAAGGGATCTTCCAGCTCGTCGAGCCGCTCGCCGGTCATTTCGTCGCGGCTGTCGGCAAGCCAGCGATAGGCCTGGAGCAGGATCGCGGGGCCGAGGAACTTGTCGCTGTTCCACCAATAGCTGGGGCAGCTCGTCGAGCAGCAGGCGCAGAGGATGCACTCGTAAAGCCCGTCGAGCTTTTCGCGCTCGGCGGGCGACTGGAGCCGTTCCTTGCCGCTCGGCGTCGTCGTCTTGGTCTTCAGCCAAGGCTCGATCGACGCATATTGCGCATAGAAATGGGTGAAGTCGGGGACGAGGTCTTTGATGACTTCCATATGCGGCAGCGGGGTGATCTGGATGTCGCCCTTCAGATCCTCGATCGCGGTGGTGCAGGCGAGGCCGTTCTTGCCGTTCATGTTCATCGAACAGCTGCCGCAAATGCCTTCGCGGCACGAACGGCGGAAGGTCAGCGACGCGTCCTGCTCGCTCTTCATCTTGATGAGCGCGTCGAGCACCATCGGGCCGCATTTGTCGGTGTCGATCTCGAACGTGTCGAAATGCGGGTTCTGGCCCTTGTCGGGGTCGTAGCGATAGACCTTGAATTTCCGGACGTTGGTCGCCCCTTCGGCCGTGTGGACCATCCCGCCCTTTTGCGGGCGGCTGTTCTTGGGCAGACGAAATTCGGCCATGGCTGGCTCCCCTGATGCAGTCGCGGGTCGGCCTAGACCCGATTGGAAGAGTCGACAAGGGGGTGATCGGGAGATCGGCGCGCGAAAATTAACGCGACCGTGCCCCTGCGAAGGCAGGGGCCCAGCTCCTGAGTTCGCGTTAAAGCACCGCAACTGCGACAGGATGCGGGGATAGGAGATGGGCCCCTGCCTTCGCAGGGGCACGCGCTTTGGCCGCTTTCCTCCAACCGCAACTGAGGCTAGGGCCGCACGCGATGACCGAAGACGCTACCCCGCAACCTGCCGTCACCAGCCGCAACGTCGCGAAGGGGCTGGGCACCACCGTGCTCGCGCGGCTCGGCGCGGTGGTCGAGATCGTCGCGCAGCCGCTCTATGTGCTGATGTTCGGCCTCGCGGGCTACGGCCTCTATGCGGTGCTGTGGGCGACGATCAACCTGCTCGAAAATATCTTCGACCTCGGCATGACGAGCGCAATGCAGCGCACCGTGCCGCAATCGGCGAGCGACGCCGACGCCGCGGCGGCGCTGCGCACCGCGATGATCTTCGGCGTCGGGCCCTGCATCCTCGTGGCGGCGCTGATCGCGATCTTCGCCGCCGACCTCGCGCCTTTCCTCAACGTCGCGGAAAGGGACCGGCCGCTCGTCGTGTCCGCGATCCAGCTGTTCGTGTGGGCGCTGCCGCTCTGGGCCTTTGTCGAGATCGCGACCTCGGCGATGCGCGCGCGCATGGTCTTCGGCGCCGAAATCCGCCTCCGCATCGTGTGGGAACAGATCATGCGGCTGGTCTTCGCGGGGATTTTCTTCGCGGGCGGCTGGGGTCTCAAGGGCCTGTTCGTCGCGCATCTCTGCTCGCTCGCGATCACCGCGATCCTCTGCGTCCGCCTGCTCATGCGCTACTATAGTTTCGCCGACCTCCGGCGCGGCGGACGCGGCGGCGAGACGGCGAAGAACACCTTCTGGGCGGGCCTGTCGATCCTGCCTTCGAACATCATCGCGCGGCTGTTCGGCGATGCCCCCGCGCTGGTCCTCAACCTGCTGCTCCCGGGCGCCGCGGGGGCGAGCGCTTCGGCGCTGTTCACCATCGCGCGCAAGCTGTCGAGCGTCGTCCAGCTCGTGCGCATCGCCTTCGTCTATGTGATGGCGCCGTTGGCGGCGAGCGCCGAGCGCGAGGATCGCGCGCAAGTCGCCGACATCTATGCCTATGCGACCCGCCTGATCGCCGCGATCGCGCTGCCGCTCGCCGCCGTGCTCGCGGCGGGCAGCTCGTCGCTGCTCGGCCTGTTCGGCGCGCAGGCGCATATCGCGCAGGGCGCGGTCGTCATCCTGCTCTTCGCGCGCGCGCTCGAGGCGGTGCTCGGCATTTCGATGCCGGTGCTGCAGGTCGTCGCGGCCTTCCGCCACCAGCTCACCGCCGCGCTCCTCGGCGTCATCGTCGCGCTGGCCTCGGGCTGGCTGATCGTCGGCCATATGGACGAGCTCACGGGCGTGACGCTCGCCATGTCGATCGGGTTGGTCGTGATGGCAGGCATCCCGATGATCCAGCTGGCGCTGAATGAAAAGCTCCATCCCTTCGACCATCAATTCCCGACGGTGGCGATGCGCGGGGTGATCGTGACGCTGGCGGCGGGCGCCCTGGCGCTGCTCGTCAGCCGTCTGCCCGATGCGATCGCGCTGCCGCTGATCGTCGCCATCGCCGCGGGCGCGATCTGGTCGTCGCTGCGCTTCGCGCTGCCCGAGGCTGACCGCGCTTCGCTGGGAAAAACCGGGCGGAAGCTGCGGCTGATTTAGCCCTTTCCCGTCATCCCGGCGAAGGCCGAGATCCCGACCTCACTTCCCGACGCCCCGGCGAGATCGCGGCCTTGGCCGGGATGACGACAGGAGAAGACGGTCGACGACAAGACAGAGGGTCTTATTTTGGCCGCAAACTTTGCTAGAGGGGACGCCACTTAATTCGCCGCACCTGCGGCCAACAGGCGGAACATCATGTATCAGCAAGAACTCGCCCGCAGCGGCAAGCGGCTCTTTTTCATTCGCGGCACCTATATCTACATCACCATCGCGATCTCGGTGCTGATCGCCTGGTGCAGCAAGGACTGGGGTCCGTTCCAGACCGCTTTCGGCGACTGCGCCTGGTTCTGGCTATCGCTCGGCGTCGCCAGCGCGGGCGCGATCGTGCGCATCTTCACCAGCGGCTGGGCCGCGCTCGGCACGTCGGGCCGCGCCAAGGTCGCTGCGGAAGCGAGCGAACTCAACACCACCGGGCCGTACAGCCTCGTGCGCAACCCGCTCTATGTCGGGCGTATCCTCAACTTCACCGGCCTCGCGATGCTCTCGGGCAGCTGGGTGTTCGGCGCGATCGTCTTCCTGCTCGCGATCCTGATCTACGAGCGCATCTCGATCTATGAAGAAGAGTTCCTGCGCGAGAAGTTCGGCGCGGCGCACGCCGAATGGGCGAAGGACGTTCCGGCGCTGCTTCCCCGCCTGCACGGCTGGGTGAAGCCCAAATATCCCTTCTGGTGGAAGCGCATGATCTGGCGCGAACAGAACAAGCTGTTCCTGCTCGCGACGACCGTCTTCCTGACCTGGTTCGCGCGCCTCGACTTCAATTTCGATGCGCTGACCCCGGCACAGTGGAACTGGGTCTATGCCTTCGCCGCGCTCGTCGTCGTCCGCTTCATCATCGGCGGGCTTAAGATGGTCGGCTTCTTCAAGGAACTGAGCTGATCAAATGGGGAGCGATCTCGCTCCCCTGATCGCAGTCGTCGGCAGCGACGGGTCGGGCAAGTCGACCCTGTCGGCGGACCTGCTCGCGCATGTGCAGCGGACGCGCAACGCCGAGAGCGGCTATCTCGGCCTTGGCTCGGGGGAACAGGGGCGCCGTATCGGGCGCTGGCCGATCATCGGCCCGCCGCTGCACCGCTTCCTCGACGGCATCGCCGACCGCTTGCGCGAAGCCGGCGAGCCGATCCCCGGGATGATCGCCGCGCGCTATGCGCTGAACAAATCGAAGAAGCGCCGCGCGAAGTTCGAAAGCCTGCTCGAACGCCGCCGCGCGGGCATCACCATCGTCACCGACCGCTATCCGCAGCTCGAGGTCCCGGGCCTCCACGACGGCCCGATCCTCGCCGGCCGTGCGACAAACAAGCGCCTCGCCGCGATGCAGGCCGAGGAGCGCGCGCTCTATGCCGAAATGGCGGCCTATGTGCCGACGCTCGTCATTCGCCTGCATGTCGACATCGACACGGTGATGGCGCGCAAGCCCGACCACGACCGCGCGCTGATCACGCGCAAGGTCGAAACGGTGCCGCTGCTCGCCTTCAACAATGCGCCGATCGTCGATATCGACGCGACGATTCCCTATGAAGACGAGCTGGCGCTGGCCGTCGCGGCGGTCGACAAGGCGCTTGCTGCGGCCTGACGGCTCGCGAATATCTGCTCGATCAGTTCGATGTCGACGGGCTTGTCGGCGTCGATGCACGCCTCGGCTTCCGACATCGACACCACCCGCGCCTTCAGCCCGAAGCGGAGCCCCGCGCGCGCGACACCCTGCTGGATCGTGAAGAGGCGAAGCAGCGCGCCGACGAGCAGAAAGGGACCGAAGGCGGCAACGATCTTGCGCCCCTTCTTGCGGTCGCGCTCGATGCGGCCCCAGAAATCGAGCAAGGGCAGCACGCGGCGTCCGCGCAGGCGAAACAGGTTGGCGCCCGACCACCAGCCACCGCGGAATTTCAGCCAGGTCCGTTTCGACTGCGGATAGCGCGACAGCAGCACCGCGCGCTCGACCATCGCGACCGCGACGTCGCTGCCGTCGGCGCCGGTCAGGAATTCGTCGATCATCGACGGCGTGAGCAGCACATTGTCCGCCGTCGTCACGAGGACCGGATCGTCGCCCGGCGGCAGCGCCGCCGCGAGCGAGCTGCTGATCCCCTGCCCCGAATCGGCGAAATGCAGCCCCGCCACGCCGGCAAGCCCGGGGTCGGCGGCGAGTTCGGCGCTGTTCTGCGCAAGGATGGTGATCGCCCCGACCTGCGGCGACGCGCGGAGCGCGCGCACGACATGGACGAGCATCGCCTGCCCCGCGATCGGGAGCAGCGCCTTGGTCGAGACGTTCGTGCCGCTGAGCAGCGGATCGGGGCCGGGACGGCTGCCGGCCATGACGATGGCGGGGATGGTCATCGCGCGGGCGCCAGTCGCCGCGCGGTCGCGCCGCGCAGGAAATCGGTCGCGTCCTCCAGCACCGGGCCGCGCCCGCGGAAGGGCGCCGACAGCGCCATGACGATGCCGGTGTGCCCCATGCCCGGATAGATGCGCACGCTTGCCGATCCGCCCGCCTTTTCGACCGCGGCGGCGAGGTTCCGGCTGTTGCGCGGGCGCACCGTCTCGTCCTCGTCGCCGCTCGCGAGCCAGAACGGCGGGGCGCCGGCGCGCGCGAAGGCGATCGGCTGCGTCCTTTCCGCCGGCTTCACCTTGCCCATCGCCTTGTCGGCGCGGCCGCCCTTTTCCATCGGCAGGAAATCATAGGGGCCCGCGAGCCCCGCAACGCCGCGGATGACCGACGGGTCGCTCTTCGCCCCGCGCATCCATTGCGGGTCGAGCGCGAGCATCGCGGCGTTATAGGCGCCCGCCGAATGGCCCATCAGGGCGATGCGGTCGGGATCGCCCGCGAGGCTGCCGATATGCGTGTGCGTCCACGCGACCGCCGCCGCGCTGTCCTCGATGAAGCCGGGCCAGTGCGCCTTGGGGACGAGGCGATAGTCGGGGATGACGACGACGAAGCCGCGCTGCGCCAGCGCCCGCCCGACGAAGCCGTAATTCGCGCGCTCGCCGCTGTCCCAGCCGCCGCCATAGAAAAAGACGACGACGGGCAGCCTGTCGTCCTGCTGTGCATCGGCGGGCACCCAGATGTCGAGCACCTGGCGCGGGCCGTTGCCATAGGCCTGGTTCGCGAGCAGCAGCCGCGCCCCCGCGTCGGGCCCGAGCAGCTTGTCGGCGATATCGAGCGATTTGGCGCCGCCCTTGATCACCGCGCGCGTCCCGCCGCCGAACAGCAGCAGGAGCAGCAACGCCACGATGAGGAATTTGATCAAACGCCGTCCTTTGGCTTCGCGCCCCGTCATAGGCATCGCGCCCTACAGGGCAGCGGCGCGGCGAACAAGATGAAGCTTGGGTGGCAATACCGCGAAGGCATCGCCGACCGGATATCGCCACCTTTTCCCGCTTCACGCGTAGAACCGGGGATGACCAGCGCCTTCACCCGCCCCGCCCTTGTCTGCAACGTCCAAAGCGGCAGCCATGATCCCGCCATCCGCGACGCGATCGAAGAGGCCTGCCGCGCCGCGGGGGCACCGCTCGCCGCGACCTTCGAACTGCCCGACGGCGACATCCCCGACGCCGCGGCGCTCCGTGCGAAACAAATCGACCTGCTGCTCGTGTGGACCGGCGACGGGACGATCAACGCCGCGGCACGCGCGGCAGCCGGCTGGGACGGCGCGATCCTGCCGCTGCCCGGCGGCACGCTGAACCTGTTGTCGAAGGCGCTCCACGGCGACCGGCCCGCCCCCGCCATCCTGGCCGACGCGCTCGGCGGCAAGGGACGCCGGAGCCCGATCCCGACGGTGCGTTCGGCGGCGGGCGAGGCGTTCATCACAATTGTCGCCGGACCCGCAACGCGCTGGGCCGAAGTGCGCGAGACGATGCGACAGGACGGCATCATCGAGGCAAGCCGCGCCGCGCCCGACGCGCTCGAGGAGATGATGAATTCGCCCGGCGTCCGCGTCGCCGGGCATGGCAAATCCTATCCCGCGATCATTCTGACCCCGACGAAAAGAGGCGTACGCGCCGACGGCATCCTGACCGACGGCGCCACCGACGTCCTGCGCCACGGTCTCGCCTGGCTTGGCGGCGATTTTCGCGACGGGCCGAGCGAGGAGGTCGCGCAGGGCGAGACGATCATCCTCGAAGGCGAAGCACCGATCAGCCTCGAATATGACGGCGAGCTGGCCGAGGCCGGCTCGCCCGTGCGCTTCGGGCTGGCGGCGAGCGCGGTCGATTTCGTCGCCACCGCATGATGCGCCTCTTTCATATCAGTGACCTGCATTTCGGGCTCGAGGACCGCGCCGCGCTCGGCTGGTTCGAGGCGTGCGTGCGCCGCGAACGTCCTGCGGCGGTGCTGATCACCGGCGACCTGACGATGCGGGCGCGGCGCCGCGAATTCGCCGCCGCCTGCGACTGGATCGGCGCGCTCGACGTGCCGGTGACGGTCGAGGTCGGCAACCACGACCTGCCTTATTTCAACCCCTTCGCGCGCTTCTTCTGGCCCTATGCGCGCATTCGCGGGATCGAGCGGCTGGTCGAACGCGAACTCGACCTGGCAAGCGTGGCGGTGGTGCCGCTCAAGACCACCGCGCGCGCGCAATGGCGGCTCGACTGGTCGAAGGGCCGGGTCACCCCCGCCGCGCTCGGCAAGACGCTTGCGGCGATCGCGGCGCAGCCCGCGCGAACGACCATCCTCGTCACCGCGCACCATCCGCTCGTCGAGGCGGGAACGCGCGGGCGCGCGCTGACCCGCGGCGGCGAACGCGCGCTGACAAAGCTGGCGCGGCGCGGCGTCGCGGCGGTGCTCACGGGACATGTCCACGACGCCTTCGACCTGGTGCGCGACACAGCGGCGGGGCCGATCCGCATGATCGGCGCGGGCACGCTGTCGCGGCGTATCCGATCGACTCCGCCAAGCTTCAACGAGCTGGTGATCGCAGACGGCATCATCGACGTGCGCGTGCGCAATCTCGGACAGGTGCCGACGCCCGACATGCAGATCGACACGGTGCCGCCCGACGCGCTGCCGCCGCGCGCGCCCGGCGATCCGGTCGCCCCCGTCGGTGCGGTGCCCGCTGTCGATCCGCCGGTGCATTGACGCCGCGCCGCATCCCGTTAGGTTGCAACAAAAAACGGGATGAGAGCGATGCTGACCAAGGGCGACGATTTTCCGTTGCATCAGACCAGCGAACCGATTGCGTTCGCGGGGACCGACCGCAACTTTTACGACCGCTATTTCTTCAACTGCTATTCGCCCGACGGCTCGCTGTTCTTCGCGGCCGCGATGGGCTTCTATCCGCAGCTCGGCATCGTCGACGCGAGTTTCTGCGTCATCGCCGACGGGGTGCAGCATAATCTGCGCGCCAGCCGCCGGTCGGGCGGCGAGCGGCTGGACCTGTCGGTCGGCCCGATCGCCGTGACGATCGACGTCCCGCTCGAAACCCTGACGTTGCGCATCGCGGCCAACGACGGCCCGCTGGCCGCCGAGCTAACCTTCACCGGGCGCCATTTCCCGATCGAGGAACCACGCTTCATCCGGCGTAACGGTACGCGCCTGTTCATGGACTATACGCGGATGACGCAGAACGGCCATTGGTCGGGCTGGCTGTCGGTCGACGGCGAGCGCGTGACGGTGGACGGCGGCTGGGCCGGCACCCGCGACCGCAGCTGGGGCGTGCGCCCGGTCGGCGCGAGCGAGCCGCAACCGCCCCCGCAAGGCAATTTCACGCAATTTTTCTGGCTGTGGACGCCGTGCAATTTCGCCGACCGCTCGCTCTTCTTCCACAGCAATGACGACGGCGCGGGCAGCCCGTGGAACCGCCGCGCGGTGATCGTCGGCGACGACGGGACCGAACGGCATTTCGGTGCGGCCGAATTCGCGGTCGACTGGCAGCCGGGGTCGCGGCGGATTGCGAAGATGACCGCCGATCTCGGCAGCGGCCGGTCGCTGCTGCTTGCCCCCGCGGGTCCGGTCTTCGCGATGAGCGGGCTCGGCTATACGCACCCGCTTTGGGGCCACGGGCTCGATCACGGCCCGGAGCTTGCTGTCGCGCACGACAGGCTCGACGAAGCCGGGCGCGGCTGGGGCAATCCGCTTGCAATGCATATCCAGGCGCTCGTCGCCGCCGAGCTGACCGACGGCGACGGCGTGCACAAGGGCACGGGGGTGCTCGAGCAATTGTTTGTGGGACCGCACAGCCCAACCGGGCTCACCGGCCCGATGGACCCCGCAACTTGAGCTTCCCGACCTCGCCCGATGCGATCTCGCCCGCATGGCTCGCCGGCAAGCTCGGCCAGGATGCAACCGCGCTGCGCGGCTTTACCGTCGCCAAGGTCGGCACCGGACAGATGTGCGACAGCTTCCGCCTGACGCTCGACTGGGCGGGCGGTGTCGATGCGCCCGCCTCGGTCATCGCCAAATGCCCGAGTCATGACGCCGCGAGCCGCCATATCGCCAAGGTCGTCGGCACCTATGTGAAGGAAGTGAGCTGGTACCGCGAGCTGGCCGCGAGCAGCGGGGTCGCGGCGCCCGCCTGCCATCATGCCGATATCGCCGGGGATGATGTCGATTTCATCCTGATCCTGTCGGACCTCGCGCCGGCGCGGCAGGGCGACCAGCTCGCGGGGCTGGATCTCGCAGGGCTCGTGCCGTGCATCGAGGCGGCGGCGGGGCTGCACGCGCTGCTGTGGGACGATCCGCGGCTCGATACCCTGCCCTGGCTCGCGCGCGACAACGGCGATGTCATCCGCGCGCTCTTTCCGCAGCTCTATGCGGGCTTTCGCGAACGCTATGCCGGACGGCTGGAGCCCGAGATACTCGATCTCGGCGCGGGTATCGTCGACCGCCTCGACGCCTATCTCACCCGCCGGACCGCAGCGCGGACGATCGTCCACGGCGATCTGCGTATCGACAATATCCTCTTTTCCCCGGACGGCGCACGCTGCTGGCTCGTCGACTGGCAGACGCTCGGACGCGGCAGCGGCGCGACCGACCTTGCCTATCTGGTCGGGACGAGCATCGCCGACCCCTTCGAGCGCGCCGCCGCCGACCACCCCGCCTTCGATCACTGGATCGCCGCGCTGCGCGCCCGCGGCATCGACCCCGACGTCGCCGGCCTGTGGACCGATTACCGCGTCGGGGCGCTCAGCGGCTATTTCATGGCGGTCTTCGCCTCGATGAGCGTCGCACGCACCGCGCGCGGCGACGAGATGTTCGCGGTGATGGCCGAGCGCCCGGCGCGGCAGGCGCTGGCGCTCGGAAGCCTCGATCTGCTTTAGCGGCCACGCCGAACACTGACCGCGCATAAAGAAGGGCGGCCCGTCGCCGGACCGCCCTTCCCCTTGTTTGCTTCCGGTCAGAAGTGGAAGGTCACCGAGCCGCGATAGCTCTGGTACGACACATCCTTGCGGCCGATCGTCGTGTCGGCACCGATCGACAGGTCGACATTGCCGGTCTTGAACGTCACGCCGCCGCCGACTTCGAACCAGTCCTTGTCGGTGCCGGTCAGGCCGAAGATCGCATTGGGTCCGGGCCCGCCGACGAAGGTCGCGCCGAACGAGGCCGGGGCATCCATGAATTCATGGACATAGTCGGCGCCGAGATGCGGCTGGAAGCTGCTGCCCGGCTTGCCCGACAGCGCGAGGCCGGCGCGGCCCTGAAGGCTGTTGAACGCCGAACGGTCGACGGTGAGCGCGGGGCCGCCGCCGGTCTCGTTGAAGCGCGAGAAGCCGATATGGCTGGCGCGCGCGCCGACGCGGGGGCCGAGTTCCAGCGACCCGAGGTCGAAGTCCTTGCCCAGCGTGACCTCGCCCGTGACGACGAGCGAAGCATCCGCGCCCTTCAGCGTGAAGGGCGTGCCGACCAGGTCGACGATCCGGCTCGTCTTCGAATCGAAAACGCCCGCGCTGAGCTGCGTCGACAGTTCGACGCCGCCGCCGAGCGCCGCCTTGCCGTAGAGCGTGCCCTGGTAGAGGTTGCCGCTCGCTTCCTGTCCGGCGATCGGCGTGTCGCCCTTCACGTCGGTGTAGCTGAGCGCGAGGCCCAGCACGCCGCCGTCGCCGAGCGCCTTTTCGATGCCGCCGGCGAGATAGAAGCCGTCGAACCGGTCGCGGCCGCCGACGGGCAGCGCGGTCGCCATCGTGCGGCTGTCGCCGTCGAGATAGCCGCCCGCGAGGAAAGCGCTGGTATCTTCGGGCAGTCGGCCCTGCTCGACCGTCACCGATTCCCCGTCGGTTCGCACATCCATCGCGTTGGCGCCCAGCGCGGTCATGTTGAGCTGCGCGAGCTGGACCGGCCGGCCGATCATCGACAGCGTCCCCCCCAGATTGCCCTCGTCGAGCTGGAGCAGGCGGTCGCGATAGAAGCGCGCCATATTGTCGAGCGCCACCGTCGCCAGCGAACCGCGCAGCGTT
>PNJO01000016.1 GCA_013821905.1 Sphingopyxis sp. | reverse complement strand
AGGAGATGATCCGGCGGGGCCATGAGGTGCATGTTTCGTCGCCGGATCTCAAGGACGCGTTCGCCGATCATTTCCGGGCGATGGGAGCGATTCCGCACAATATCGAACTCAAGCGCACCAAAATTTCGTTCACAGGCGACATTCTCTATTACCGCAGCATCGTCCGGCTCGTGCGCAAGGCGGGGATCGATTTCGTCCTCAACTACACGATCAAGCCCAATATCTGGGGCAGCCTCGCGGCGAAGCAGGCCGGCGCGCGGTCGGCGAGCATGGTCACGGGGCTCGGCTTCGCCTTCATCGAACGGCGCGGCGTGATGCGGAAGCTGACGCAGAAGGTCGCGCAGGGGCTGTACCGGCTGGCTACCGACGCCAACAGCCATGTGATCTTCCAGAACCCCGACGACCGTGACGACTTCATCGCCGCAGGCTGCCTGGCGGACCGCACCAAAGTGATCATGGTCAATGGTTCCGGGATCAACCTCGATCAATTCGTCCCGGTGCCGCTGCCCGAGCAGCCGGTTTTCCTGACGATTGCGCGGCTCTTACACAGCAAAGGACTCTATGAACTCGCCGAGGCGAGCCGTGCGGTGCGCCAAGCCCTTCCGGGAGCGCGGATTCTGATAGCCGGGATGTTCGACTCCGGCCCCGACGCCGTGACGCGCGCGGAACTCGACCGGTGGGTCGCGGATGGCATCGAATATCTCGGCCTGCTCGACGATGTGCGGCCGGCGCTGGCAAATTCTTCGGTTTTCGTCCTGCCGTCGTGGCGTGAAGGCACGCCGCGGACGGTGCTGGAAGCGATGGCAATGGGGCGACCTATCATCACGACCGATGCTCCGGGTTGTCGCGAGACAACTGTCGACGGGATCAACGGGCGGCTTGTGCCGGTAAAGGATGCCGGGACGCTCGCGGAAGCCATGATCGATCTGGGGACCGACGATGCGAAGCGCGCGCGCATGGGGGCCGTGAGTCGAAAGGTCGCCGAGGACAAATATGACGTCCATCGGGTGAACGCGTCGATGCTCGATCTGCTCGGCCTTTGACGGCTGCCGGTCGGGTGCCGTCAGGCGCTGATCTTCTCGACGTTTTCAGGAGCATATTCGGGCACCAGCCGGGCGAGAATGCGCACGGCCCCTTCGGCGTCGCCGCTTTGCCGGATGGTCGCGTCAAGTTCGCGGAGCGACTGCTCCAGTTCCGCCCACGGCCACAATATTTCGCGCGCGCGCATGATCCGCGGATGCTTGGTCGACTGGGGATTGTCGCCGATCAGCAATTCCTCGTAGAGTTTTTCGCCAGGACGCAGCCCCGTTTCGACAATCTGGATGTCGCCGTCGGGATTGTCCTCGTCGCGGATGCTGAGTCCCGACAGGCGGATCATGCTGCGGGCAAGGTCGAGAATCTTTACCGGCTGGCCCATGTCGAGCACGAACACTTCTCCGCCCCGGGCCATCGCACTCGCCTGGATCACCAGTTGCGCGGCCTCGGGAATGGTCATGAAATAGCGCGTGATTTCGCGGTCGGTGACCGTCACTGGACCACCCGCGGCAATCTGCGCCTTGAAGCGCGGAACCACCGAGCCGCTCGACCCCAGAACATTGCCGAAACGGACCATGCTGAAGACCGTCTTCACGCCCGGTTGCTCGGCGCGAGCCTGGAGTATCAATTCGCAGACCCGCTTCGACGCCCCCATGATATTCGTCGGCCGCACCGCCTTGTCGGTGCTGATCAGGATGAAGTTCGCAACCCCGGCCGCTTCCGCGGCCTCGACACTGTGAAGCGTGCCCATGATATTGTTCCGCAGCCCGGAAAGCGGATTCGCCTCGACCAGCGGCACATGCTTGTACGCGGCCGCGTGAAAGACGGTGTGGGGACGATGATGACAGTAGATGCGCGCCATCGACGACCGTTCGGAAACATTGGCAAGCTCGGGCGTGAGCGGTACGTCCACATCGAGTTCCCGCATGAGCTCGCTAAGCTCCTGCTCGATGGCATAGAGGGCGAACTCCGACTGCTCGAGCAGGATCAGCCGGTCAGGGCGGCAGCGGATGATCTGCCGGCAGAGTTCGCTGCCGATCGATCCGCCGGCGCCCGACACCATGACGGTCTTGCCAACGACTGTCTTGCCCATCAGCAGTTCGCTGGCGGCGACGATTTCACGCCCGAGCAGCTCTTCGATCTGAATTTCGCGCAAATCGTTCACGGTCACGCTGCCGTCGATGACGTTGGTCAGATTGGGGAGCGAACGAACGTAGATATTTACGTCCTGCAAGGTTTCGATGATCTCGCGGCGGCGCGTGCGCGACGCGCTGGGAATCGCCAGCAGCACCTCGTCGACGTCCGTATCTTCGAGAAGCCTGGACAAGCGGTCGGATCCGAAAACAGGGACACCGTCGAGCCGCTGGCCGTTGAGCCGCAGATCGTCATCGACGAATCCGACCAGATGGACCTTGGGCTCGTGGCGTAGCGACAGTGCGAGCTGTTGCCCCGCGCGCCCGGCGCCATAGACGAGCACGCGGCGCGCATTCACATCAACCACCTTGAGCAGGTCGAGCAGGGCGAAGCGGACGCAAATCCGGCTCGCGGCTAGCAGAAGAAGGAAAATGATCGGATGCAACACGCATAGCGTGCGCGGCACGTCGGGAATACGGAAAACGACGAAAATGACGATAAGGGGCAGCGTGAGGATGCCGCATGCAATTGCCAGATCGGCGACCGTGCGGGCCCCCGAATAGCGGATCAGCGACCGATATACCCCCGATTTCCAGGCGATGGGATACCAAAGCGCGAGTGCGATGGCGCCGAATGTCAGAATTGGTCGGGATACGAGATCCCACACCCCGAGCCGCAACGAAAAGGAAATCAGAACGGCGGCTATGCACAATATGCCGTCGATCGCGATAGCCGCCAATTGGCGCTGCCTTCGCGGTCGATCGACAATGAAGGCCAGAATTGCTGCGCGAATCTGCGGCCAACGTTGATTGTCGAGAATATTCATCTGTCGAAACTATTTTCCATTGACCCGCAACACCTTCCCATCGCGGCCAATATCCTTTGGCGGCGTTTCGCTCAAGCGAACAGTCGGGATGGATGAGGGGGACTGTTTCACTACGAACGCGTTTCAGGCCGCTCCGCAAGCAACGAAATCCTGTTGTTCATGACCGATGAACCTCCAGGCTCGGGACGGTAATTCGTCGCGGCCGATTTGGTTCCCGGCAAATCGCCTGATCGGCGCGCGGGGCTTCGGGCGCGTACGTCAGTCGCCCGCGAAGCCATGCGGGTTCCCCGACTGCCAGCGCCACGAGGACTCGCACATTGCGTCAACGCCGAATTCGCTGCGCCAGCGAAGCAGATCGGCGGCTTTGGCCGTGGCGGCGCAGCTGCTCGCCACATCGCCGCTGCGCCTTGCGATGACTTCGACCGGCAGCGAACGCCCGCTTGCGCGCTCGTAGGCTGCGACCAGTTCTTTTACCGTAGTGGCCTGGCCGGTTCCGACATTGATGGCCTCGCACCCCGTTTTGCTGGCGGCATATTCCAGTGCCGCCAGATGCGCCGCAGCGAGATCGACGACGTGGATATAGTCGCGCTCGCCGGTTCCGTCGCGCGTTGGATAATCGTCGCCGAATATCGAGAGCTTCTCGCGCCGCCCGGCGGCGACCTGCGCGATATAGGGCATCAGATTGTTTGGAATACCGCGCGGATCCTCGCCGATCCGGCCCGATTCATGCGCGCCGACGGGGTTGAAATAGCGTAGGAGTACTGCTGACGCGTTCGGTGTCGCCTTGGTCCAGTCGGCGATCACGCCTTCGACCATCGCCTTGGTGCGGCCATAGGGGTTGGTCGGCGCGATCGGGTGGTCTTCGTCGAAAGGGAGATATTGCGCCTCGCCGTAAACGGTTGCCGATGAGGAAAAGACGATGCGGCGACATCCCGCAGCGTCCATCGCGGCGAGCAGGTTCACCGACCCCGTGACATTATTCTCATAATATAGCAGCGGCTTGTCGTTCGATTCGCCGACCGCTTTCAGGCCGGCGAAGTGGATCACGGCGTCGGGTGCAAAATCGGCAAGCGCGTGCCGCAGCGTCGCGGCGTCGCGGATGTCGCCCTCGACGAGGTCGAAATCGCGGTTGCTGAGCTGGCGCACACGCGTCAGCGCCACGGGCGACGCGTTGGAGAAATTGTCGAAGACGCACAGCTCGTGCCCTGCCGCCAGCAACTGGAGCAATGTGTGGGTGCCGATATAGCCGGCGCCGCCGGTGACGAAAACCTTCATGGACATTCCTGCTGGAGCGCTCCGCGGGCGCCGCTTGCCACGTCTTTTGGCATAAATATCGGAAACAGCGGGTTAACCTGTCCGGTCAGAGCGCGGCTTCGGCGACCCGAACCGGCGCCGTCTTCGCAAACGGACTGAGCCCGAGCCACGCCTCGATGCTGTGGGCCAGTTCCTCCTCGCCGGTCAGGATCAGGCGGCGATCGCCGACCGCATCGGCCACCCGGTCATACCCCATCCAGATCGCCGTCATCGTGCGCAGGTCGGTCGCGGCATACAGGTCGACATCGTGCCCGGGGTCGACCGAACAAAGCTCGGTTTCGGCGCCCGGCTCGACGACGAGCCACCATGAGCGGCGGTCGGCGGGCAGGTCGGTGTAGCGGAACTGGACGATCGTCCGGCGTCGCGGCATCGGTTCGAGGACCAGCCCGCGCCGCATGTCCCACATCAGCAGCTGCACATCGAGCTTTTCGAGGCTGAGATCGCCGTCGATCCAGCGCTTGCCCCAGACGCCGAAGGCCTCGACGACGGGCGCGAGTTCCTGTCCGGCGCGGGTGAGGCGATAGTCGAACACCCCCGATTCCCGCGCGACCGGCGTCCGGCGGACGATGCCCGCCGCCTCCAGATCCTTCAGCCGCTGCGACAGGAGGGCGGGGGACATCCGGGGCACGCCGCGGCGCAAGTCGTTGAAGCGAGTCGAGCCCGCGGCCAGTTCGCGCACCAGCACGATCGTCCAGCGCGTGCACAGGATTTCCGCCGCCATCGCGACCGGACAGAATTGGCCATAGGTGGCATTTGCCATGCTATATTCCTCCCGCGCGCCCTATACCGCAGGAGGGGTGGGGGAGGCGAGTTCAGTTTCTGTATCGGGGCGATTCAGTTCCTGAACTATCGAGCCGTGCCGTCCATCGTCAAAAGCCGTCGCCAGCAAGGGACAAACCTATGGAGACAGACATGCTTGCAACGACCGAAACGAAAACCCCCGACCATTGGTACGGCGTCGCCGACCGGATTGCGGCCCAGATCGGCGCGCGCGCCGGCGATCATGACCGCGACGGCAGCTTCGTCGCCGAAAATTACGACCTGCTGCGCGAAGCGGGGCTGATCGGTGCTGCGGTGCCGGTCGAGCTGGGCGGCGACGGGCTCGACTATGCGACGCTTTGCGGCATCGTCCGCCGGCTCGGCAAAAGCTGTGGTTCCACCGCGCTCGCTTTCTCGATGCACTGTCACCAGGTCGCGGTCGCCGCTTGGCGCTGGCGGCATATGCAGGCGCCGACCGACGGCCTGTTGCGCCGCGTCGCGGCCGAGAATCTGGTGCTCGTGTCGAGTGGCGGATCGGACTGGCTGCAGGGCAGCGGCACCGCGACCCGGGTCGAGGGCGGTTTCCTGATCAATGCGCGCAAGATTTTCTCGAGCGGCTGCCAAGCGGGCAGCATCCTGATGACGAGCGCGGTCTATGACGACCCCGAAGCGGGCGCGAGCGTCCTGCATTTCGGCGTGCCGCTCGGCGCCGAAGGCGTCACCATCCTCGATACGTGGAACACGATGGGGATGCGCGGCACCGGATCGCACGATGTCGAGCTGAAGGACGTATTCCTGGCCGACGCCGCTGTGTCGGGCCGGCGGCCGCAGGGCAAATGGCATCCGTTGTTCCACATCATCAGCATGATCGCCTTTCCGCTGATCTATGCGGCCTATGTCGGCGTGGCCGAGGGCGCGCGCGACGCGGCGATCGAGGCGGCGCGGAAGAAGCCGGCGAATGCGGGACTGATCGCGCTGGCGGGCGAGATGCAGAACGCCTTCTGGACGGCCGAAACCGCGCTCGATGCGATGATCGCGACCGCCGAAACCGCGGCGCCGGGCCCCGAAACGACGAGTGCCGTGATGACCGGCCGGACGGTGGCCGGCCGCGCGGCGATCCGCACTACCGAACTCGCGCTCGAAGTCGCGGGTGGCGCCGCCTTCTACAAGGGTTCGCTCGTCGAGCGCGCCTTCCGCGACGTGCAGGGTGCGCGCTTCCACCCGTTGCAGGAGCCGGCGCAGAAGGAATTCGGCGGCCGGATGGCGCTGGGGCTCGATATCGACGGCTGATCGAAAGGCGCCGCTCCCCCGCCGGGGGGCGGCGTTTTTTCCCGTGGCGCGCCGCGCTGCGCGCTTGCATTCATGACGTCGACGCTCGACATAGAGGTCATGGATTTCGCCTTCGACAACAGCTTCCACGACCGCATGGTGGGTTTCTACGCCCCTGCCGAAGCGGCGAAACCCTCGGCGCCGAAGCTTCTGGTCTTCAATCACGCGCTTGCCGCACGTCTCGGGATCGACGTTCCGGGGGCGGGCGATGCGCAGCTTGCCGCGATATTCTCGGGCGAAGAGATGCCGGGCGGTGCCGATCCGCTCGCGTTCGCCTATGCCGGGCACCAGTTCGGCCATTTTTCGCCGCAGCTCGGCGACGGGCGGGCGTTGCTGCTGGGCGAGATCGTTGCGCCCGACGGCGCCCGCTTCGATATCCAGCTCAAGGGATCGGGGCCCACCGCCTTTTCGCGAAACGGCGACGGCAAGGCGGCGATCGGTCCGGTGCTGCGCGAATTTCTGGTGTCGGAGGCGATGGCGGCGATGGGTGTGCCGACGACGCGTTCGCTGGCGGCCGTCGCGACCGGCGACCGCGTCCAGCGCGAACGCGCGCATCCCGGCGCCGTGCTGACGCGCGTCGCGAGCAGCCATATCCGCGTCGGGACCTTCCAGTTCTTCGCGGCGCATTTCGGCGCCGACCATGTCGCGCAACTGTCGGACTATGCCGTCCGCCGTCATTTCCCGGGGATTGCCGCCGACCGCAACCCGCATCTCGGCCTGCTGGACCGCGTCATCGGGCTGCAGTGCGAGCTGGTCGCGCAGTGGCTGGGCATCGGTTTCATCCACGGTGTGATGAACACCGACAATGTCGCGATCAGCGGCGAGACGATCGACTATGGCCCCTGCGCCTTCATGGACCGTTTTGCCGTGAACACGGTGTTCAGCTCGATCGACGCCAATGGCCGCTACAGCTATGGCCGCCAACCGCAGATCATGCACTGGAACATGGCGCGCTTCGCCGAGGCGCTGCTTCCTGCCATTCATGCGGTCGATCCAGCCGATGTCGAGACGGCAAAGGCGATGGTCGATGCGGTGCCCGACCGTTTCCGCGATGCCTGGCACGCGCGGATGCGGGCAAAGCTGGGGCTCGAGGAAGCGGGTGAGGCCGACAGCGAGCTGATCGACAATCTGTTCGACCGGCTCGAACAGAACCGCGTCGATTTCACGCAATTCTTTCGCGCGCTCGCGATGCTGCTGCGCGGCGACGGCGCGATGCTTGCGGGCCTGCTGCCCGATCCCGACGCGATGGCGCCGTGGGTCGCCGACTGGTGGACGGCGCTCGAACGCGAAACGATCGCGCCGCTCGAGCGCGCCGATGCGATGGATGCGGTCAATCCGCGCTATATCCCGCGCAACCACAAGGTCGAGGCGGCACTGGCCCAGGCCGAGGAGGGCGATATGGCGCCGTGGCTCGAATTGCTCGAGGTGGTGCGCAACCCCTATGCCGACCGGCCCGAATGGGACGACTATGCGGCGCCGGGGCCGGTCGATGCCGAGCCTTACACGACCTTCTGCGGAACCTGACACCATATTCGCGCCTGCCTTCGGCGGTTGAGGGGGCAGGGCGCAATTGCTAGGGGAGCAGCCGCCCCGCCCAGATAGGAAGATGAATTTGTCCGCTCCCCAGAAGATCACCGTCGTCGGGACGGGCTATGTCGGCATTTCCAACGCGGTGCTGCTCGCCCAGCGCAATCGCGTCGTCGCGCTCGATATCGACGCGCGCAAGGTCGAACAGATCAACGCCAAAATCTCGCCGATCGCGGACCCGGAGATCGAGGATTATCTGGCAAACAGGCCGCTCGACCTGGTCGCGACGACCGATCGCGAGATGGCATACAAGGACGCCGATTTCGTCATCGTCGCGACGCCGACCGACTATGACCCCGACACCAATTATTTCAACACGCGCACGGTCGAGGCGGTGGTCGCCGATGCGCTGCGGCTCGCGCCGGGCGCGCTGATCGTCATCAAGTCGACCGTTCCGGTCGGTTTCACCGATCGCCTGCGCGCCGACCTCGGCAGCGATGCGGTCGTCTTTTCGCCCGAATTCCTGCGCGAAGGGCGCGCGCTCTACGACAATCTCCACCCGTCGCGGATCATCGTCGGCGACACCGACGCGCGCGCCGGCGATTTCGCGCGCCTGCTGCTGGGTGCGTCGCTGAAACCCGATGCCGCGATCCTGCACACTGGCAATACCGAGGCCGAGGCGATCAAGCTGTTCGCGAACACCTATCTCGCGATGCGCGTGGCCTTCTTCAACGAACTCGACACCTACGCCGCGACGCACGGCATCGACTCGCGCCAGGTGATCGAAGGGGTCGGACTCGATCCGCGGATCGGTCATTTCTACAACAACCCGTCCTTCGGCTATGGCGGCTATTGCCTGCCCAAGGACACCAAGCAGATGCTCGCCAATTACAAGGACGTGCCCCAGAATCTGATCCAGGCGATCGTTGCCTCGAACACGACGCGCAAGGATTTCGTGGCGTCGGAGGTGCTGAAGCGCAACCCGCGCGTCGTCGGCATCCATCGGCTCGCGATGAAGGCGGGTTCGGACAATTTCCGCGCGAGCAGCATTCTCGGCGTGATGAAGCGCATCAAGGCCAAGGGCGTCGAGGTGATCGTCTATGAGCCCCTGCTGACCGAGGAGCATCTGTTCAACTCGCGCGTCGTCCGCGATCTAGCCGCCTTCAAGGCCGAAGCCGACGTCATCATCGCCAACCGCGTCACCGACGAACTGGCCGATGTTGCCGGTAAAGTTTACAGTCGCGACCTGTTCGGCGCCGACAGCTAAGCCGCCTTTGCGCGGAACCGCAGCAATTTCGGGGAGTTAAGTCCGGCAAAGGGAAAATCGGGTTGCGCCCTCACGGCTTGCGAGCCACAAGCGCCCAACGGCTGAGGGCAAATGCGGAAAACGGACCTGTCTCGCGATCAGAAGCGCCCCTTGCCGCAGTCTTTCCTGCGCCTGTCGCTGCTGTCCGCTTCCTGTCTGGCGCTGGGCTGGACGGCGTCCGCCGCGGCGCAGCAGGCGGGACCGCCGCAGGAGGCCGCTCCGGCTCCCGCGACCCCGGCACTCGACCCCATCGCCGCGCCGACCCCGCCGCCGCCCGAAGCACAGCTGCCCGAAGTCGCTCCGATCATCACCGACGAGGAGTTCGAAAAGGCGATCCCGCCGATCAACGCCGAAAATGACGCCGAGCTCGACCGGCCGCTCGAATCGATCGCCGAATTCGAGCAGCGCCAGGCGGCGGAAGCCGCAAAGACCGACGATAATGAAGCGGCCGACACGACGGCGGGTGCCGGAACGCCGGAGGTCGACGGCGTGCCGGTTCCCGCGCTTGCCGACGGCGATGCGGTGGAAGCGATCGGCGATGCGCCGATCAACGACGCCGAACTCGCGGCGCCGCTGCCGCCGATCGAGACTTTTAACGTTGAGCCGGTGGTGTTCGCCGAAGAGGAAGCCGACCGCGAGAATGTCAGCGTCGCCTATAGCGTCCAGGTCAACGGGCTCGACGCCGCCGACGACAGCACCGACATCGACCTTGCCGACCTGTTTGGCGATCTGTCGGCGCTTTATGCCGGCGATGGCAAGGGCGACAATGCGGCGATGGTGCGCGCGCGGCTGACCGCCGACGGCGATCTGATGCGGCGCATCCTTGCGTCCGAGGGCTATTATGACGCGCAGGTGTCGACGCGGATCGACCGGCAGGGCCGCGGGCAGCCGCTGACCGCGATCATCGACGTCGTGCCCGGGCAGCGCTACACTTTCTCCGACATCGTCCTCGACGCAAAGCCGACGGTTCCGCCGACGCTGATCGCCGACAATTTCCCGCTCGCGATCGGCGAACCGATCGTCGCCCAGCGTGTCCAGGGGGCGGAGGCGGCGATCGCGCTCAAGCTGCCCGAGGAAGGCTATCCCTTCGCCAAGGTCGGGCAACGCGACATCCTGCTCGACGGTGCGACGGGCGGTGGCGTCTATACGCTGCCCGTCGACATCGGCCCGCGCGCGCGCTTCGGCAATATCGAGACCGACGGCGAACTCGCCTTCGATGCCGGGCATGTCGAGGTGCTCGCGCGCTTCAAGCGCGGCGACCTCTACGACAGCCGCATGGTCGACGATCTGCGGCAGGCGCTCGTCGCGACCGGGCTGTTCGCGACCGTCGCCGCCGAGCCGCAGCGCACCGGCGAGAGCGCGGGCGACGACACCGAATATGTGACGATGCTGGTCACGCAGCAGGCGGGCCCGCCGCGCACGATTGCCGCGAGCGCGGGCTATGGCACGGGCGAAGGATTGCGGCTCGAGGGAAGCTGGACGCACCGCAATCTCTTTCCGCCCGAAGGCGCGCTGATCGGGCGCGCGGTCATCGGCACGCAGGAACAGAGCGTCGGCGTGACGCTGCGCCGCTCGAACGCGGGGCGTCGCGACCGGACCTTCGAACTGGTCAGCGAACTGACGCGCAGCAATTATGACGCGTTCGAGGCGATGACGGGCCGCGTCGGGGTGCGCGTCAGCTATGATTCGACGCCGATCTGGCAGAAGAAGCTGACCTATGCCTATGGCGCCGAACTGATCGCGACGAGCGAAGACGATTATGATTTCGACCTCGGAAGGCGCAACCGCGATTTCTACACGATTCTCGGGCTGACCGGGCAGGTCGGGTTCGACCGCACCGACAGCCTGCTCGACCCGACCAAGGGTTTCCGCGTGACCGCGGTCGTGCAGCCCGAGGGCTCGCTTGCCGGGCGTTTCTCGCCCTATGCGCGCACGCGCCTCGACGTCAGCGGCTATTATCCGGTGACCGACAGCATCGTCCTCGCCGGGCGCGTGCGCGTGGGGTCGATCCTCGGCGCGGCGCGCGAGCGGCTCGCGCCGTCGCGGCGCTTTTACGCGGGCGGCGGCGGCTCGGTGCGCGGCTTCGGCTATCAGCAGCTCGGGCCGAAGGACCCCGATCTCGACCCGATCGGCGGACGCAGCGTCAACGAGGCGGCGTTCGAGGCGCGTTACCGTTTCGGCAATTTCGGCATCGTCGGTTTCCTCGACGCGGGCCAGGTCTATCGCGGATCGACCCCGACCTTCGACAATTTGCGCTTCGGCGCGGGCATCGGCGGGCGTTTCTACACCAATTTCGGGCCGATGCGCCTCGACGTCGCGACGCCGATCGACCGGCAGCCCGGTGAGGCGAAGATCAGCGTCTATGTCTCGATCGGGCAGGCCTTCTGATGGCGGCAGAGGAGGCCATCGTCCGCGACAGCGAAACGCCGCCGGCCAAAGCGTCCTGGCCGCTGCGGGCCCTCAAATGGGTGGGGATCGCGCTGTTCGGGCTGGTCGTGCTCGTCGCGATCTTCCTCGTCGGGCTCAACAGCGACGCGGGCCGGCGCTTCATTGTCACCCAGGTCGAGAAATATGAGTTCGAGAACGGGATGAAGATCGGGATCGGCCGGCTCGACGGGTCGATCTATGGCGCGATGGTCATCCGCGACTTCACCCTGTCCGATCCGAAGGGCGTTTTCCTGCGCTCGCCCGAGCTGCGCGTCGACTGGCGGCCTTTCGCCTATCTTTCCAACCATATCGACGTGCGATCGGCTACAGCCAAGACGCTGGTGATGGAGAAGATACCGGCGTTCAAGCCGGTGCCCGACACCGGCGAGCCGCTGCTTCCCGACATCGACATCGACGTCGGCCTGCTGCGCGTCGACCGCTTCGTCTTCGAACCCGCCGTGGCGGGCGAGCGGCAGGTCGCAACGCTCAGCGGCAAGGTCGCGATCGCCGACCGCCGCGCGCAGATCACCGCCGACGCACGGACGATCGGCGGCGGGGGCGGCGAGGGCGATACGCTCAAACTCGTGCTCGACGCGGTGCCCGAGGCGAACCGGCTGGCGATGACCGCCGATATCGTCGCGCCGCAGGGCGGCGTGCTCGCGGCGATGGGCGGCTTCAAGGAGACGCTGACCGCGAAGCTCGACGGGCGCGGCGACTGGAAGGCCTGGAACGGCAATCTGACCGCCAATCTGGGCGCCGGCCCGCTGGCGCGGCTGGCGCTTACCGGCCGCGACGGCAGCTTCGCGGCCAAGGGCACGGCGCAGGCCTCGCGGCTGTTCACCGGTCCGGTCGCGGGACTGCTCGGCGCCGAAACCGCGATCGACCTCACCGCCAGGCTCTCCGAGCGCAAGGCCGATATCGACGGGCGCGTAGCATCCGATGCGATGCGCCTCGGCATCAGCGGCGGCGTCGATCTCGGCGACAATCGCTACGAGGGGTTGCAGGTCGCGCTCAACATCCTGCGCCCAAGTGCGGTCGCGCCGGCGCTGCGCGCGAACGGGCTGCGCGCGACCGCGACGCTCGACGGGGCCTTCGCGCTGCCGACCGTCGCCTATCAGGCGAATGCCAACAGCCTCGCGGTCAACGACATCGTCGTCGAGGGGCTGACGCTCGCGGGCAAGGCGCGGGTCGATGCCGACCAGATATTGATCCCGGTCGCGGGCCGCGCTGCGCGCATTCGCGGGCTCGATACGGCAGCCGGCGGCACGCTCGTCGCCGTGCGCCTCGACGGCGATCTCGCCTATAGCAATGGCCGGATTCTCAGCGACAATCTGCGCCTGCGTTCGCCGCGCATCGACGCGAAAGCGATCCTCGTCGCCGACATGAACAAGGGCTTCTATACCGGCGCGATCGACGGGCGGATCAACAATTACCGCATCGAAAGCGTCGGCATCTTCGACATCGACACCGATGCCGACCTCAAGACCGCGCCGCGCGGCGGGTTCGAGATCGCCGGGCGCGTCCGCGCGCGCTCGACGCAACTCTTCAATTCGGGCGTCCGCGATTTTCTCGGCGGCAATGCGACGGCATCGAGCGATGTGCGCTACGGCACCGACGGCATCGTCCGCTTCTCCGGCCTGCGGCTTTCGGCGCCGCGGCTCAGGGTAACGGGCGGGCAGGGCAGCTATGCGCCGAACGGCCAGATCCGGCTGACCGCGCGCGCGCATTCGACCGATTACGGCCCCGTCGGCGTCCAGCTCGCCGGTACGATCAGCGACCCGCGCGCGGTGGTGACCGCCGAACGCCCCGGGCTCGGCATCGGGCTCGCCAACCTCGTCGCGCGCATCAACGGCGCGCCGAACGGCTATCGCCTCGCCGCGACGGGCGACACCGATTATGGTCCGCTCGCCGCCGACGTCGTCCTGCTGACCGCCGCCGGGCCGCTGACGATCGACATCGAGCGCGGCGACTTGTCGGGCATCGGCTTCAAGGGGCGGCTCGTGCAGAGCGCCGCCGGTCCCTTTACCGGCCAGCTCGACGCATCGGGGCAGGGGCTCGGCGGGCTCGTCCGGCTGAGCGCCGCGGGCCAATATCAGGCCGCGGCGATCAATGTGCGCGCGAACAATGTCGTGCTGCCGGGACCAGCAAAGCTCGCGGTCGGCGCGGCGGTCGTCGATGCCGACGTGATACTCTATGACCAGCCGCATATCGTCGCCGACATCCAGGTCGCGCAGACGCGTATCCGCAGCTACGACATCGCGGTCGGCCGCGTGAAGATCGACTATCAGAACGGCGCCGGCCAGGCGCAGGCGCTCGTCGAAGGGACGAGCGGCGTGCCCTTCCGCATCGCCGCCAACGCCGATCTGAAGCCCGAATTGTGGCGCGCCTCGGTGCAGGGCCGTGCGACCGGGATCAATTTCCGCACCACCTCGCCGGCGCGGATCGTTCCGGGCGCCGACGGCTATGAGTTGCTCCCGACGACGGTCAACTTCGGGCGCGGCAGCAACGCCCGGATCGCCGGACGCTTTGGCGAGGGCATCATGATCCAGAGCCGCCTCGACCGCGTCAACATGGCGATCCTCAACGCCGTCTATCCCGACATGGGCCTCGGCGGCCGCGCGACGGGCAGCCTCGATTTCGAGCAGGCCAATGCCGACGCCTTCCCGCGCGCCGACGCGCGGCTGACGATCACCGGCTTCACGCGCACCACCGCCGCGTCGGTCAGCCAGCCGGTCGATGTCAATGTGGCGGGCAAGCTGCTCAGCGACGGCGGCGAGGCGCGCGCGGTGATGCGCAAGCGCGGCACGGTGATCGGGCGGATGCAGGCGTCGCTGCGCCCGCTCGGCCCCGGTGCGGGCGACTGGACGACCCGGCTGCAGGCGGCGCCGCTCGGCGGCGGCGTCCGCTACAACGGCCCGGCCGACACACTTTATTCCTTCTTCGGTCCCGCCGACCAGCATGTGTCGGGTCCGATCGCGGTCGCCGCCGACTTCAGCTGCCGCCTGTTCGATCCCTGCCTCGAGGGTGTCGTGCGCGGCAAGGACATGGTTTACGAGAACCAGACCTATGGCACGCGGCTGACCAACATGGCCGTGAACGGTCGTTTCACCGGCAACCGGCTCGAGATCGAGCAGCTCAATGCCAGTGCGGGCGACGGCACGGTCACCGCCAAGGGCTATGTCAGCCTGTCGCAGGCCGACGGCTATCCGATGAGCATCGCCGCGACGCTCGACAATGCGCGGCTCGCGCGCAGCGACAATATCGCCGCGCGCGCGACGGGCAATCTGACGCTCGAAAAGGTCGCGGGACAGACCGCGCTGCTGTCGGGCGACCTGCGCCTTCCCGAAACACGCTATCGCATCGTGCGCGAGGGTGCGGTGCAGGTGCCCGTGCTGACCGGCGTGCGCCGCAAGCCCGCGGCGGGCTGGCCGCGCATCAGCGGCGACGGGCTCGCGGCGGTCGGCGGCAGCCTGTTCGACCTCATCCGCCTCGATATCCGCCTGCGCGCGGGCGATGAAATCTATGTCAGCGGCATGGGGCTCGAATCCGAATGGCAGGCCGACGTCACGCTGAAGGGCACGACCGAAGCGCCGCGCGTCACCGGCGAGATCGAGCTGGTGCGCGGCACATTGGGCTTCGCGGGGCGCAGCTTCGAATTGCAGGAAGGGCGTATCACCTTCCCGACCGGCGACGCCTATGACCCGGCGATCCGCTTGCTCGCGTCGGATACGATCGAGACGGTGACGGTGAACGTCAACGTGTCGGGCCGCGCACAGAATCCGCAGATCACTTTCTCCAGCATTCCCGGTCTGCCGCAGGACGAGATCGTGTCGCGCATCCTGTTCGGCGATTCGATTACCGAGCTGTCGCCGCTGCAGGCGGTGCAGCTCGCCTCGTCGCTCAATGCGCTGCGCGGCAGTGGCGGGCTCAGTCCGCTCGGCGCGCTGCAGTCGGCGGCGGGCATCGACCGGCTGCGCGTGCTGGGCGCCGACGACACCGAAGGGCGCGGCACCGCGATCGCGGCTGGCCAATATATCTCGAAGGACATCTATCTGGAGGTCATCACCGACGGGAAGGGCTATACCGCGACCCAGCTCGAGATCAGCCTGACGCGTGCGCTGTCGATCCTCAGCCAGGCGGGCGGTTCGGGCCAGTCGAACCTCAGCATCCGTTACCGCAAGGATTATTGATGCGCGCGCTGTTGGTCCCGCCGTTCCTGCTCCTCGCCGCGTGCAACGGCGAGCCCGCGTTCGACGAACGCTATGACAAGGCGGCGAAGGAAATCGAGGCGCGCGCCAAGGCGATGGACGCCAGCATCGCCGAGGCCGATGCGGCGGCCCGGGCGGCGGGTGCCGATACGCGATCATCGAAACCCTTGCCAGACGCGGCCAGGCCGTCTAACGCGCCCCCGTCATCTGGGGAGTAGCCAGCCGTCGTTCGCGACGGGCCGCCGCGTCAACATACTCGGTCGAGAGGCCGTGGTGCGGTGGAAACGGGATACCGTTTGGGCGAGACCAATGGCATCGAACCTTCCGACCCGGCCGGGCGGCAAGGCGCGATGTCCGTTGGAGTTCGCTTGCCGCCCGGCCCGGAGTATTTTGCATGGAAGCCCTGTTCACGTCGACCGCGGTCGTCGCGCTCGCCGAAATCGGCGACAAGACGCAGCTGCTCGCGATCCTGCTCGCGACGCGGTTCCAGCGGCCGCTGCCGATCATCCTCGGCATTCTCGTCGCGACGCTCGCCAACCATGCGCTCGCCGCGCTGCTCGGCGCGCAGGCTGCGGCCTTCCTCGACAGCCCGGTCTTCCGTTATGCGATCGGCCTGTCGTTCGTCGCGATGGCGGCGTGGACGCTGATCCCCGACAAGTTCGACGATGACGAGGCGCCGAAGCCGCGCTTCGGCGCGTTCGTGACGACGCTGGTCGCCTTCTTCCTCGTCGAGATGGGCGACAAGACGCAGGTCGCGACGATCGCGCTCGGCGCGCAATATCACAATGTCGTCGCGGTCACGGCGGGCACGACGCTCGGCATGATGATCGCCAATGTCCCCGCGATCTTCCTCGGCAACGAGCTGCTGAGGCGCGTCGATCTTGCGAAGGTTCGGCTGGTCGCCGCTGCGCTGTTCCTTCTGATCGGCCTGTGGGTGCTCGCGCAGACGGCGGGGCTGCTCGGCTAACGGCTCTCGGTGAAGCGCGCGATCTGGCCGAGCGTCAGCGCGCGCGCATCGCCGCCGGCCGCCAGCGCCTTGTGCCATTCGGCGATCCAGCCGAGCGCGGTGTCGAGCGGTAGCCGCGGCTGCCAGCCGAGCAAGGCGCGCGCTTTCGAGCTGTCGAGCCGGAGCAAATTCGCCTCGTGCGGCTGCGGCCCGTGATCGGCGAGCGCCGACGTTGCCGCGCCCCAATGGCGCTGCAGCCGGTCGACGATCCACGACACCGGCCGCGCATCCTCGTCCGACGGCCCGAAATTCCACCCGTCGGCAAAGGCGCGCTCGTTCGCGAGCAGCCGTTCGGCGAGCAGGATATAGCCGTGGAGCGCCTCGAGCACATGCTGCCAGGGGCGCACCGAAGCGGGTGAGCGGATCACCGGCGCCTCGCCAGCGATCAGCGCGCGGATCAGGTCGGGGACCAGCCGGTCGTCGGCCCAGTCGCCGCCGCCGATCACATTGCCCGCGCGCGCCGAGGCGAGCAGTGGGCCGCTCTCGGCGAAAAAGGAATTGCGCCACGCCGACACGACGAGCTCGGCGCAGCCCTTGCTGCTGCTATAGGGGTCGTGCCCGCCCATCGGATCGCTTTCGCGATACGGCCAGATCCATTCGCGGTTTTCGTAGCATTTGTCGCTGGTGACCGCGACGATCGCCCTGACGCCCGCCACGCGGCGCGCGGCGTCGAGCAGGTGGACGGTGCCCATCACATTGGCGGCATAGGTCTCGACCGGCTCGCGGTAGGACAGGCGGACGAGCGGCTGCGCGGCGAGGTGGAAGATCACTTCGGGCGCGCTGTCCTCGACCACGCGGTGCAGCGCGGCGGCGTCGCGAACATCGCCCTCGACATGCGTGACCAGCTCGTCGATCCGCGCGGCGGCGAACAGGCTCGGCGCGGTTGGCGCGGGCAGGGCAAAGCCCGTGACCTTCGCACCCAGACTGTGCAGCCACAGGCTCAGCCAGCTTCCCTTGAACCCGGTGTGCCCGGTTACCAGCACGCGGCGCCCGGCCCAGGGCGCCCCGGCGCAGGTCACCACAGCTTCCACGGCGCGTCGTCCTTGTTCCACAGATCCTCGAGGAAATTCTTGTCGCGCAGCGTATCCATCGGCTGCCAGAAACCGTCGTGGCGATAGGCCATCAGCTCGCCGCCGCGCGCCAGGCTTTCGAGCGGCCCCGCTTCCCACACCGTGTCGGGGCCGTCGATCAGGTCGAGCACCGACGGGTCGGCGACGAAGAAGCCGCCGTTGATCTGGCCTCCGTCGCCCACCGGCTTTTCGCGGAAATCGGTGACGCGATCGCCGTCGAAGGCGAGGGCGCCGAAGCGGCCCGGCGGTGCGACCGAGGTCACCGTGGCGCGCAGCCCGTGCGTCTTGTGAAAGCGGACGAGGTCGGCGATGTCGATGTCGGCGACGCCGTCGCCATAGGTGAAGCAGAAGGGCTCGTCGGGGTCGAGATGCTGCCGGATCGCGGCGAGGCGGCCACCGGTCATCGTGTTCGCGCCGGTCTCGACCAGCGTGATCCGCCACGGCTCGCTGCGCGCGAAATGCACCTCCATCCCGTTGCCGTTGCGCAGGTCGATCGTGACGTCGGACGTATGGAGGAAATAATTGGCGAAGAATTCCTTGATCAGATAGCCCTTGTAGCCGAGGCAGATAACGAAGTCGTTGAATCCGCAGGACGAATAGATCTTCATGATATGCCACAGGATCGGCATGCCGCCGATTTCCACCATGGGCTTCGGTTTGACGGCGGTTTCCTCGCCCAGCCGGCTGCCAAGCCCGCCTGCCAAAATTACGGTCTGCATCGTCGCTCCACCTTCGGGGTTCGACTGCAAGACGGAGACGGGGCGGCGGGTCCGTAACGCCGGCGCGTGCTACGCGCTCAGCGCTGCGCGAGCAGGTCGTAGTGACGGCCGAAGCCGAAACGGTCGAAGCGGGTGAAGCCCGCGGCGCGCAACGTAGCCTCGATCCTCGCCGCGTCGGTCCAGCGCGCATCGACCTCATAGAAGACGGCGGCGATCCGCGGCAGGTGCGCCGATTGCGCGAGCGCCTCGACGACGGTTTCCTCATGCCCCTCGACGTCGATCTTGACGATCAGCGGCAGCGAAGCTTCGATCAAGGCATCGACCCCCGCAATGCCGAGAATGCTGATCTCCTCGCCCGCGGCATCTGCCGTTCCGTCGCTGCGCAGACTCGCGGTGCCGCTGTGCCGCGCATCGGCGGCGATCGTCGCCCGGCCCGAATGAAGCGAGACCGCCGCGCGCACCGGCCGGACCTTCTGCTTGACGCCGTTGAGCGCGATATTGTCCTGCAGCAGCTCGAAGGTCCGCGACACCGGCTCGAAGGCGATGGCCGCGGCGCAATTCGGGTTCCGCGCGGCGAGCAGGCTGTAGAGCCCCTGGTTCGCGCCGATGTCGACGAAGACGAAGGGATGATCCTGCCCGGCGAGGAAGTCCGACAGGACATGGCCGTAGGTCGCGTGGCGGCAATATTGGAACGTCCGGTCGGCGGGATTGGCGCGCATCCTGATGCCATAGCGCGACGTCACGACGTCGCCGTCGTCGCCCGCCGACAGCGCGTAGCGCGCCCGCACGAGCCATTTGTGGAGCGTCTTCTTCACGCCGTAATCGAGGAAGGCCGCCAGCGGCGACGGCGCGGGCGGGCTGTTGGGCATGGCGGTCATGCGCGCTCCAGAAAGTCGAGGATCGCCCGCGCCGCGCGCTCCGAAGACGGGCGCTCGTCGAGACTGAAGCTGTAGCGGAACATATCTTCCTGCCGCTTGCGCATGTCGGGCGCGAGTTGCGGCACCGCGGCGAGCGCGGCATCCAGCTCGTCGATCGAGCCGACCACTTGCCCGGCGCGCCAGTGCGCGAAATCGGGATTGCCCTGCCACGGCAGGCCGCGCGGGTTGAGGAAGATGCAGGGGCGCGGCCGGCGAATGAATTCATAGACCTGGCTGCTCGCGTCGCCAAGATAGATGTCGGCGGTATCGGTATAGGTCATGTCGAGGCTCGCCGCGCTTCCGGTGTCGATCAGCATATGGTCATGGTCATGATGCTCGGGGCGCGGGCCAAGGTTCCAGCCGAGCGCGAAGGGCGACAGCGACGCGGTGACGCGCTTTTTGAACAGCATGACGTGGGGCGCGAAAATCAGGTTGTATTTGTCGCTTTTCGCGAACCAGTCGAGAATCTGCGGCCCCATGCGATACCAGGAGGACAGCGCGGGCGAGGGGTGGGGGTTGTAGAGGACGGTCGGCCGGTCCTTCGGGAACAGTCGTGGATGTTTCGGCGGCGCCATGTCGAACTTCGGGTAGCCGACGATCGCATGCCCGTCGTCCTTGAGCAGGTCGGCCTGCGCCAGCCGGTCGCGGATCTTCTCGCCCGACAACAGGACCAGGTCGAACCGGCCGCTCGCCTTGTCGAACCCGATCGCGCGGTCGCCGGCCCCGTGGCGGGTGTGGACGAGCTTCAGCGACTTCAGCCCGAACAGCGATTTCAGCAGCAGCGACGTTTTTTCGGGCACGACGAGCGCGTCGAGCTTGCGGAAGCGGTCGAGATTGCGGTGCAGCGACGAGACGATGTCGGCGGGGATTGCGCGCCCGCTCGCCCGGTTGGCGGCGCGCGCCAGGGCCGAGGGCGGGCGCAGCCGGACGATCTCGGGCGCAGGCCCGTCGTGTGCGTCGACGAGACGGCGCACCTCGCGCTCGCTGCCTTCGGAGACGAGCACGCTGACCTCGGCATGACGGTTCTGCCGCCGGAGCTGCAGCGCCACGGGCAGCGCGTGCGCGACCTGGTGGCCGCCATGATGGTTAAAGAGAAACCCGATGCGCACCGGATCAGCTCCGCCGCCAGTCGAGCACCGGCCAGCCGCGCGCCGTCGCAATGGCCGCCATCTTGCGCGACGGATTGACCGCCACCGGCTCGTCGCAAAGCTCGAACAGCGGCAGGTCCGACGCATGGTCCGAATAGAAGCGGATATGCGCCGCGCCGCGGTCGATGCCGGCGCGGTGCAGGAACGCCTCGACCATCCGCCTTTTGTCCGCGCCATAGCAATTGGCGCCATCGATTGCGGGAACGAGGCAGCCGCCCTTCCAGCGCGACGGGCTGGCGACGACGTCGGCGATGCCGAGCCGCCGTGCGAGCGCCGCGGTGTAGAAATGCGGCGCCGCGGTCGCGAGGACGATCCGCCGGCCCGCCCGGCGCTCGCGGTCGATCAGCGCGACGCCCTCGGCATGGAGGCCGCTTTCGACGAGACGGCGGGCGAAACGGTCGGCGATCCGTGCCGCGTCGCGCTCGGGCAGAGCCCCGCCCAGCGCGATCCGGTGCATCGCCTGTTTCATCACCCGCCGCGGCACCAGCTTCAGCGCATAGAGAATGGCGACCGGCAGCAGCAGCGGCAGCAGCAGCAGGCGCCACGGCGCCCGGCTGCGCGCCGCGAAGAAGAGGAACGGCGTGTAGGTCGGCAGGATCGTCAGCGTCCGGTCGAGATCGAAGATCGACAGCCTGACCGCCTGCGCCGCTGCCGGCGCCGCCATCTGTTCGCTTCTTTTGACTGCCCGCGCCACGACCGCTCCTTTTGTCCGTCGGACGGAGCATTGGCAGGCGCGTCTGCCGGACCGATGGCGCGATCATTTGTTTTTCGTCATGTTCGCGGAAGCGATGGCGGCGCGGCGCGCCAGGCTCTAACGGGGAAGCGATGCATATCCTGGTGATCGAGGACGACGCCCGCGTCGCGGAGCATATCGGCAAGGGGTTGAAGGCCGCCGGGCATCTCGTCGATATCGAGAGCGACGGACGCGCCGGGTTGCTGCGGGCCGCGGCCGAGACCTATGACCTGATCGTCGTCGACCGCATGTTGCCGAATGTCGACGGGCTGACGATCGTCCAGACGATCCGCGCGACCGGCGATGCGACGCCGGTCCTGATCCTCTCGGCGCTCGCCGAGGTCGACGAGCGCGTCGCGGGCCTGCGCGCGGGCGGCGACGATTATCTGACCAAGCCCTTCGCCATGTCCGAACTGCTGGCGCGCATCGACGTGCTCAGCCGGCGCGGCCCGGCAATCGTTGCCGAGACGAAGCTTGCCATCGGCGATCTCGAGATCGACCTGCTCGGCCATGTCGTGCGGCGCGGCGGCAAGCCCGTCGACCTGACCGCGCGCGAATTCCGCATCCTCGCCTATCTCGCGAAGAATGAGGGGCGGGTGGTCACGCGCTCGATGCTGCTCGAACATGTGTGGGACTATCATTTCGACCCGCAGACCAACATCATCGACCAGCATGTCAGCCGCCTGCGGCAAAAGGTCGACCGTGGCTTCGCCGCGACGCTGATCCACACGGTGCGCGGCACCGGCTATATGATGCGGGCGGCCTGACCTTGGCGCGCGGCGCTCGCCTGTCGCGCAGCCTGACGCTGCGGCTGGGGTTGATTTATGTTGCGCTGTTCCTGACCTCGACCGCGCTGATGTTCGCCGCCGCCTACTGGATCGGCGTGTATCAGCCGCTGCTCGACGAGGCGCAGCGCGTGCGGGCCGAGGCAGGAAGCCTGACCGCAATCGACAAGGGCGGCGGTCGCGATGCGCTCGTCCGCGCGCTCGAGGCGCGGCAGGCAACGGGACCGAAACGCGCCTTCCACGCGCTCGTGTCCGCCGACGGGCGGACGATATCGGCCAATTTGCCGAGCTGGCCCGAAAAGCCGATCGCGCGCTGGACGCTGCTCGAAGCCGACGTGTACCGCGAAGGGCAGGAAGAGGATTATGAGGCGCTGGTGATCGAACGGCGGCTCGGCGACGGAGCGCGCCTGATCGTCGGGCGCGACGTCGAGGAGATCGACGACCGCGACGAGCTCTTCACGATCGGATCGGCCTGGCTGATCGTGATCGCGGCGCTGCTCGCGATCGGCGGCAGCCTCGCGATGAGTCGTGCGATCGGACGGCGCATCGACGCGGTGACGCAGACCGCGCGGCGCGTGATGGCGGGGCGGCTGACCGAACGCATCCCGCTCCGCGGCACCGGCGACGATTTCGACGAGCTTGCCGAAACGCTGAACATGATGCTCGGCCGCATCGAGGAATCGGTCGAATCGGTGCGCCGCGTCTCCGACAATGTGGCGCACGAACTGCGCACCCCGCTCGCGCGGCTGCACGCCGACCTCGACGAGCTGCGGATGGCGAGCGATGAAGAGGAGCGCGCGCGCCTGACCGAACAGGCGGTGCACGAGGCCGAGCGGCTGCAGTCGATCTTCGACGCCCTGCTGCGCATCGCGCGGATCGAAAGCGGGCGGCATCTGGCGGGGGTGAAGCCGGTCGATCTGACGACCTTGCTTGCCGATGCGGCCGAGTTCCATGCCCCCGACGCCGAGGCGCGCGGCCAGCGGATCGAAAGCCGCATCGCGCCCGGATTGTCGATCGAGGCGGATCCGAACCTGATCTTCCAGGCGGTGTCGAACCTCCTCGACAATGCGATCAAATATGGCGGGTCGGGCGCCGTGATCGGCCTCGCCGCGACCGAGGAAAACAGTGTCTGCCGGATCGTGATCACCGACAGCGGGCCGGGTATTCCCGCCGCCTCTCGCGAGCGCGTTACCGAGCGCTTCTTCCGTTTGCCCTCGGCGCAGCCGGGTACGGGGCTGGGACTGGCGCTGGTCGCCGCGATCGTCGCGCTGCACAAGGGAAAAATGGCGATCGACGACGCGGAACCGGGGACCCGCGTGACTCTGACATTCCGGGCGCCGGGGGAACTTTCTGCGATGCCTGTCGTTGCATAGCCACAGTCGAAATTCAGCAAAATATGGTTGGCGACCAGCCGGTCACCGGCCGAAGCAGCGCGGTTGCGCCGCTTCGGAATGCGTCGCCGCGCATCCATGGCTCCGCTGAACCGACGGGCGTTGAGGAGAAGTCAGATGTTCAAATGGGCCCTTGTCTTTGCGGTAATCGCGCTGATCGCCGCTGTTCTCGGCTTTGGCGGCGTTGCGGGCGCGGCAGCGGGAATTGCGAAAATCCTGTTCTTCGTCGGCCTGGCGTTCGTCGCGCTCTTCGTCATCATGGGCGTGTTTGCCGGCAAAAAAATCGCCTAGGCGAAAAAAAAGCGCCCGGGATGCAACCAACCGGCAAGCCGGAGCGTTTCTTGAATCTACTGGATCGAAAGAGAAGGTGGAATATGGTCCTGTCTTCGGACGGACCTAGGGAGCCCCGCCGCAGAAATGCGACGGGGCTTACTCTTTTTCGGCCCTGGAAAAATTGGCCCCGCGACTTGCGCCGGGATGAACGGCGCGGCCTTTATGCGACATTTTGCGACAAATTTTCGTCCATCCGGCAACGGACTGGGACAAGTCGCCCCTAGAACCGCTTCATCGAGGCCCCCCCGGCCCCATGACAAGGAGTTCACCAGGTGAAAAAGAAGATTTCGCTTTTGACGCTGGGTGCCGCGCTGATCGCGGTGCCCGTTCTCGCCGCCCCGGGTGCCGACGGCAAGGCGACCGTGACCCGCGCCGAGGCAGAGGCCAAGGCGACCCAGATGTTCGCCCGCATGGACGCGAACAAGGACGGCAAGCTCGACGCCGCCGACCGCGCCGCGCAGCGGACCGAATTGCGCGCGAAGCTGTTCGACGGCCTCGATGCGAACAAGGACGGCAGCATCAGCAAGGCCGAATGGGACCAGCATAGCGCCGATCGCGCCGCCAAGCGGGCCGAACGCGGCGAAAAGCGCGCCGACGCCGGTGAAGGCAAGCGCGGTATGCGCGGTCATCACGGCAAGCGCGGCGGCCATCACGGCATGATGCTGGGCAAGGCCGATACCGACGGCGACAAGGCGATCAGCCAGGCCGAGTTCCAGACCGCGGCACTCGCGCGCTTCGACGCGGCCGACGCGAACAAGGACGGTCAGGTTACCGCCGAAGAACGGCAGGCGCAGCGCGGCGCATGGCGTGCCAAGCGCGGCGGTGCGGCTCCGGCTGCTCCGGCTGGCGAATAAGCCATTTGGCAGGGGCTTCGGCGAACAGGCCGGCCCTACCCCTCCCGGCATTGCCTTTGTCGCCGGTCCCTGCCAGCTATCGCCCATCGGTCCCCGTGGCCGGTGGGCGAACCAGTTTTGTGACGGAAATTCCATGACCGACAGCGATAGGCCGCGCATCCTGCTGATCGACGACGAGCCGTCGATCCGCGAGCCTTTGGGCGAATATCTGACCGCGCAGGGCTTTGCCGTCACCGACGCCGCAAGCGCCGCCGAGGCGCGGTCGGTGCTGCGCGCGCGGTCGGTCGATCTGGTCGTCAGCGACATCATGATGCCCGGCGAGGACGGCCTGTCGCTCACCCGCCACCTGCGCGAGACGAGCAGCATTCCCGTCATCCTGCTCACTGCGCGCGCCGAGGATACCGAGCGGATCATCGGGCTGGAGATCGGCGCCGACGATTATGTCGTCAAACCCTTCAACCCGCGCGAACTGGTCGCGCGCATCCGCACCGTGCTGCGCCGGACGCAGACGGGCGGCCGCGCGCTCGACACCAGCGGGACGAGCTATGCCTTCGGGCCCTGGGTATTGCGCGAGGTCGAGCGCGTGCTGGTCGACGAGGCGGGGAGCGAGGTCGCGCTATCGTCGGGCGAATATCATCTGCTCCACGCGCTGGTCCGCCATCCGCGCCAGGTGATGAGCCGCGACCGGCTGCTCGATCTCGTGCGCGGGCGCGAGGCCGACATCTTCGACCGCGCCATCGACAATCTGGTCAGCCGGCTGCGCAAGAAGATCGAGGTCGATGCCGCGCATCCGCAGCTCGTCAAGACCGTGTGGGGCGGGGGCTATACGCTCGCCTGCGAGGTGAAGCGGATGGGACCGGCCGCGTGAAACTGCGCCTCTGGCCCCGCAGCCTCGTCGGGCAGCTCGTCTTCGCGGTGGCGGTGATGCTGTTCGTCGCGCAGGCGATCAATTTCGTGCTGCTCTCGCGCGGGCTGAAACAGCAGACGCTGGCGCATGGCGGCGGCATGGCGGTCGCGCGGATCATCGACGCGATCGAGCGCGACCGGCGCGGCGATTTCCGCCGTCCGCCGATGGACGAGGAAGCGCGCGAGCGCGCGCAGAAGCTGCGCATTTCGGACACGCCGCCGCCACTCCCGGCGGGAGCCAAGCGGCTGCCCGAGCTGGCGAGCTATGTCAGCGGGCTGCTGAACGACACCGAAATCGGCGCGGAATCGGTCGACGCCTGGGCCCTGCCGCGGCGCGAGGCTTTGCGCCGCACCGCCTTTCCCGAGCGCGCGGTCATTGTCGTCGCCAAGGTCGAGGGCCGCTATTTTGCGGTGCGCACGCGCATCGCCGCCGGCGGGAATCGCCTGTCGGGTTTTCTCGTGTGGCAGACGCTGTCGCTCTATCTGCTGCTGCTGATCCCGATCATGGTGATCGCCTATCGCGCCGCGGCGCCGCTGCGCGACCTGACGCGTGCCGCGCGCGGCAATCCCGCGCTGCGCGACACGACCCCGCTCGAGGAGGAGGGACCGTCGGACGTCCGCGACCTGATCGCGGCCTTCAACGCCTATCGCACGCGGATCGCCACGATGCTTTCGGACAAGGACCGGATGCTCGGTGCGGTCGGGCACGACCTGCGCACGCCGCTGGCGAGCCTGCGCGTCCGCGTCGAAGGCGTCGACGATGACCAGCTGCGCGACAAGATGATCGCGTCGATCGACGAGATGACGGCGATGCTGTCGGATATCTTGGCGCTGGCGCGTTCGGGGGCGGGGACCGAGACGCAGGAACGGATCGACCTTCGCGCGCTCGTCGGCGAACTCGCCGGCGATTATCGCGAGCAGGGCAAGGATGTGAGCCTCGGCGAAACGGCGGCGGCGGGTGTGGTGTTCGCGCGGCCGATGCTGCTGCGCCGGGCGCTGCGCAATCTGGTCGACAATGCCCTGGCCTATGGCGTCCGCGCGCGCCTGGCGGTTTCCACCGCAGAAGATGCGGTGCGGATCACCGTATCCGACGACGGCCCCGGCCTCACCGACGCGCAGATCAGGACGCTGATCGAACCCTTTGCGCGCGGCGAGCAGTCACGCAACCGCGCCACGGGCGGGGCCGGGCTCGGCCTCTCGATCGCGCGCGAGATCGCGAGCGGCGAGGGTGGTACGCTGACCTTGCGCAACCGTCCGGGCGGCGGGCTCGACGCGGTGATCGCGCTGCCGCTTCAGATGTAGGGCGGGCGGCGCAGGCTGCGTTGACCGAACCTTCTGCTCTGGTGTGGGGAGTGGCCGTTGGAGAAAAACGTCGCCCCAGCGAAAGCTGGGGCGACGTCTTATTCCCGCCGAAACCGGTCGTTGTCAGGCGTAGATCGCGATCGCCTGACTGCCGCTCAGCACGGGTTCGCCGGCGCGGTTCCACAGCATCATGTCCTGCACCGACAGGCCGTGGCGCGCATAGCCGGTCTTGGCCGACAGCAGCCACCAGCCGTCGTCGGTTTCGGGCGTGCCGGTCAGCATGTTGACCGTCCAGTTCATCGAGCTGATCGGTCCGAACTGGCTGAACAGCGCCATCGCCGCCGGGGGAAGCGCGTCGCCCATCGCAAGCAGCGCGACCGCGGGATGGCACGCCGGTTCCTCGACGAAGCGCACCCAGGTCAGATATTCGCCGACGTCGCTCTTCCACGCAAAGCGCGGACCGGTCGTCGGGCGCATGTCGAAATGGCGCGTGAATGACGGGCGCGCATGATGGTCGGGCACGGGCTCCAGCGTTTCGGGCGCGGGCGCATCGGGTATCGACAACCGGTTGTGATCGAGATGGCTCGCCCGGTCGCCCGAAAAGGCGAAGACCGCGGCAGTGCCGAAGCCCTGATCGCTCGACACGCCGGCGTCGATGAACAGCGAGGATTTCGACTGGCGCAGCACGCGGGTTTCGACGGTGCAGTCGCCGCCGACCGGACCCACAAAGCTGATCTGCGCGTAACGGAGCGGCGTTTCGGTCGGGTGGAGCGCCATCGTTCCCGCCAGCGCGACCGCCGAACTGATCCCGCCATAGGCGGTGCGGCCCTGCATCCAGCCTTCGTCGATATGCACCTTGGCGACGCCCTCTTCGGTGCGCAGCGTGGAGAGCAGCGCGTCGAGCGCGCTGGGGGAGTTCGTCATCCTGGTATCAGTCCTCGATCTGGAAGGTCAGTCCGGCGTTCGCCGTCAACCGCTCGATCAGCGCCTGACCGAGCAGCGCGCCCGGCGTCCAGATGCCGCCCGCGCCCTTGTTTTCGAGCAGCGCCATGCCCGTCTCGGCAATCATCTTCGACGTCGAGCCATAGCCGGGGTCGCGGTCGCCCTGCACGCTCGCGCGCACGGTTGTGCCGTCGGGATATTCGCCGATGAAGAGGATGTCGTAGAAGCCGTTCTCGCGCTCTTCCTTGCTCGGGCCTTCGCCGGGCTTGATGCTCGGGTCGAAGGGGTTCGCCTTCGCCATCGCCTCGGCCATCGCCTTTCCGGCGTCGCCGATCGTCGTCATCACCATCTCGTCATAGACCAGATCGTCGCCCCACGGATGGCCGAGCAGGAAGTTGGTGCGGTGGACATTCTTGGTGTTGATCGGCGCCATCACGAAGGGCGCGGTCCAGGTGCCGGTCGCACCGTCATATTCGGGGACGAGCCCGGTCGGCTGCGACGGCCCCTCGAAGCCCGGCGTCAGCGCGAAGGAGGATCTGAGCAGCAGCGCGAGCGAGGGCTTTTTCGCGATGGCCTTCAGCGTCTCGGTCAGGCTCGCGATCGTGCCGCCCGATGCGCCGCCCGCCATCTTGCGGACGCGGCCCTTGACGCGCGGCGCGGGCTTGCCGTGGCGCCTGATCGCCTCGGCCTGCAGAAACGACACGCCAAGGTCGAAGGGGATCGAGTCAAAGCCGCACGAGAAGGTGATGCGCGCGCCCGACGCCTTGGCGGCGGCCTCATGCTCGTCGATCATCTCGCGCATCCAGCCGGGTTCGCCGCACAGGTCGGCATAGGCGGTGCCCGCGCGGACGCAGGCAGCGACGAGTTCGCTGCCGTAAAGCTGGTAGGGGCCGACGGTGGTCAGCACGACCTTCGTGCTCGCGGCCATCTTGTCGAGGCTCGCAGGATCGCTCGCGTCGGCGACGATCAGCGGCGTCTCCTCGCTGGCGCCGATCAGGTCGCGCACTTCGGCCAGCTTTTCGAGGCTGCGCCCCGCCATCGCCCATTTCGGGGCGTCCTTCCGGCCCTTGTAGTGGTGCGCCAGATATTCGGCGACGAGGCGGCCGGTAAAGCCGGTCGCGCCATAAACGACAATGTCGAGATCGCGGGCCATTGCAGCACTCTCCCTTTACGTAAACGTTAAGTGGAGGCTAGCGCAGGTCCACAGGCTTGCCAAGCGGGAAGCGTCAGCCCGGCGTGAGGGCGAGTCCGGCAACCTCGCAATCGCCGCAATCGACCGCGCGCAGGGTGAGGGCGCTGGCGCCGGCGGGCAGGGCGAGGGCGGATACGCGCAGCTCCTGCCAGCCGGCGCCTGCGGGAACCGCGATCTGGTCGTCGCCGAGGGCAAGCCGCCCGCCCTTCGCCGAGCGTGCGCGGATGGTTACCGTCCAGCGCCCCGCCTGCGCGGCGTCGAACGAGTAACGCATCCACTCGCCGGTGACGAAATCGCTCACATAGGGCGCCCCGTCCGCCTCGCGGGCGATGTCCACCCCGTCGTTGCGATAGGTGGTGCCGTTGTTCCACGGCGTCCGCTCGCCGCCGGTCGCGACATGATAATTGGCGTCCGCCGTGTCGGAATAGGCAACCCCGGCGGTGCCGAGGTCATAATCGACCGCGCGGATCGTCAGCGGCGCAGTGCCGAGCTGGCGCGCGGCGAAAGGCCCGGGTGCCGAATCGTGCGGTTGGCGCATCATCGCGTCGATGACATCGGGTTTGGGAATGTTGCGGTCGAAGCGGCTGTTTTCGGCGAGCTGCATCATTGCGGCATAGGCCTCGTCGGCGCCGGGTTTCGGGCCCTTGCCGGTCGCCCACGCGACGATCTTCGCCCAGCCCGGGCCGGGATCTATTTCGAGCGGCTGGTTGAAGCCGATCTTCTTGAGCGGCCAGAAGGCCCAGCCGATCCCGTCGCCCTCGACCAGCGCGATGGCGTCGCGGAACCAGGCATTGCTGTTCTCGCCCGACTCGCCGTGCCAGACCGGACGATTATAGCGGTCGCGCAATTCCTCGATCGCGCTGACGCTCGCGGGATCGTTGCGGTTCCAATATTTGTGGAAGCTGATCGCCAGATTGGCGTCCCAGGCTGGCGGCAGGCCCTTGTAATTATTGCCCCAGCAATTGCCCTCGACGATCACCATATGCTTGCTGTCGACCTCGCGGATCGCCCCGGTGATGCGCTGCTGCAGATCCCAGACGCCCTTGCTTTCCGTCTCGTCGCAGCCATTGCCCTTGCCGGGCGTCGCGAAGCTCCAGTTGGGCTCGTTGATCATGTCATAGGCGCCGATCCACGGCTCGTCCCTGTAGCGCGCAGCGAGCTTTTTCCACAGCGCGACGGTCTTGCGCTGGTTCTCCGCGCTTTCCCACAGCGAAGGCTTGGCAGGGTCGCGGTCGGAGATGGCGAGGTCGTTGCCCTGACCTCCCGGCGCGGCGTGGAGGTCGAGGATCAAATAGATGCGGTTTTTCCTGCACCATTCGAGCAACCGGTCGATGCGCTGGAAGCCTTCCTCCAGCCAGGTGTCCTGACCACGCTTCGGTTCCTTGTCGGCGGGCAGGGTGAGCTGGTCGAAATGGATCGGCAGGCGCACCGAATTGAAGCCCCATTTCGCCATCTGTTCGATGTCGGCTTCGGTGGTGTGATTATCGAGCCACGCGCGATAGAATTCGGCGGTGCGCTGCTCACCGACCAGTTCGACGAGCTTGGCGCGGATCACATGCTGCTGCCCGAGCTCGCCGAGCTTCAGCATATAGCCTTCCTGCAGCATCCAGCCGCCGAGCCCCATGCCGCGCAGGATGACGGGCTCGCCGCTGTCGTCGACGATCTTCGTGCCCTCGGCTCTCAGCCAGCCTTCGGCATGTGCGGTGGTGGCAGAAAGCAGCGCTGCGAGCGCGAGCGAGACCGACCCGAATTTCATGTCCTCGTCCCCATGTTTGCGGTTTTGGGAACGTTATCAATTTTGACAAGAGGTGCAACCGATCTTCGTCATTGCGAGCGTAGCGAAGCAATCTCCAGCCGTCGGCCTCGCGCATGGTCGGTGGTGGAGATTGCCGCGTCGCCTTCGGCTCCTCGCAATGACGAAGCCTCTTAGAGCTTC
>PNJO01000015.1 GCA_013821905.1 Sphingopyxis sp. | reverse complement strand
CACCGCACCGGCTCGCTCGGCGATATCGTCCCGGGCATCGTCGCCATCGCGATCCGGGCGGCGCCCGCGCTCGTTACCGCTCTGCGCTATGACTTCGAACCCGGGACTATATTGATCGGACCCGACCGGGAATCCATGTCATGGGTCAGGGATATCGCCGAACCGCTGGGTGCGGAGATGTTGATCGGAGATAAGTGCCGCAGCGGTGACCGTGATGTCGCGCTCGCCCTGCCCGGCATCGAGCGGGTGCGCGGCCGCCCCGCGATCATCGTCGACGATCTGGTGTCGAGCGGGTCGACCCTCGCCGGTTGTGCCGCGATGCTCCATGCCGCGGGCGCGACGCGCGTCGAAGCCATCGTAACCCATTGTCTCGCCGAGGCCGCCGATCTCGCGCGGCTGCACGCTGCGGGCATCGACTGCATCCGCGCCAGCGATTCGGTGCCCGGGCCGGTGGCGACGATCCCGCTCGCGAGGGTTCTCGGCGACGCGATCCGCGCGCTCGGACGGCTGGATGGCCCGCGATGAACGCCGCAGTCTCCGATGGAGCGCCTGCGTTTCGCTGCTCGGGTCTTGCCAAGATCTACCGGACCGGCGAGACCGAAGTCCACGCGCTCCGCGGCGTGGACCTCGTCATTCCCGCCGGCGAGATTCTCGTGCTTCTCGGCCCTTCGGGCAGCGGCAAATCGACGCTGCTCAACATCATCGGCGGTCTCGACCGTCCGTCCTCGGGGACATTGCTTTATCGCGACCTCGACCTCACCGCGATGGACGATCGGGAATTGACCCGGTTCCGGCGCGCGGACGTCGGTTTCATTTTCCAGTTCTACAATCTGATTCCCAGCCTGACCGCCGAAGAGAATGTCCGCCTCGTCACCGACATTGCCGATCACCCGATGGATGCGGCCGAAGCACTGGGACTGGTCGGCCTCGCCGATCGCCGCGACCATTATCCGGCGCAGCTGTCGGGCGGCGAGCAACAGCGCGTTGCCGTCGCGCGCGCGATCGCCAAGCGGCCGGGAGTGCTGCTCTGCGACGAGCCGACCGGCGCCCTCGACAGCCGCACAGGCATCCGGGTTCTCGAGACGCTTGCCGAGGCGAACCGGACGCTCGGCACCACCGTGGTCCTCATCACGCACAATATCGGGATCGCCGCGATGGCGCACCGCGTCTTCCACTTTCTCGACGGGCGCATAGCGCGCGTCGAGGTCAATGCGGCGCCAATCGATCCGGCCGGTATCTCGTGGTGAAGGCGCTCGACCTCAAACTCGCGCGCGACTTGTGGCGCATGCGCGGCCAGGTATTGGCGATCGCCCTCGTTCTCGCGGCCGCAAGCGCGACCTTCATACTGTCGCTCGGTGTCCATCGTTCGCTCACCGCGACGCGCGATGCCTATTATGCCGAAAGCGCGTTCGCCGACATCTTCGCCGACATGACCCGCGCACCGCGCAGTGTCACAGAGCGCGTCGCCGAAATTCCCGGCGTCCGGCACGTCGAGGGCTCGATCCGCCAATATGCGACGCTCGACCTCCCCGGATGGCGCGCTCCGGCGCGCGCGCTCGTCAATTCGCTGGGCAAAACCGGCGGCTCCGTACTCAACCGGCTGACATTGCGTGCCGGCCGGCTTCCCGATGCCACCCATCCCGGCGAGGTCGTGGCCGACGAGGCGTTCGTCGAGGCCAATGGCCTCGCGCTCGGCGCCCGGCTCGACGCGGTCATCTATGGCCGCAAGCAACCGCTGACCATCGTCGGGGTCGGGTTGGCACCGGACTATATCTATTCGATCGCGCCCGGCGATCTCATCCCCGACAACAGTCGGTTCGGCATATTCTGGATGAACGAAAAGGCGCTGGAGGCGGCGACCGACCGCACAGGAGCGATCACCCGCCTCGCGCTGACCCTTGAGCGCGGCGCGTCCGAAGCCGATGTGATCCGTCGGGTCGATGCGCTGCTCACGCCCTACGGCGGCACCGGGGCCTACGGCCGCGCCGATCACATAAGCCACGCCTTTCTCGACAATGAGCTGCTGCAGCTCGAGGCGATGACCCGGGTCATTCCGCCCGTGTTCCTGATCGTCTCGACCTTCCTTGTCTATATCGTGCTCGGACGCATGATCCAGACGGAGAGGTCGCTCATCGGGCTTGTGAAGGCGTTTGGTTACTCTGATCGGGCGATCGGCTGGCACTATCTCAAATTCGCGCTCGCGATCGCGCTCGTCGCGACCCTCCTCGGGACGCTGGCCGGTGCCTGGATGGGGCGCGGCATGACGAGCCTCTATGCCGAATATTACCGCTTTCCGATTCTGCGATATCATCTTTCCCCGGCAGTCATCGTCGGAGCGACTGCGCTCGCGGCAGCGTCGGCGGGTCTGGGCGCGCTCGGGGGCATGCGCGCCGCCGTCCGGCTCAGTCCCGCCGTCGCGATGGCGCCGCCCCCGCCGCCCGTCTATCGCGCCGGGCCGATCGAACGCCTCGGCAAGCGTGCGGGTCTTTCGGTCGTCGGCCATATGATCCTTCGCCATATCGCCCGCTGGCCGGCGCGTTCGGCGATGACCATCTTCGGCGTCGCGCTGTCGATGGGCCTGCTCTTCGCGACGATGCAGTTTGTCGATTCGAGCCGAAGCATGCTCGATTCCTATTTCTTCCGCTCGCAGCGATACGATCTCGCGGTGACTTTCATCGAGCCGCGCGGCGCGGACGCGATCTACGCGCTCGCTCAAATCCCCGGCGTGCTGCGGGCCGAGCCGACGCGCGCGCTTCCGGTTAAATTGCGATCTGGCAGCCGGACCGAGCGCACGGCAATCGAGGCAAGCGCATCCGGCGCACGGCTGTCGGCGCATATCGACCGCGACGGGCGCGAGATGGCCTTGCCGCCCGCGGGCCTCATGCTGAGCCGTCAGCTCGCCGACCAGCTCGGGGTGAATGCCGGCGACATCGTCGAAGTCGAGTTGCTCGGCGGGCGCCAGACCCGGCTTCGCCAGCCGGTCGCGAGCATCGTCGACGAGTTCGTCGGCGCGCGTGCCTATGCGAGCGCGGCCACTCTGGAGGCGATATCGCGCGACGCGGCGCCCGCCGGGGGCGCCTTCGTCCGCATCGATCCCGCCGCGCGCGCGGCGATACTGGCGCGGCTGAAGGACATGTCCGCCGTGCTCGGGGTTACCGAGCGCGATGCCGCACTCCTGCTGTTCGAGCGGATGATCGACGACAACATCTTCACCATGCTGTTTTTCTATATCGCTTTCGCCTCGGCGATCACGATCGGCGTCGTCTATAACAGTGCGCGCATTCTCTTCTCCGAACGCGCGCACGAACTCGCGACGCTGCGAGTTCTCGGCTATCATCGGCGCGAGGTCGGCCTTATTTTGCTCGGCGAGCTTGCGCTTCTCGTCATCGTCGCGGTGCCGCTCGGCTGCCTCATCGGTTATGCGATGGCCCAGCTGATGACCGCGATGTTCAGCTCAGATCTCTTCCGCCTGCCCTTCGCGCCTGCAAGGTCGACTTACGGCTACGCCGCGCTGATCGTCCTCGCCGCAGCCTTGGCAACCGCCGCGATCGTCGCAAGGCGCATTCTGCAGCTCGACATGGTGCGGGTATTGAAGGCGCGCGAATGATGGGACGGATATTTACACGCTGGCGCTGGCCGTTCCTGATCGGGCTTCTCCTGATCGCAGGACTCGCCTTTGCTTTCTGGCCGTCGCCTCAGCTTCTCGATACCGCACGGGTAACCCGCGGCGCGATGGCCGTCGGTGTAACCGACGACGGCGTGACCCGCGCCGAAGAGCAATATGTCGTCACCGCGCCGGTCAGCGGATATCTCTCGCGCATCGAACTCGAAGCGGGTGATCGCGTGGTGAAAGGCGCGCTGATTGCGCGCATGACAGGCCGTCCGGCTACGCCGCTCGATCCGCGCAGCCAGGCCGAACTGAAGGCATCCTTATCGTCCGCTGTCGCGGCAGCCCAGGGCGCGGCGACATCGCTCGCCCAGGCGAGGAACGATCTCGCGCGCGCCGAGGCACTTTTCGTCAGGGGTTTCCTGCCGAAAGCGCAGCTGGAAGCCGCACGGACGCGCGTGTCGGCGGGAGAGGCGGCGCTCGCGCAGACTCAAGGCGAAGCCGCGCGGCTGCGCGCTGCCTTGTCACAGCCGTCCGACAGGCAAGGCGGCGGCGTCCCCGTGCGCGCGCCGGCAACAGGATCGGTGCTGTCGGTCATCACCGAAAGCGAAGGCATGATCGCCGAGGGTACGCCGCTGCTGTCGATCGGCGATCCGCACCGCATCGAACTGGTGGTCGACCTGCTTTCGCGTGAGGCGGTCCGGGTCAAGCCCGGCGACCGGGTCGAAGTAACGCAATGGGGCGGAGCCGCCCCGCTGATCGGCCATGTCGAAAGGGTCGAACCTTTCGGCCGGCTCAAGGTCTCCGCGCTCGGAGTCGAAGAACAGCGCGTCAATGTCATCGTCCGCTTCGACGATCTGTCGACAAAGGAGGCAGCGCGCCTCGGCCACGGATATCAGGTCGATGCGACGATCGTCCGCTGGAGCCGGCCCGACGCCTTGCGCGTGCCGATCGGCGCCCTCTTCCGCGGTCCCGATGGCGGCTGGCGGGTCTTCGTGATCGCGGGCGGCCGGGCGCAAGAGCGCCGCATCGAGATCGGCCACATGAACGATCTGTTCGGCGAGGTCAGGAACGGGCTTCGCGACGGCGAGATCGTCGCGATCAATCCTCCCGGCTCGCTAGACGACGGCGACGCCGCGACGAGCCGCTGATCGACCGCCAACGAACGCACTGCCGGTCAAGAAAGCCGGCCCACGCACTCTCCGCAGCAACCCCGAACGGCGGATGGGCAATAGCCGCGGACTCTTTCCCGGTTGGGCGGGCTGCGGCGGATCCTTCCGTGCCCGGCGCGGCACGACCCGCATGAACAGCGCCGCGCGAGGCCGATTTACATTTCAGGATCGGGCAGGAAGCATCCTGAGGAATATATTGTCCTTGAGGATATAGTGGTGAAACAGCGCGGCTGCGGCATGCAGGCCGACCAGTCCATATCCGATCGTGCCGCCTAGCTCGTGCCATTCCTCCATCTGCTCCGCCAAGGCGCCGTTCGGCGCGACGAGCGGCGGAAGGGTGAAGCCGAAAAAGGAAACGGATTTGCCTTCGCCGCTCAAGATCAGCCAGCCGGCGATCGGCATCGCGATCAGGAAGAGATAGAGGGCGAGATGGGTGACCGTCGCCAGCCCGCGCTGCCAGGCCGGTCCCGGCAAGACGGACGGTGCTGGCCAGACGAGCCGGGCAGCAATGCGCAGCCAGACCAGCCCGAAAATCGACAGGCCCAGCATGAAGTGCCAGTTTTTCATCAAGTCGCGAGGCGCGCTGCCCTTTGGCCAATATTCCCGCAACTCGATCGCCGCATACACGGCGATAAGCACCAGCAGCATGAGCCAGTGGAGGAATATCGACGCACGGCTGTAATGTTCGGGGCTCTTGTTCATGACCTCACTCATCCTTCCATTCCTATGTCGACACGTGAGCGCCCGCTGCGCATTGATCTCGATCAATCGCCGCGAAGACAAGCCTGACGAAGACGCCGTCATCCTGTTCCTCGACCCCTGCGGTTTGCCGGGGCGGGACTGAAAGCTGGTGGGCTACGCAACATTACGAAGGGCGCCCGCTAATGCTTGCCCTAGACTGCGATGTCGAAGGAGGCAGATCATGAACTCGACCACACCACGCAGACCCGCGCCCGCCCGACCGGACTTCGACGTCAGGTACGGCACCGAGCCGGTTGGCTCCGCGCCGCCCCGGCGTATCGCCGGCACGCTTTCGGCGCGCTTGCAACCATCGGCGCCGACAAAGTTCTACGGAGGATCGCAATGACCGGCCAATCGATCGATACTAGCCTGTCGGAGGCCGGCGAAACATTCCTCGTGACGCGTGCAGGCACCGAATTGATACTTCGGCCGGTTCGCCTTGAAGATGCCGGACTGCTCGCCCGGTTTTACGACGGGCTGACGGCGGACGATATGCAATTCCGCTTCCTCAGTGCCCAGTCGCATCTCTCGACTTCGCAGCTCGCTGCGATGATCGAGGTCGACCATCGCCACCGCGAGCATCTCCTCGCGTTCGAACGCGCGAGCCACGCGCTCGTCGCGACGCTGCTGATCGCGGCAGACGACCAGTTCGAGACGGCCGAAGTCGCCATTTCGGTCGCCCCGGCCTATAAGGGGCGCGGGGTCGGCTGGACGCTGCTCCATCACGCGGTCGACCTCGCCCGCGAGCGGGGCATCGCCCGCCTCCGATCGATCGAAAGCCGCGCCAATCGCGAGGCGATAGAGGTCGAACGGACGCTGGGCTTCAAGTCGAGCGATTATGAGGGCGATGCAACGCTGGCGTTGCTCGAGATCGACCTGCGCTGACCGTCGCGCAGCGCTCGCCGGCCCGTCGGGATCGCGAGCAGCGAAGGAGCGAACGGCGGGAAAAGCAGGATGGAAGAGACAATGATCGCCATGCAGCTCGACGCGCCGGGCCGCCCGCTGCGACGCGTCGAGCGACCGATGCCCGAGCCTGGGCCGGGCGAGATCCGCGTCGCGGTGGCCGCCTGCGGTGTGTGCCGTACCGACCTTCACATCGTCGATGGCGACATCCGCGGCCATCTTCCGGTCGTTCCCGGTCATGAGATCGTCGGCCGGGTCGATGCGACAGGACCGGACGTCTCCCGATTCTGTCCAGGCGAGCGCGTCGGCATTGCCTGGCTCGCCGGAACATGCGGCCTCTGTTCCTATTGCAAGGACGGGCGCGAAAACCTCTGCGACAGCCCGGCTTTCACCGGCTTCACGCGCGACGGGGGCTTCGCATCGCACTGCATCGCCGATGCACGCTTCTGTTTCCCGTTGCCCGCCACCTTCGACGATCTGCACGCGGCGCCGCTGCTTTGCGCGGGTCTCATCGGATATCGTGCCTATCGCATGGCAGGAGACGCCAAATCTCTCGGCCTCTACGGTTTCGGAGCGGCCGCGCATATTCTTGCACAGCTCGCCATCGCGCAAGGCCGGACGGTCTTCGCCTTCACCCGCGACGGCGACTTCGCCGGGCAGGATTTCGCGCGGCGCCTCGGGTGTCAATGGGCCGGGAGTTCGACCGCAGCGCCGCCCGAACCTCTCGACGCCGCAATCATCTTCGCGCCGGTCGGCGCTTTGGTTCCCGAAGCGCTCAAACGCGTCCGCAAAGGCGGCCGCGTCATATGCGCGGGCATCCATATGTCCGACATCCCCGCCTTCCCCTATGCCGACCTTTGGGAGGAACGATCGATCCTGTCGGTCGCCAATCTCACCCGCGCTGACGGCACCGAGTTCCTCGCTCTTGCAAGCCGTCATCCCATCGAAACGCATGTGACAGCCTTTCCGCTCGACCAGGCCAACGAAGCGTTGGCCCTGCTGCGTTCGGGCAAAGCCGAGGGCGCGATCGTGCTTCGTCCCTGACCCGATCGCCGGGACAGGGGGGCGGCGCCGGCTCATAGGGGAAATAACTGATAGCGTGACATGCCGCACGTCATTCAGATGCGAGCCTGATCGCTCATGAAAGGAAGGTCGATGCAGCTCACGAACCCACAATCGATGGCCGGCCCGATCCGTCGCCCCGAATGCCCGCAGAGCGAACCGCCCGAACGTCCCGACAAACATTTTCCGGAGCGCCCGACTCCCTCAGGCGAACCGCAGCCGCTCCGGGCCCCGCCCGAGTCTCCGGTGCTTCCCGAAAGCCACCCCGAAGAAACGCCCGTCGAGCGGCCCGACTGATCATCCCGCCCTTTCGGTGATCCTATGGCTAGCCGGCCGCCGGCCGATTACGTCCCGGTTGATGAACCGGCATCCTTGCCCCCTAGCATGGAGACGGGGGCCGAGATCACGGTCCTGGAGTCAGGGCAGCCTGTCTCGGGGGACTGCCGGCGGCTGTACGGACCAGTTCGCCGGCGCATCATTCTCATCGGCCGCGGCTTCGGACGATGTCCTGTGAATCTTGCCGGGCCGATGATGGGCCGGTGCGTAGATCGTATAGATCTGCATCGGCTCGTCGCCGGTATTTGTGATATTGTGCCACGATCCGGCGGGAACAAGCACACACCAGCCGTCCGACACCTCGGCCTCGAACGTCAGCCGGTCTTGCGCAGGTCCGATCTGGACGTGGCCCCGGCCAGCGTCGAGACGAATGAACTGATCGGTTTCCAGATGCATCTCGAGACCGATGGAACGCCCCGCCGCTATCGACATGAGTGTGACCTGAAGATAGCGGCCGCTCCAGGCGACCGTGCGATAATTACGGTTCTCGCGCGCGGCCTGTTCGAGGTCGAAGGCCCGGGGCCTCGGGCCGACATCTCCAATCTTCATAATTCGGGATCCTTTCCGGCGATCACCGCCAGGCGCTGGAGCAGTTGACGAGCGTGATCGCACTTTTCCGCCGGCCGACCCGGCCATGATGATCGCGGCACATCTTCCCAGCTATCGGATACGCCGGATAGCATCCGGAACAGGGGACGCGGCACCGCGAAGATGTGCATTCGCCGTTCATTCGGGAAGCTTCGCCAGAATAATCGCGGCGATCGCCGTCATCAGGCCGGCCGTCAATCCGTACAGAAAGATGACATCGATCGACTGACGAACCTTGTCCAAGGCGCTCATGGGTTTCTCCTTCGGCGATGGGAAGAGCATCGCGCAGCCACGCCGGCGGGCATATCGGTAGTGTTACTGAAGTGACCGTCGGCGCTTGCCCATTCGGCCATCGCCCCAACCCCGCAGTGGAGGGCAAGATGCTGCGCCGGATGTCGAAGGCGCCGGGCGTAAATTGTGCCCCCCTTTCGTTCATCGCGATCGGTCTCGTCGCCGCGCGAAAGCCGGCCGGTCGGCTCTCATCTCTCCGGGCGAAAGATCGACTGTCCGCCCGGCAGACCGCCGGCGGCGTCCATCATCGGGGGATCAGGGACGGCCGACGGCTCGGTCTCGTTCACGAGAGGCGCGCTCATTCGCTCGCTGAAATGAGTAGACTCACCAAAGCGCGCGCGTTTCGACCCACCGGAGCACATCGCAGACCCTGAACCGCGGCTGCGACACACTGCCCCGGCCTAGGTCATATTCTTTCGGGAAACCGATCGGGCGGTCGCGACGATAGCGGTCGATTGTGCGCCGCGACCCGCGCGCAACCCGCGCGAACTCCTCGACGGCGAGGAACTCCCGATCACTCGACGTCGCCGCATCGACCGATCTTGTCTGCGTCGTACCTTTCGCCATCTGCGCGAAGGCGCCATCGCTCTTGATAAAAGCGGACAGCATATATGGGATGAGGTCGCTAACCGCCTCGCGAGTACCATAAACCTCCTCATAGGCATTGGCATATTGCTGCAGTGCGTCAGCGAGTTCAGGAAGTATCTCAATCGTCATCTTGGTCGGCGTACGGTCGGGAAGCTTGGGGAGCTTAAGCTCGATCATGCAAATATACTCCATGACCCGAGCGCAAATCCGCCTGGCTGAACATCGTTACGCCGAACTCGAATCATGGCGATTTACACCGCGGCGATACCCCTTTCCTCGGCAAATATGGGGCCAAAATGGTCGCAAAAATACTCGCGTTTTTCTCGTCCAAACGCGTCCAATTCTGCCTAGGTTTGACTAACAGCCACGCGATGGCATCTGAAATTCCGGGCAAATTTTCCAGTTCAAAGCGGCTACCACGTTCTCAAAAAACCGAGGATTTCAGCCAAATTTGCGCCGAAAAAGGGTCTTTTCCGACACTCGGATTCTGAATCCGCGTCTCCGGCCAAATGGCGGTTCCAGATAACCATTTGAAGACAATCGGGTTTCTCAAAATAGTATGAGATCCGGGTTGGAAAAATCGCTGCCAAAAGCCCGATTTTACCGGCAATTTCATGCTCGACGTGACTTTAAATTACGCCGCCATATATCTGATAATAAAGGGTTTTTGGTAGCGGAGGAGGGACTCGAACCCCCGACACGCGGATTATGATTCCGCTGCTCTAACCTGCTGAGCTACTCCGCCCCAAAGGGCCGCCGCTTCGGGCGAGCAGCGCCTATAGGCAGGCTCGCCGCGCCGGTCAATATCATCTGCGCAGCCCCCGGAAACTGCGGGCTACGGCGGGTTCCCAAGGGCCGCCGCGATAGTGATGCGCGGCGAGTCCTATGATCGTCAGCGGGCGCGGGCGGAAGCCGGCGGCGAGCGCCGCGAGCAAGGCGCGCGCCTCGGCCGCGGTCGCCTTGTTCTGGACGGTGATGTGCAGCCGCGGCACGCCCCGGTCCTGCGCGGTCAGCAGGCCCGCGAAATGGTCGGCGATGCGCGCCCGGACGGCGAGCAGGTCGGGGCTCTCGATGCGGAAGGCGACGCCCTGCCCCAGCGAATAGACCTCGCGCAGCATCGCGGCGGGCGGCGGGGTGTCGGCGGCGATCCGGCGGATCAGCCGGTCGAACTCGTCGAGGCACGACGGCGGCAACTGGTGGAAAAGGGTGACGTGCGCGGCGACAAGGTTGCGCCCGGAAGGGAAATGCGCGGCGCGCAGCGCGTCGAAAAAGCGCTGGTCCGCCGCACCCATCGTCGCAGTCGCGATGATGGGCACGGCGCCAGTGGTCCGGTAGGGAGGGGGGAAGCCCGGGCCATCTGCTTCGGAAAGGGATGGGCGAGGCAATTTCGGGGGAGATTTGCCGTCGTCCATGGGACGCCCTTTCTCGATGTCATGGACAATGCGTCCGATCGGGCCGACGATCCAATCGATTTATTGCGTCACAATAATCGTTCAAACCGATGAAATAATATTATCGAGCCTTTAGAGACTGTTCCAGAAGGCGCGAAGCGCCGCGGCGACCTGTTGCGGGCGCTCGGCAATCGCCCAATGCCCCGCCCCTTCGATCACGGTGAGCGGCGTTCCGGTGTTCGCGGCGTAGCGCTGCGCGACCGCCAGCTCGACATAGGGGTCCCCCGCGCCCCAGACCAGCGCACCGTTCGCGGGCAGCTTCGGAATGTCGAGCGCCCAGTCGTGCGCGAAGCTCAGCCCTTTCGCCGAGCGGTAGAGTTTGAGGATCGCACGGCGCTTGTCCCGGCTCTTCCACTGCACGGCCTCCGCGCGCGCGATGTCGGCGGGCATGCCCTGCGCGGCGAGCCCTTCGGCGAGCTTGTCGGCCTTGCTCAGCGCCATGAAGATTTCGCCGATCAGCGGCCGGTTCCAGATGCGCGCGATGCGGTGGCCGCGATATTCGGGTTCGATCACGGCGTTCGAGATCGCCCAGCTGCGAATCAGGTCGGGGCGCAACATCGCGACGCGCTGCGCGATCAGCGCCCCCCAGTCGTGGCCGACGATGTCGATCGGCCCGTGGACGGCGAACAGCGCCTCCGCCTGCCCCACCGCCCAGTCGGCATAGGCATCCTTCGTCGCGGCAAAGCCGGCGGGGAGCGGCGCGGTGAAGCCCGGCAGCGCGGGAACCGCGACGGGCGCGTCGCCGAGGTCGAGCACGGCGAGCAGCGGCTGCCAGATGAGCGGGCTGTCGGGAACACCGTGCAGGAAAAGCTTGGCCGTCGTCATAATCCTACCCCCTGGGCAAATGGATGATCCAGCTGCGGTCGGTCGGCTCGATCCGCCCCTCGCGATAGCCGCCCGCGAGCAGCGCGGTGTGCGCGTCGGCGCGGACCAGCGTCATATAATTCCACTGCCCGCCGAGGTCGTAATCGAGGCGCGCGCCGGTACCGCGCGCGACGTCGAAGATTTCGGGCGCGGTGTCGCCGGCGGCCACCAGCACCCGGTTGCCGGGCAACAGCAGCAGCCCGTCGCTGATCTTGAAACGCGGGTCGGCGAGGTTTCCGGCGCTCACAAAGCGCCCCGCCGCAACGTCGAACCGTTCAACCGAGCGCAACTTTCCGCCATAATCGCGCGCGTCCGATCCACCGACGATCAGCACGTCGCCGGTCGCCAGCCGCACCGCGCCATGCTTGTAACGCCCCTGCGCCATCGCACCCGCCGCAGCGAAGCGCCCGGCGGCGGGGTCGAACAGTTCGGCGCTCGCGAGCGCCTGCCGCGGCTCGCGGTCGGGGCGTCCGCCCCCCGCCACCAGCACCCGGCCGTCGGCGAGCAGCGTCGCGGTGGCGCCACTCCGCGCCGCCCCGAGCGAACCCGTGGCGGTCAGGCGTCCCGACGCGGGATCGAAGATTTCGGCGTCGGCGCGCACGTCCGTCCCGTCATAGCCGCCGGCGATCAGGATGCGGCCGTCGGCGAGCCGCACCACCGCGGGCGCGTTGCGCGGCGCCGCCATCGCCGGCCCGGCGGTCGACCGGCCGGTTGCCGGGTCGAAGATTTCGGTCGTCGCCGCGACGCGCGCGTCGACCCAGCCGCCGAGTATGAGAACCCGCCCGTCGGGGAGTGGCGCGGCCGAAGGCTGGATGCGCCCCGCGAGCAGATGGCCGGTGCCGGCCAACTCCATCGTCGCCGCATCGATGATGTCGACCGTCGAACTCGCCGGTCCGACCTCGCAGCCCGCGCGGACGCAGCCGCCGATCGCGAGCAATTGTCCCTTGCCCGTGGAAACCAGTTGGTGCGTGGCGCGCGGGGCGCCGAGCAGCGGGCCGTTTTCGAAGCGGATGTCGCCGGCCTGTTCGGCCGCGCTGCCGCCGCTCGCCATACAGGCGGTCAACAGCAGCAGGAACAAGGGGGCCGAAAAGCGTCGCAAGGCTGTCCTCCCTTCACTGTCACCCCAGTGAAAGCCGGGGTCTCAAGACCGCGTCGATCCGCTTCGCCCATATCCCGGTCTTCGCCGGGATGACGAGGTGGGGCCCGTTTACTCCATTTCCCCCCGCTCGCGGCGGAGGGCATACCATTTCTGGACGTTGGCATTGTGTTCGGAGAGCGTGCGCGCAAAGATGTGGCCGCCATCGCCCTTGGCGACGAAGAAGAGATAATCGTTCGCCTCGGGGTCGAGTGCTGCGGCGATCGACGCCTTGCCCGGGTTGGTGATCGGCCCCTTCGGCAGGCCCGCCATGCTGTAAGTGTTATAGCCGTTCACCGCCTGGATTTCGGAGCGCAGGATGCGGCGACCGAGCGGCTTGCCCCTGGTGATCGGATAGATGATCGTCGGATCGGCCTGCAGCCGCATACCGACGCCGAGCCGGTTGGTATAGACGCCCGCGACGGTGCGGCGTTCGGCGGCAACGCCGGTTTCCTTTTCGATGATCGAGGCGAGCGTGATCGCTTCGTTGCGGTCCTTCGCCGCGCTGCGCGGACTGCGCTTTGCCCAGAGCTCGGCAAACGCCCGGTCCATCGCCGCCTGCATCCGCGCGACGACCGCCGAGCGGCTTTCACCGGTCGTGAAAGCATAGCTGTCGGGAAGAATGCTGCCCTCGGCAGGCACGGGGATCGTGCCCTTCAACCGCTTTTCGGCCATCAGCCGTTCCCATACCATGATCGACGGCATGCCTTCCGGGATCATGACGAGGCGCTGGATCGTCTTGCCCGACTGGAGGAGGTCGAGGATGTCGCCCGCGTCCATTCCCTTCTCGATCCGGTATTCGCCCGGCTTGATCGGATCGTCCGAACCGAAGAAACGCGCTTCGTTGCGGAAGCTCGATGCCGAAACGAGCCCGGCCTCCTCGAGAATCTGCCCCGCCTTCGCGATGCTGGCGCCTTGCGGAATCACGACGTCGGCATCCTTCGGCGCGCCGGGCGAGCAGGCGGCGAGGAAGAAGATGGCAACCATCGTTGTCAGCCAGCGGAACGGATGCACCATTTTCTCCCAATACAGCGCTTAAGGAGACAAAAGATACGGACGCGCGGGTCCGAACTGTCTCCTTTGTCGCCTTAAGCCGGAGCCAAGCCATCGCTGCTAGAGCATGGCCCATCGATGTAGGAAAGAGTTTTCATCCTCCCTGTCGCGAAGCGAGGGGGAGGTGGCAGCGCGGTGCGCTGACGGAGGAGCATCCACGCGATGTCGGGGCCCCTCCACCGTCGCTTCGCGGTGGTCCCCCTCCCCATCGCTTCGCGACGGGGAGGATCGAATTCGTCAATCGACCGCCTTGACGATCAGGCTGGCGTTGGTGCCGCCGAAGCCGAAGCTGTTGTTGAGCGCGGCCTTGACCTTGCGCTTTTTCGCGACCTTGGGGACGAGGTCGGCGCCTTCGGTGCCCTCGTCGGGATTGTCGAGGTTGAGCGTCGGCGGCACGATCTGGTCGCGGATCGCGAGGATGCAGAAGATCGTCTCGACCGCACCCGCGCCGCCGAGCAGGTGGCCGATCGCCGACTTGGTCGAGCTCATCGACACATTCGACATGGCATCGCCGAACAGGCGCTTCACCGCGCCGAGTTCGATCGTGTCGGCCATCGTCGAGGTGCCGTGGGCGTTGATATAGTCGATGTCGGCGGGGGTCATGCCCGCCTTCTTGAGCGCCGCCTGCATCGAGCGGAAAGCGCCGTCCATCTCGGGATCGGGCGCGGTGACGTGATAGGCGTCGCCCGACAGGCCGTAGCCGACGACTTCGGCATAGATCTTGGCGCCGCGGGCCTTGGCATGCTCATATTCCTCGAGCACGACGACACCCGCGCCCTCGCCCATCACAAAGCCGTCGCGATCCTTGTCATAGGGGCGGCTCGCCTGTTCGGGGCGATCGTTGTAGCTCATGTTGAGCGCGCGTGCCTGCGCGAAGCCAGCGATGCCGATCGGGCAGATCGTCGCTTCGGCGCCGCCCGCGAGCATGATGTCGGCATCGTCGTCGCGGATCATCCGCGCCGCGTCGCCGATCGAATGCGCGCCGGTCGAGCAGGCGGTGACAACCGCGTGGTTGGGGCCCTTGAGGCCGTATTTGATGCTGACCTGGCCCGAGATCAGGTTGATCAGGCGGCCGTGGACGAAGTGCGGCGAAACGCGGCCCGGCCCTTTTTCGGCGAGCAAAAGGCTTTCGCTCTCGATGCCTGGCAGACCGCCGATGCCCGAGCCGATCGAGCAGCCCGCGCGCACCTTCAGCTCTTCGGGCATGTCGGTCAGGCCCGCATCCTCGAGCGCCTGGCCCGCGGCGTCGATGCCGAAGATGATGAAGGGATCGACCTGGCGCTGGACCTTGTGATCGACGCGCTTGCCGGGGTCGAAGCCATATTCATGGTCGGGGCCCTTGACCTCGCACGCGATCGTGCATTTCTGGTCCGAGGCATCGAAATGGGTGATCGTGCCCGCACCCGATTTGCCCGCGATCAGATTGGCCCAGGTGGTTTCCACGTCACCGCCCAGCGGCGTCACCAAACCCAAACCCGTCACCACAACCCGGCGCATAGTCGTTCCTTTCGTCGGAGCCCGCCCCCGCGGGATCCCGCGTCATTCGCAGAGACGCATATCCATAAAAAAAGCTTCCCGGCCACTGCGCACGGGCGCTCGGGACCGGGAAGCCGGAAACGCGTGGGCGGCGTCGCCGCCGCGTCCGGCCTGGCCGGACTGGGCCAAATCAGCCCTTGTTCGCTTCGATATAGTCGATCGCATCCTTGACGGTGGCGATCTTTTCCGCCGCATCGTCGGGGATTTCGACGCCGAATTCTTCTTCGAACGCCATGACCAGCTCGACGATGTCGAGGCTGTCGGCGCCCAGATCGTCGATGAAGCTCGCTTCTTCGGTGACCTTCTCGGCTTCGACGCCCAGATGTTCGACGACGATCTTTTTAACCTTTTCGGCCGAATCGCTCATGCACAGTTCCTTTTTCTGACTATGTCGTGAATGTTGGGATTGCCCTAGAGCGCGTCAACCGGGCTGGCAAGAGGGCTGGCGTTTCTGACGCGCGCATCGCGCCGTCTACTGCCGGAAAACAGCGGTTCGCCGCTTATTCCCGGCCCTCGCCTTTAGCCGGCACCACCCCCGAATCGCGCAGCGCGGCGGCCGAACGGTCGATGACCACCGGCGTGATCATGAAGCGGCGCAGCACCGCTTCGGGCGGCGCGTCGGCGGGCTGTTTGGTATAAGCGAGCAGCCGCTGCCAGATTCGCCGGCCCGCCTCGACATTGCCCTGACGCGCCAGCACGATCGCGCGCACCATCATATATTGGGGCTCCATATTGCTCGGCGACGGCATCTGGTCGAGGATCGCGGTCGCCTCGTCCTGCTTGCCCTGCTGCGAGAGCAGGAAGGCGAGCGATACCGCGGGAACGCCCGGATAGGAGGCGTCGAGTTCGAGCGAGCGCCTGAGCAGCGCCTCGCCCTCGACCGCCTGGCCGCAGCTCAATTTGAACAGGCCGAGGAAACCCGCGATGTCGGCGTCATAGGGATTGAGGCGGCGCGCCGCGTCACCCATCGCGTTCCCCCCGCTGCAATTGCCGACATAGAAATTCGAGCGCGCCATCGCGAACAGGCCGGCGGTCGATCCGGCGCTGTTCTGATAGGCGCGCTGCGCCAGCGCCCGCGCCTCGGCAAAGGCCTGCATGCCCGCCGGCGTGCCGCGCAGCGGCTGCCAGTCGCCGAAGCGCAGCAGCGACAGCGAGGACAGCGCGACGGGGTTGAGCGGCTCGCGCTCGAGCGTCTTGCGCAGGCAGGCGTCGATCTGACGCGCGGTCGCGCCGGAGCGCATCTGGCGCATCCGGTTGAACTGCGCGAAACAGGGAAAGCCCGGCGCGAAATTGTCGGTCTCGCGCTGGACCTGATCGCGGACGATCAGGCCGTAGTCACCGCCGATCTGCGCGAGGGCGGGTTCGATCGTCGTGAATTCGGGGACATCGGCTTCCGCGACGCGAAATTGCTGCGACCAGATGGTGCGCTGGTCGGCGATGCGGTTGAGCACGAGCGTGACGTCGACCGGGCCGTCGAAGGTGCGCACCAGCGACACGTCGAGCCGATAGTCGGCGTCCTTGACCGGTTCCTTGCTGCCCGGCGCCCTGGCGCTGCGCAGGTCCACTAGGTCAAAGCGCCGCAGCCCGTCGCGCAGCTTGCCGTCAAGCGCACGCGCCTGCGCGCGCGACTGCGGCGTGTCGCCCGATTGCGGGGCACTGATTTCGAGCAGCGGCATCGGGACCGGCGCCCCGGCCAGCGGTGCGCCGAGAAAGCGCCATGCGGCGAATAGGATGAGCCCGAAGATCGCAATCGCGAGCAGCCAGCCGGCGACGCGTCGCTCGGGGCTGGTCGTCGCGGCGACGCGGTCCGGCGTCGCGGGCCGGCCGGGGATCGCCGCCTCGAGGCCGCTCTTGAGAGGGAACGCCTCGCTCCGCTCCTCGATCGACCGTCCGGGCGGCGGGACGCGATGCTGGACGACGACTTCATAGCTGCCCTGTGGCACGCGCAGCCGGTGCACCCAGGCGGTATCGGCATAATAACGGTCGAGCAGACTGCGCAGCCGCCCGACCATCACGCGCGGATAGCTGTCGACCGCCGGATCGAAATCGGCGCTGCGCCCCAAGGCCTCGGTCGCGATCGCATAGGCCTTGGGCGCGCTGCGTCCGCCGCGCAGCCGGTGCTCGACGAGGAACTGGAGCAGGCGCGAAAGCACCGGCGACCGCACGAACAGGGGCGATTCCAGCAGCTGATCGAGCTCCTGGGCGATGATCCGGTCGGTTTCGCCGGGGTCCCGTGTGTCGTTCGCGTTCGCGCCGGTCATGCCATATCCAAAAGCCCCCTGCGGGCGGAGCGTGTCAATACGCCAATCCAAAGAGGGAGCCAGTTGTTGTTACTTCCATGTAACGGTAACAGCGTGAGCGGCCCTTTTATCAGAGATAGTCTTGTCCGCCAATTGCGACGGAAAAATGCGTGAATCAAGGTTAATAAATGCCTAACGCTTGGTTACGGCGCCGGATGTGACCCCATGTAACTCCACCAATTGGGGTATTTCGCCCATATTTTCATTGTCGCGGAGCCCCCCATAGCACCGTGGTCCGGTCTGGGACCTGTCCCGCCGGACGGATGAAAGCGACGGATAGACGGGTGCGAGCTGGTCCCTGGCGCCCGTCAAGGGTCCTGCGTTTTCATGCACAGTGACTTCGCCGGGCGGGACGGCAGCCCCACCTGCCCCCTGCCCGGCAAGTCCGCCCACGACCACTTCCCTATTCCCGATCCCGCAAATTCAGGCCGGCCCGATGCGAAAGGCGCACAGCTTGTTGCCGTCGGGATCGCGGAAATAGGCCGCATAGAAAGCCTGCTCGCCCTCCTCGCCGCGCACGCCCGCGGGACCTTCGCAACTGCCGCCCAGTGCGAGCGCCCGGGCGTGCAGCGCATCGACCTTGGCGCGCTCGTCGACGACGATCGCCGCCATATGACCGTTGCCGCGATCGGCGGGCTGGCCGTCATAGGGGCGCGTCACCGCAATGCCGGGCTGCCCCCAACCGGTGCCATAGAGGGTGAAGCCGTTCGCCTCCTCGTCGGGCATGCGCATCAGTTCGGTGGCGCCGATCGTGGCGAGAAGTTGCGCATAAAAGGCGCGCGCGCGTTCGAGGTCGTTGGTACCCATCGTCACATAACCCAGCATGACAGTCTCTCCTTCGCGTATGAAAAAGGCGCGCAAACCAGCGGGTTCGCGCGCCTTCCTGTGCTGCGCGTTGCCGCGTTCAGCTCTTGCAGGCGCCGGTATGCGTCCCGACGGCGTGCATGACGGCCTCCATCTTGCCGCCGCCCATCGGCGACGGGCCCTTCAGCGTGACGCGGATGTCGGTCTTTTTCGGGCCTACCGTGCCAACCATCGCGAGTTCCTGCTTCTCGCCCGTCGGGCCGGCGCAGGTGCCCGCGATGTCGATCTTGCCGCCCGAAATATCCTTCTTGGTCCAGTCGCACTGGCCGGTGCCCGAATTCTTCGACAGCTCGCCCGCGATATCCTCCTTCGCGGCCTGTTCTTCGGTCAGGCATTCCTCGAAGGTCTGGGCCTGCTGCATCCGCTGGTCCATCGCCGCCTTCAGTTCGGGCGGCAGGCCTTCGACCTCGAACTTCTCGACCTTGACCTCGGTCTTCCAGCTACCCGCTTCGCGCTTCCCCGGATCCTTGCTGCAGCCGGACACGGCCAGGGCGACGCCGAGGGCGCCGATGGTCAGTAATTTGGTCATTTCTCGATCTCCTGTTGCTCACCGCTCGCCGTCGGCTCTTTTGGCTCATTGCGATTGTGCGCCCTCGTCAACGATACCATATTGGCGGCAATGGCAATCCAGATTCGCACCTCGCTCGACGAAATCGACACCGCCGAAGGCTATGTCCCGCATCGCCCCGCCCGCCCCGACAAGGCCGAAGGCGGCAAAAGATTTGAACTGGTTAGCGACTATGAGCCCGCGGGCGACCAGCCGACCGCGATCCGCGAACTGGTTTCGACCGCGCTCGACGGCGAGCGCGACCAGGTGCTGCTCGGCGTCACCGGATCGGGCAAGACCTTCACGATGGCGAAGGTCATCGAGGAATTGCAGCGCCCGGCGCTGATCCTCGCCCCGAACAAGATCCTCGCGGCGCAGCTTTATGGCGAATTCAAGAGCTTCTTCCCGAACAATGCGGTCGAATATTTCGTCAGCTATTATGATTATTATCAGCCCGAGGCCTATGTGCCGCGGTCGGACACCTATATCGAGAAGGAAAGCTCGGTAAACGAGGCGATCGACCGGATGCGCCATTCGGCGACGCGCGCGTTGCTCGAACGCGACGATGTCATCATCGTCGCGTCGGTGTCGTGCCTCTATGGCATCGGATCGGTCGAAACCTATTCGGCGATGATCTTCGATTTGAAGAAGGGTCAGGTCGCCGACAGCCGCGAGATCATCCGCAAGCTCGTCGCGCTGCAATACAAGCGCAACGATCAGGCGTTCGCGCGCGGCAATTTCCGCGTCCGCGGCGACAGCCTCGAAATCTTTCCGTCGCACTATGAAGATATGGCGTGGCGCGTCAGCTTCTTCGGCGACGAGATCGAGGAGATCACCGAGTTCGACCCGCTGACGGGCAAGAAGATCGCGAGCCTCAACCATGTTCGCGTCTATGCCAACAGCCACTATGTGACGCCGGGTCCGACGCTGAAGCAGGCGACCGAGGCGATCCGCCACGAACTCGCCGAGCGGCTCAAGGAACTCGAGGCCGAAGGTCGGCTGCTCGAAGCCCAGCGGCTGGAACAGCGGACGAATTTCGACCTCGAAATGATCGCCGCGACGGGCAGTTGCGCGGGGATCGAGAATTACAGCCGCTTCCTGACCGGCCGCCTGCCCGGCGAGCCGCCGCCGACGCTGTTCGAATATCTGCCCGACAACGCACTGCTCTTCGTCGACGAAAGCCATCAGACGATCCCGCAGATCGGCGCGATGTCGAAGGGCGACCACCGCCGCAAGATCACGCTGGCCGAATATGGCTTCCGCCTGCCGAGTTGCATCGACAACCGGCCGCTGCGTTTCGCCGAATGGGATTTGATGCGCCCGCAGACGGTCAGCGTGTCGGCGACGCCGGGAACGTGGGAGATGGACCGCACGCAGGGCGTCTTCGCCGAACAGGTGATCCGTCCGACGGGGCTGATCGACCCACCCGTCATCATCCGCCCGGTCGAGGAACAGGTCGACGATCTGATCATGGAGGCGAAGGCGACCGCGGCGAATGGCTATCGCACACTCGTCACGACGCTGACCAAGCGCATGGCCGAAGACCTCACCGAATTCCTTCACGAAGCGGGGCTCAAGGTCCGCTACATGCATTCGGACGTCGAGACGCTGGAGCGTATCGAGATCATCCGCGACCTCAGGCTCGGCGTGTTCGACGTGCTCGTCGGGATCAACCTGCTGCGCGAGGGGCTCGATATTCCCGAATGCGGGCTCGTCGCGATCCTCGACGCCGACAAGGAGGGTTTCCTGCGCAGCGAGACGAGCCTCGTCCAGACGATCGGCCGCGCGGCGCGCAACGTCGACGGGCGCGTGATCCTTTACGCCGACCGCATCACCGGCAGCATGGAGCGCGCGATGCGCGAAACCGACCGCCGCCGCGCCAAGCAGCAGGCCTATAACGAAGAGCATGGCATCACGCCGACGACCATCAAGCGCAACATCGGCGACATCATCGCGCATGTCGCGTCGAAGGATCAGGTGACCGTCAGCCTGGGCGACGACAAGCCCGAGCATATGGTCGGCCACAATCTGCGGGCCTATATCCAGGAACTCGAAAAGAAGATGCGCGACGCCGCCGCCGATCTGGAATTCGAAGAGGCCGGGCGCCTGCGCGACGAAATCCGGCGGCTCGAAGCCGACGAGCTGGGCCTGCCGCCCGACGAGCAGGTGGCGCCGCGCGTCGGCCGCTCGAACGAGGGCAAACCCGGCACTCGCAAGGGGCGGTTCGGGAAGCAGAGCAAGACGAAGTGGGGGCGGTGACGACACGATGACGACGATCCGATGGGGCATGATCGGCTGCGGCGACGTTACCGAACGCAAGAGCGCGCCCGCTTACCAGCAGGTCGAGGGTTTTGCGTTGCACGGCGTCTTCAACCGGACCCGCGCCAAGGCGGAGGACTATGCGGCGCGCCACGGCGTCCCGCACGTCTTCGACAGCGCCGAGGCGCTGATCCACTCCGCCGATATCGACGCCGTCTATATCGCGACGCCCCCCGACAGCCACGAAGCCTATGCGATCGAGATCGCGCGCGCGGGCAAGCCCTGCTGCATCGAAAAGCCGATGGCGCCCGACCATGCCGCCTGCGTCCGCATCCGCGACGCCTTTGCCGCGCGCGACCTGCCGCTCTTCGTGGCTTATTATCGCCGCACACTTCCCCGTTTCCGGCAGATCAAGGCGTGGCTCGACGAAGGCGCGATCGGCGCGGTGCGCCATGTCCACTGGACGCTGACCAAGCCGGCGAGCCCCGACGATGTCTCGGACGCCAACTGGCGCGTCGACGCGACGGTCGCGCCGGGCGGCTATTTCGACGACCTCGCGAGCCACGGCCTCGATCTTTTCTGCTGGCTGTTCGGCCATGTTCGGGACGTCGCGGGTTTCGCGGTCAACCAGCAGGGCCGCTACAGCGCCGCCGACGCCGTGACGGGGTGCTGGCTGCACGAGGGCGGTGCCACCGGATCGGGAAGCTGGAACTTCGGCGGCAGCGAGGTGCAGGACCGCGTCGAAATCACCGGCAGCGAGGGCCGCATCCTCTTCCCGATATTCCGCGACGAGCCGCTCCGTCTTTTGCGCGGCGGCGAAGAGGTCGAGGCGAACATCGCCCATCCGCAGACGATCCAATATGATTTCGTCGAGGCAATCCGCGATCATCTCGCCGGGCGCGGCGCGCATCCCTCGACCGGCGCCAGCGGAGCGCACACCGCCTGGGTGATGGACCGGATCCTGTCGCTTCGGTGAGAGAGGCGAAGCTGGCGGCCGACAAATCCGGATTGTCCGGAAGCGCCCGTTAGCGGCCGATAGCTTCCGTTGGTGATCCCCGGCGAAAGCCGGGGCCCAGATGGCGAGCACGGCCTTCCCTTCATGGGCCCCGGCTTTCGCCGGGGATCGCGGAAGGACAGCTAGCGACCGGAATAAGACGTCGCCCCAGCGAAAGCTGGGGCCGCTAGCGGTTTACGAGGCGGCGCAGGAAAAGGCCGATAGCGGCCCCAGCTTTCGCTGGGGCGACGTTTTTCTCGAACGTCCGCTCTCCACCCCAAAGCAGTCATGATGGCAGGCATGAATTTGTTTAAACTGCCCGGCTTCCATCGCCAGCTTCGACCAAGGCCCGCCCGTAACCGACAAGCGACCTTGCCGCCCGCGCGCCTGCTGCATAGGGTCCGCCCCGAAAACGGGGAGTCGCCATATATGAAAACCGGTCTGTCGCTTATCGCCCTAGCGCTTGCCGCCGCCGTGCCCGCCGCGCTTCATGCGCAGGACAAGCCACCCGAAAAGGCGAAGGCCGAAACGCCCGCCGCCTACGAGCCGCAGGTTCGCACGACCAAGCTCAGCGGCACCTTCGGCGGCCAGCGCATCAACTATGCCGCGACGATCGGCGAGACGGTCATCAAGAACAAGGAGGGCGTGCCCGAGGTCGCGGTCGTCACCACCTCCTATGTCAAGGAACCGCGCGATCCGAACCGGCCGGTGACCTTCCTGTTCAACGGCGGCCCGGGTTCGGGCACCGTCTGGCTGATGATGGGCGCCTTTGGCCCGAAGCGCGTGGCGATCCCCGGCAACGGCACCGACGACGGCGCTCCGCCCTATCCGATCGTCGACAATCCCGACGCGCTGCTCGACGTCACCGACATCGTGTTCATCGACCCGCCGGGCACCGGTTTCTCGCACCTGATCGGCAAGGCCGATCCCAAGGATTATTACGGCGTCACACAGGACGCGAAGCTGGTAGCCGAGGTGATCCGCCGCTGGCTCAACGACAATGGCCGCTGGAACAGCCCCAAATTCCTCGGCGGCGAAAGCTATGGCACCACCCGTTCCGCGGCCGTCGCCAACCAGCTGATGAATGTGACCTACAACGACGTCGCGCTGAACGGCATCATCCTGATCTCGACCGTGCTCGATTTTGCGGCGGGGTCGGATGCGCCGGGCAACGAGCTGTCCTACATCACCAACCTGCCCTCGATGGCGGTGACGGCACTCTATCACGGCAAGGCGAGCGCCGCGTCGCCCGAAGCCTTTGCCGAGGAAGCACGGCAGTGGGCGCTCGGCCCCTATGCCGCGGCGCTGCTCAAGGGGCAGAAACTGCAGGGCGAGGAACGCGCCGCGATCCGCCGCGAGCTGGCGCGCTTCACCGGCCTTTCCGAAACCTATCTCGAAAGCGCCGACCTGCGCGTCACGCCGGGCCGCTTCTACAAGGAACTGCTGCGCGACCGCGGCCAGACCATCGGGCGGCTCGACAGCCGCTATACGGGACGCGATTATGACAATGCGGGCGAAAGCCCCGACAACGACCCGAGCTTCTACGGCATCGACGCGAGCTATACCGCCGCGATCAACACGTGGAGCCGCGAAACGCTCGGCTTCAGGACCGACCGCGAATATCAGTCGATCGGCGCCATCGGCGGCCAGTGGGACTGGCGCATCGGCGGCCGCGACGACAATGCGTACCTCAACGTCGCGCCCTATATCGGACAGGCGCTGCGCGAGAATTCGGGGCTGAAAGTGCTCGTCGCGCAGGGCTATTATGATTTCGCGACGCCTTTTTTCGCGGCGGAATATGCGCTGTCGCGAACCGGCATCCCGCAGGACCGGATCAGCTACACCTATTATGGCGCGGGCCACATGATGTATATCCGCGACGAGGACCGGCACAAATTGTCGGAGGATGTGCGGGGGTTTATTCGGGCGCGGTAGGCGAAGCGGCGGCTGGCGTCATCCCCGCCTTCGCGGGAATGACGAAAAAACGGGCGGCAACTAGCCGCCCGGAAACCGTCACATCCTCAGCGCAGCACGCCCGCCTTTGCCTGCCGGTTCGCGTAAATATAGAGCGCGATCAGTACCGCCCAGATGACGATGGTGAAATACATCGGCCCGGGGCCGAAGAGGCCAAGGAACTCGTCCTTCCGGATCACGAACTGATAGACGGTCATCAGCGCGAGCCCCAGCGCGGAGATGATGAAGGCGCTTTCGGCATGGCGGCTGCGCGCAAGCAGCAGCAGCGCGCCGGCGAAGCTGCCCCAGACGCCGAGCGCCCAGCCGATGTTCGCCCACAGCGGGAAATTGCCGAACCAGGCGATCTGCTGGTCGGTGAACTGGCCGACCTCTTTCATATACCAGTCGCTCTTCATCTTCGCGAAGGTGTAGTCGCTAACGGCGAGCAGGTTCCACAGCAGGCCGAGGATGCCGACCACCCACAGATGCCACGGCGTCTTTTTCACTTCGGTCATGTTCGTCTCCCTCCCCGGAAAGTCAGGCGAAATTACCAGATTTTTCTGCCGCCATCAATGTGGTGATATAGTCACGCAATACAGCGATGTTGCGGTCGAAATAGCCGATGTCGCGATAGGTCCGCGCCTGCATCACCGCGCCCTCCATCACCGTCAACACGAATTCGCCGAGCGCCCGGCGGTCGGTGCCGGGCGGCAGGCGGTCGGCGGCTGCGTCGAAGCAGCCCGCGATCGCGGCCGACCAGTTGGTGAAATTCGCCGCCATCAGGTCGCGCACCACCGGGTCGGGCTCGTGGATCTCGAGCGCGAGGCTGCCGATCGGGCAGCCATAGGTGCAGTCGGTGACGATCAGATGGGTGCGATAGCCGGCGAGCAGCGCGAAGATGCGCTCGATCGGGTCGTCGACACCCTCCCAGTTCGGCGCGAGCAGCATCTCGTCGATCCCGTCGCGATAGAGTTCGAGCACGCCGACGAGCACGTCCTGCTTGCCCGGGAAGAAATGATAGAGGCTGCCCGAATGGACCTGGCTGCGCGAGAGGATGTCGGAGACCGAGGTCGACAGATAGCCCTTCTCCCAGAACAGCTCCATCGCCGTCATCAAGATGCGGCTCCGCGTGTCGGCGGCGTTCATCGCTTTCTCCTATCCGGCGCGGTCGTATGCGGCGCGGAGCCAGCCCGCGACATCGTCCTCCGCGTCCTCGCCCGCGGCGATCCGCACGCGGTGCGACACCATCGCGTTCCAGCCGCCCGCAAGTTCGAGCCGGCCCGCCGGCTCGTCGCCCTTGAGCGCGAGGCCGATGTCGAAGCGGTCCTTGGTCGATGGCATGAGCAGTGCGAACTGTTTCTTGCGGCGGAGGCTGACATAGCCCTTCTTCGGCGCCAGCTCGACGTCGGCGCCGAAACCCTGCACGAGCGCGATCAGCCGGTCGTAGAGTGGCCGCCAATGCGCCTTCGCGCCGTCGAACGCCGCCGCGACGAGCGCGTCGTCGTCCTGCGACAGAGAGGAGGAGGCGTTCGCCGCATGGACGATCATATTGGCATAGCCATGGCCGAGCCCATGTTCGGATTTCAGATGGTTCACCAGCGCCATATGGCCCGAAATGCCGGTCGCGCGCGCGGTGGCGACCCATTCGTCGAGCCCCTTGCCGGTCTTTGCCTTCAGGTTCGCGCCCATCGTCTCGAATTCGTCGGACATGTGATCCTCCTCTTCAAGCCGAGTTGATTGAACATTCAACCAAGCACTTTGTCAAGAGGCTTGGCAAGGCGCCCGCCAGCCCCGATATGCGCGGCATGTGTGTCGTCGCCCTTGCCCATAAAGCCCATCCCGACTGGCCGCTCATCCTCATCGGCAACCGCGACGAGTTTCATGCGCGGCCGGCGGCGGCGCTCGGCGCGTGGGACGACGGCAGCGGCATCGTGGCGGGGCGCGACCTTCAGGCGGGCGGCACCTGGCTCGGCGTTCATGCGCCGAGCGGGCGCGCGGTCGTCGTCACCAATGTGCGCGGCGCGATGCCCGATCCGGCGAAGGAGTCGCGCGGCCGGTTGGTCGCCGACATGCTGCGCAGCGAAGGACGCTTCGCCGATCCCGCCGCCGCCGACCTGCCGCGTTTCAACGCGTTCAACCTGTTCGCGGTGGACAGCACCAGGGCGCGCCTGCTGACCAACCGGCCGGTGCCGCTGGTCATGCCGCTGGAGCCCGGCGTCCATGCGCTCGCCAACGAGCCCGTCGACGCACCCTGCCCGCGCGCCGAGCGGCTGCGCCTTGCGCTCGAAGCGGTGGTCGCGGCGGGCAGCGACCCCGCAAGCCTGCTCGATACGCTGATGGCCGAGGACGATCCCGCGCTGTTCCTGCGCGGCGACGCCTATGGCACCCGCGCCTCGACGCTCGTGCTGGTATCGGCGGATGGCGCGGTCAGAATGACCGAACGCCGATATGAAGCGGGCGGCCGTCCCGCCGGAACGACCGTGCTGGATTTTGCGATCGGCTGAATAAGATCCTCCCTATCGCATAGCGATGGGGAGGTGGCAGCGCGAAGCGCTGACGGAGGGGCCATGACGCTTGCCCCTCCACCACTCGCTTCGCGAGCGGTCCCCCTCCCCACGGCTTCGCCGCAGGGAGGATCGAATTGTTATTTCGGCGCGAGCACCATCAGCATCTGGCGGCCTTCGGTGCGCGGATGCGCCTCGACCTTCGCGACCTCGGCGGTCATTTCGGCGACGCGCTGGAGCACGGCGAGGCCGAGCTGGGTGTGGCTCATTTCGCGGCCGCGGAAGCGCATGGTCATCTTGACCTTGTCGCCTTCCTCGAGGAAGTCGAAGACCTTCTTCATCTTCACGTCGAAATCATGATCGTCGATGTTCGGACGCATCTTGATCTCTTTGATCTCCTGCGTCTTCTGGCTCTTGCGGGCGAGGTTCGCCTTTTTCTGCGCCTCGTATTTGAACTTGCCGACGTCGAGGAACTTGCACACCGGTGGATCGGCGTTCGGAGATACTTCCACCAGGTCGAGCCCGACCTCGGCCGCCTGCTCGATCGCTTCGGCCGTCAGCATTACGCCCAGATTTTCGCCTTCCTCGTCGATCACGCGGACCTTCGGGGACGAAATGAATTCATTGTAACGCGGGCCGTTCTTGGGCGGCAGCGGTGCCATCGGGCGACGGGTCATGGGCGGTGGTATAGCTGTATCTCCTGGATATTGACGATGGGCGCGCGGAGTCGATGCCCGGCGCGCTTATTTGCCCATATAGTGAACGCGCGGCGCGCGTAAAGGCCGCGCCGCGCGATTTCGTGCCGCTTTTCGCCCGACTGTGGCGGCTATGCCACTACCATTTGGCCGGCGCGGGGTCGACGACGCGGAAACCGCCCGCACCGATCTCGCTGACCTCGAGCGCGCGGACCGCGATGCCGCGGTCGTTGAAACGAAAGATGCCGTCGATGCCGCCGAAACCGTCGGCCGCGAGCAGCCGGGCGGTCGGGAAGCTGGTGCCGGGTTTCCAGTCGCGCGCGATGCGCACCGTGAGCAGCACCGAGTCATAGCCGAGGCTGGCAAGGCGATAGGGCGCCTTGCCGAAGCGAGTGCGATATTTGCCCGCGAGTTCACCATAGAGGCCGTCGGACACGCTGGCGAACCAGGCGCCGCGCATCGCCGCATTGCCGCCGAGCGTCGCGTCAGTGTTCCACAGCTCGGTGCCGAGAATCTGCTTGTTGCCCGTGCCCTTGATCACCGGCACCGCACGGATCGCATTGCCGCCGCTGTCGGCGACGAGCACCGCGTCCATCGCGCCGGCATTGGCGAGGCGGCGGGCCGCGCCGGTCAGCGCCGTCGCGCTGCGGTCATAGCTTTCGACCGCGACGAGCGTGCCGCCCGCCGCGCTCACCGCGGCGCGGAACGCCGTCGCCGAACGGTCGCCATAGTCGCTCTTGGGCACGAGCGCCCCGAAGCGGACATGCCCCTTGCCGCGCGCATAGGAGACGACACGCTCGACCGACTGGTTCGGCACGAAGCCCATGATGAAGACGCCGTTGCCGGCGACGCCGCTGTCGTTCGAGAAGCTGAGCACGGGCACTTTCGCCGCGCGCGCCACCGGCGCAACCGCAGCGACATCTTCGCGCAACAGCGGGCCGAGGATCAGCTTGTTGCCGTCCGCGATCGCCTGGCGCGCCGCGGCGGCGGCGCCGAGCGCGGTATCATAGGTGGTGATACGCACGCGCTCGGTGCGCGAATCGAGCAGCGCCAGCGTCGTCGCGTTGGCGATCGCGGTGCCGACATCGGCATTGGCGCCGGTCTGGGGCACCAGCAGCGCGACGCGGTGGCGGTCGGTGTCGGTCGGCAGGCCGGGGCCGACATCTTCGGTCGGTTTTTCGGGCGGCGGCGGAGTGGCCGGACCATTTGATTTGGGCACCACCTGGCACGCTGCGAGCAGCCCTGCCATCGCCATGACCCCGAGCCCGCGGAGGATTTGACGGCGAGGCGATGCATTATTTTGACGCGCGCCCAACTGGCAGTGGGGGGCAGTTTCTGCCATTTTCGGCATCATGCCAGATTCGAACATCTCAGATTCTCCCTTGCCCGGTCTCTATATCGTTGCAACGCCCATCGGCAACCTCGGCGACATCGGCGCGCGCGCGGCGAAAACGCTCGCCTCGGCCGACCTGATCGCCGCCGAGGACACGCGTGTGACCGCGAAGCTGCTGTCGCATCTCGGATTGCGTGTGCCGATGACCCCCTATCATGATCATAGCGACGAACGCACCCGCGCCGCTCTGGTTGCGCGCATGGAGCAGGAAGTTGTCGTTTTGGTGTCGGATGCGGGCACGCCGCTGATTTCCGACCCCGGATACAAGCTGGTGCGCGATGCCCGTGCGGCGGGACGGCATGTCACCACCCTGCCCGGCCCCTGCGCGGCGATCGCCGCCATCACCCTGTCGGGCCTGCCCAGCGACCGCTTCCTCTTCGCGGGCTTCCTGCCCGGCAAGGCGAAGGCGCGCGCCGACACGATCGCCGAGTTCGCGGGACTGCGCGCGACGCTCGTCTTCTACGAAAGCGGGCCGCGCCTCGCCGCGGCGCTCACCGCACTTGCCGAAGGGCTCGGCGACCGCGAGGCGGCGGTCGCGCGCGAGATCAGCAAGCTCTACGAGGAATGCGTGACCGGCACGCTGACCGAACTCGCCGCGCGCTATGCCGATGCGCCGCCGAAGGGCGAGATCGTCGTCATTGTCGGCCCGCCGGGCGAAGCCGTCGCCGAAGCGGCCGACGACGCGACGCTCGATGCCGCGCTGCGCGAGGCGATGGCCGAGCGCCCGGTTGCGCAGGCGGCGAAGGCGGTCGCCAAGCGCTTCGGGCTCGACCGGCACGAGGTCTATGCCCGCGCCCTGACGCTCAAGGAGCGCGCTTGAACCGCGCCGCCGCCGAAGCGCGCGGACGCCGGGCCGAGCGCCGCGCGGCCTGGTGGCTGCGCCTCCACGGCTGGCGCATTCTGGGCGAACGGCTGCGCGTGCCCGCCGGCGAGGTCGATCTGGTCGCGCGGCGCGGGAAGACGCTTGCCTTCATCGAGGTCAAATGGCGCGACCGCGCCGAAGACCTCGACCTGGCGATCGACCATTATCGCCTGCGCCGCGTCGCGGCAGCCGCCGAAATGCTGAGCGCGCGCTTCGCCCGGCCGCGCGACGATATCAGGATCGACGTGATGCTGCTTGCGCCGCGCCGCCTGCCGCGCCATCTGGTCCACGTCTGGCAACCCTAGGGATGCAGCGACACCGCACCAGTTCCGTCATCTTGGCGCAGGCCGGGATCTCGTCGGTGCGCGCTGTTGCGACGGTGAGATCCCGGCCTGCGCCGGGATGACGGTTAGAATGGCGCCGGTTTCGCGTGCGCCGATGAGGAGATTGTGATGACCCTGCGCGCCGCGGTGCAAATGGACCCGATGGACGGCATCAACATCGGAGGCGACAGCAGCTTCCACCTGATGTTGAAAGCGCTCGAGCGCGGGTACGAGCTCTATCATTATGACGTGCGCGGCCTGACGTGGGAGGCCGGGCGGCTGACCACCAGGGCGCACCGGGTGCTGGAGGCAAGGCGCGAGGCGGATGACCATTACCGCTTCGGCGAGCCGGTGACGATCGACCTCGGCCGCGACGTCGACGTCGTGCTGATGCGGCAGGATCCGCCCTTCGACCTCGGTTACCTCACCGGCACCTGGCTGCTCGAGCGGATCGCAGGCGAGACGCTGGTCGTCAACGACCCCGTCTCGGTCCGCAACGCGCCCGAAAAAGTGTTCGTGCTCGATTTCCCGCAGTTCATGCCGCCGACGATGGTGACGCGCGACCTCGCCGCGGTGAAGGATTTCCAGTCGCGTTACGGTGCGGTCGTGATCAAGCCGCTGCACGGCAACGGCGGCAAGGCGGTGTTCCGCGTCGATGCCGACGGCAGCAATCTCGGCGCGCTGGTCGAGCTGTTCGGACAGGTGTGGCCCGAACCCTTCATGGTCCAGCAATTCCTGCCGAGCGTCGCGCAAGGCGACAAGCGCATCGTGCTCGTCGACGGCGAGGTCGCGGGCGCGATCAACCGCCGCCCCGGCGAAGGCGAATTCCGCTCGAACCTCGCGGTCGGCGGCTATGCCGAGGCGACCGAGCTGACCCCGCGCGAGAAGGAAATCTGCGCCGCGCTCGGCCCCGAACTGCGGGCGCGCGGGCTGGTCTTTGTCGGCATCGACGTGATCGGCGGCGAATGGCTGACCGAGATCAACGTCACCTCTCCCACCGGCATCGTCGCGATCGACCGTTTCAACAACAGCGACACGGCGGGGCTGATCTGGGACGCCATCGTGCGGCGGATCGGTTGATGCCCCTTCTCATCCCGACCGTCATTGCGAGGAGCGCAGCGACGAAGCGATCCAGGGCGTGACAAGCCGCTCTGGATTGCTTCGCTTCGCTCGCAATGACGCGTAAAAGCCCATGCACAGCAAGGACTTCCCTCTTCCATGACCGACTTCATCCTCAATCTCGTCCAGTCGTGGGGCTATGTCGGGATC
>PNJO01000014.1 GCA_013821905.1 Sphingopyxis sp. | reverse complement strand
TATACACGCAGGGATACCGCTCGCGCAATTTGCGCCTCCCGACAAAGCGCCGAATGGATGCTGACGTTCGTCAGCATGACGAGTCCGACAAAATGGCTTCGGCTTCGATTTCGACTTTCCACTCGGGGCGGATCAGCGCGGGGATGACGAGCATCGTCGATGCCGGGCGGATGTCGCCGAACATCGCACCATGCGCGCGGCCGACGAGATCGGCATCGGCGGGGTCGGTGATATACATGCGCGTGCGCACGACATCGGCGGGCGCGCCGCCGAGCGCTTCGAGCGCCTCGCGAATGATCGTCAGGCAGCGTGCCGCCTGCGCGCCCGCATCGCCCGGCGTCGAGCTGCCGTCGGGCTCGATCGGCGCGCAGCCCGCGACGTCGATGCGGTTCCCCGCCCGAACCGCGCGGCTATAGCCATAAACGGGTTCGAACGGGGACGCCGAGCTGTGATTGCGGCGGCCGGAATCAGCCACAGGTGACCTGCGTGATCTTGTAGGCGTCGTCGTACATCACGTTCACGCGGTCCTGGCGGTAGTCCATCGTCATCGCCGAACGCGGCGGCCCCCAGCGCAGCGTGCGCGCGCCCGCGGCCTTGAGGATCGCGCCGCCGAGGTCGGGGGTCGCGGTCTGGCCGACATAGCTTTGCGCGGCGTCGGCCTTGCAGGTCAGTTCGGCGGGCGGGACCGGAGTGGTTTCGACGGGCGTCTCGCTGGTCGCGCAGGCAGCGAGCGGCAGAACGGCGGCAATTGCGAGCAGGCGAATGTCCATCGTGAGTCTCCCTTTCAAAAAAACCGTCATCCGGCGCAGCGCGTATAGCGCATTGCGCCCGCCGCGGCACCCTCGCCCATATCGCGGCGGACGAGCGTCCTGCCGCCATCGGCGAGTTCGAGCTCTATCCGGCGATCCCATTCGACGCCTTCGCCGCTGAGCCTGTAATCGGCAACGATATGGTCCGCATCGCTCGCGCGCACGCGCACCAGTTCGCCATGCGATTCGTAGAAGCGCAGGTCGGTCGCATCGATTGTCAGCGCGGTGAGGTCGCGGCCTTTTGGCGCGGCGCAGTCGGCGGCTTTCAGCGCCCAGCGGCCGCGAATGGCGGCGGGGATCGTCTTGCCGTCGACCGGCGCCCCTGCCGTACCGGACTTCGCGGGCGCCGCCTCCGCGGCTTCGGGCAAGTCCGCGTCGACCGTCGTTGCGGGCGCTTCGGGCGTTTCGGAGGGCGCCGGCCGCTCGGCCTTTTGAAGCGGCGAGATCGTCGCCGTATCCTCAGGCTCGGACCGGTCGTCGCCGCCGCTGCACGCGGCGAGCAGCAGCAGCGCGGCGGGAAGCATCGGGCGGATCATGTCGCATCTCCTTCGAAGAAGGAAATGCGCGGCGGGCGATACGGGTTTCATTCGGCCGCCCCTTCGTGCAGCACCCGCGCGCGGAATGCGGCGGTGGCGGGTGCATCCTCATTGTAGCGATACCAGCGCGGCGCCGGCAGCCCGCGCTCCCACGCCAGCGCCTCGGTGAGCGTGCCGCCGGCATGGGGCGTGTCGGGCATCGCGGTGCCGATGGGGTCGGCGTAGGCGGCATCGGCGCTGACGATCGTCCAGCCCGCCTTGCGCAGCGCGCGGACGAGGTCGCCGATGTGCAGCGCGGCGAGGTCGGTTTCGTGGAGCAGCATCATCTGTACCGGCTGGCGGCCGATGGCCTGGCGCATCAGCCGGTCGGAAAAGTCCGCCGCCTCGACATGCCAGCGCACATAAAGATCGCCGAGCGCCTTGCGGTCGACCGTCTTGCCGCCGCGCACCGCATCGGCGGCGAGCGCTTCGAGCCGCCAGTCCGAGCTTTCGGCGGTGACATAGCCATTGCGCAGCCCGCGCGCCGCAAGGCCCGCACGCACCGCGTCGCGCTTCGCCTTGTCCTTGCCGCCCTCGTCGAGGAAGGGGAAGCGGAACCAGGGACGGTGGCCGGGCTGGTCCTTCAGCCAGGCCTCGGCCGCGTCGATATCGGCAAGATAGGCCTCGGCCGTGGTCGCGTTCAGATGCGGGTGGGTGCAGCTGTGGTTGGCGATGACATGGCCCGCGGCGACATAGGCCGCGATCCGTTCGGCCCCGCCGATCCCGTCGCCCGTCCCGATGCGGCAGGGATTGACGAAGAAGACCGCCTGCGGCGCCTTCGCCTTCTTCAACTGCGCGATGATCCGCTTCGTCCGTTCTTCGGGCGCGAGGAAAGCGCCGCGGCTGCGCGGCACATCGTCGAACGACAGCGCGATCATCTTCTGCGCCGCGACCGGAGCCGGCAGCAGCAGGATCAACAGGGGCAGGAGCAGACGCCGCAACAAGGCGGCGTCAGCCCATCGTGGGGATGACGAAAGCGTTGCCGGCGTCGCCAACCCCACCCGCCGCGCCGTCGGGCCAGCGCGCGGTGACGGTCTTGACCTTGGTCCAGAATTTCACGCCTTCCATGCCGTGCTGGTTCGTGTCGCCGAACGCCGAACGTTTCCAGCCGCCGAAGCTGTGATAGGCGACGGGCACCGGGATCGGCACGTTGATGCCGACCATGCCTACCTGCACGCGCGCGGCGAATTCGCGCGCGGCGTGGCCGTTGCGTGTGAAGATCGCGACGCCGTTGCCATACTGGTGCTTGCTGGGCAGTTCGAGCGCGGTTTCGAAGTCGGGCGCGCGGACGATCTGCAGCACCGGGCCGAAAATCTCTTCCTTGTAGCTTTCCATGTCGGGGGTGACATGGTCGAACAGGGTCGGGCCGACGAAGAAGCCCTTTTCATGGCCCTGCAAGGTAAAGCCGCGGCCGTCGACGACCAGCTCGGCGCCCTCGTCGGCGCATTTCGCGATCCAGCCCTCGACCTTTTCCTTGTGCGCTTGCGTCACGACGGGGCCATAATGCGCCTCGGCATCGGTCGACACGCCGACGCGCAGCGCCTCGATCGCGGGGACGAGTTTCTCGCGCAGCCGGTTCGCGGTGTCCTCGCCGACCGGCACGACGACGGGCAGCGCCATGCAGCGCTCGCCAGCCGAACCGAAGGCCGCGCCGGTCAGGTCGTTCACCACCTGGTCGAGATCGGCGTCGGGCATGACGATGCCGTGGTTCTTCGCGCCGCCCATCGCCTGCACGCGCTTCCCGTTCGCGACGCCGCGGTTATAGACATAATGGGCGATGTCCGACGAGCCGACGAAACTGATCGCGCCGATGTCGGGATGGTCGAGGATCGCGTCGACCATTTCCTTGTCGCCGTGGACGGTCTGGAAAATGCCCTCGGGCAGGCCCGCTTCGAGGAAGAGTTCGGACAAGCGCACCGGCACGCTGGGGTCGCGCTCGCTGGGCTTGAGGATGAAGGCGTTGCCGACCGCGGTCGCGACGCCGCCCATCCACAGCGGGATCATCGCGGGGAAGTTGAACGGGGTGATGCCCGCCCCGATGCCGATCGGCTGGCGCATCGAATAGACGTCGATGCCCGGCCCGGCGCCCTGCGTATATTCGCCCTTCAGCACATGCGGGATGCCGCAGCAGAATTCGATGACCTCGAGCCCGCGCTGGATATCGCCCTTCGAGTCCGCGATCACCTTGCCATGCTCCGATGACAGCATCTCGGCGAGCTCGTTCATATTGGCTTCGACGAGGCGCTTGAATTCGAACATCACGCGCGCGCGGCGCTGCGGGTTGGTCGCGGCCCAGGCGGGCTGCGCGGCCTTCGCGGCGGCGACGGCGCGGTCGAGGATGGCGCGATCGCCGAGCGCGACCTGTGCCTGCACGCCGCCATTATTGGGGTCGAGGACATCGCCGAAGCGCCCGGAACCAGCTGAGGCGCCGCCGGCACCGCCGGCGATGTGATGGTCGATCTGTCGCATGTTCGAGTCTCCCACAAGATGTTGCCGCTGCCACAAACCAGTTACGTCCCGATTGCAAGCGATAGACTTGCAGGACGAACCTGCATATTTGCAGCATATGGACTGGGATGGACTGCAATATTTCCTGATGGTCGCGCGCCACGGCACGCTGGCGCGCGCGGGCGCCGCGCTCCATGTCGATGCGACGACGGTCAGCCGCCGGGTGAGCGCACTCGAAAACGCGCTGGAGCAGACCTTGTTCGAGCGCGCGCCGACGGGGTTCGTGCTGACCGCGGCAGGCCGGGCGCTCGTTCCGCACGCCGAGGCGATGGCGGCGGCGGCGGCGCGGGTCCGATCGGCGCGCGAAGGCGGGTCGGGGCTGTCGGGACAGCTTCGCGTCAGCGTGTCCGAAGGCTTCGGCAACAGCTTTATCGCGCCGCGGCTGGGCCGGTTCGTCGCCGCGCATCCCGACCTCGAGATCGATCTCGTCGCCTCGTCGGGTTTTCTCAATCCTTCCCGGCGCGAGGCCGATATGGCGGTGCTGCTCGCGCGGCCGCGGAAAGGCCCGCTGATCACGCGCAAGCTGTCCGACTACAGCCTCGGCCTCTATGCGCCCGCGGACCGGCCCGACTGGCAGGCGGCGGTCGCGGCGGCGGCGCTGTCGCGCGCGGGCATCCCGGTGATCGGCTATATGCCCGACATCCTCTATGCTCCCGAACTCGACTATCTGGGCGAGATCGAGCCGGGGCTGCGCGCCAATGTCCGCTCCTCGTCGATCCTCGCGCAGCGGCGGATGATCGCGGGCGGCGCGGGGGTCGGCGTGCTCCCCTGCTTCCTCGCGGCGGGCGATCCGGGGCTGGTGCGCGTGCGGCCCGACCAGACCATCGCGCGCGCCTTCTGGCTCGCGCTCCACCGCGATGTCGCGCCGCAACCGCGCATCCGGGCGTTCATCGACTGGCTGGACGGCGAGGTCAGGGAGAGCCGGGGATTGCTGGTGCCGGCCTAATTCCCCTCGTCATTGCGAGCGTAGCGAAGCAATCCAGGCTGGTTTACGCCGCTCTGGATTGCCGCGTCGCCTTCGGCTCCTCGCAATGACGGCGGTTAGCGTGCGTTTTCGGGCTGCCATTCCGACGCGATCAAGCCGCCGTCGCCGAACAGCCGTTCCAGCGCGTCACCCCCCGCAACCGCTTTGCGCAACTCGTCGGCAAGCGGATCGTCGATCGGATGGTCGCCGCGCAAAAAGGCAACCCACGCAGCAATTGCAGCCTCCAGCGACGGGCAGCGCTGCCCGCGCGCCTGGTGCCACGCCAGCGTCTCGAGCCAGCGCTGCGGGATCTTCTGGCTGCCGTCCATCGCGATCTGGACCAGCCGGTGGTGCAGCGCGGGATTGGCGAAACGGTCCAGCAGCGCATCGGCATAGGCCGCGAGATCCTGCCCCGGCGCCGCGTCGATCGTCGGCGCGGCCTCGTGGCGCATCAGCCTTTCGATGAGCGGCCGGATTTCGGGATCGGCAATCGCCTGATGGACGAATTCATGGCCTTTCCCGAGCCCGATATAGGCGAGCGCCGAATGGGCGCCGTTGAGCATCCGCAGCTTCGCGGTCTCATAAGGCGCGACATCGGTCACCAGCTCGGCACCGCCATCTTCCCAGCGCGGGCGCGGGCCGGCGAAATCATCCTCGATCACCCACTGGCCGAAGCCTTCGGTGACCACCGCGCCCTCGTCGCGCGCGCCGAGCGCCGCCTCGACCGCCGCGCGGTCGGCATCGGTCGTCGCGGGGACGATGCGGTCGATCATCGTCGCGGGGCAGCGGCAGGTCGCATCGAACCATGCGACCAGATCGCGATGTTCGGCGACAAGATATTGCCGCATCAACGCCTTCAGCGCCGCGCCATTGCCCGCCAGATTGTCGCAGCTGAGCAGCGTCAGCCCCGGCAGCTTCGCCGCGCGCCGCGCCGCCAGCCCCGCGCCGACGAAGCGGTAGAGGCTCGACGCCCCTTTCGCCGCGGCAAGGTCAAGCGTGCCGTCGGGCCCGCGCAGATAGCCTTTCTCGGTGACGGTGAAGCTGACGATATGCGTGGCCGGCGCCGCGATCGCGGCGATCACCGCCTGCGGATCGTCGGCCGCGACCAGCACCCGTTGTATGGCACCGATCAGGCGCACGCCGGTTCCGGCCGCGCTGCGCGTGCTGACCGTATAGAGCCCGGCCTGCGGATTCAGTTGCGCCGCGACATCGCCCGAGCGCAGCGACACCCCGGTGATGCCCCAGTCGCGGTCGCCCGCGCCCATCGCATCGTCGGTATAGACTGCCTGATGCGCGCGGTGAAAGGCGCCGATGCCGATATGGACGATCCCCGCCGCTTGCGCGGTCCGGTCATAGCTCGGCGCCCGCACCGACGCGGGGAGCGGCGTTTGCGCCGACAGCCTCACAGCTTGTAGGCCGCCTTGGCGAGATTGTAGCTGAGGTCGGTCGCGAGTTCGGCCGCCTCCCATTCCTCCATGCGGTGCTCGGCGACGAGCTGCGCGAGGAAACCGCAGTCGATGCGCCGCGCGACGTCGTGGCGCGCCGGGATCGACAAGAAGGCGCGCGTGTCGTCGTTGAAGCCGACCGTGTTGTAGAAGCCCGCGGTCTCGGTCATCTGATTGCGGAAGCGGCGCATCCCTTCGGGGCTGTCGTGGAACCACCAGGCGGGGCCGAGCTTCAAGGCCGGATAATGGCCGGCGAGCGGAGCCAATTCTCTCGCGTAGCTCGTCTCGTCGAGGGTGAAGAGGATGATCGTCAGCCCGGCCTCATTGCCATAGCGGCCGAGCAGAGGACGCAGCGCATGGACATAGTCGGTGCCCGTGGGGATATCGGCGCCCTTGTCGCGGCCATAATGGGTGAACAGCCACGGGTTGTGGTTGCGGAAGGCGCCGGGGTGGATCTGCATGACGAGCCCGTCGTCGAGGCTCATCCCCGCCATCACGGTCAGCATATGCGCGCGGAACAGCTCGGCATCGGCGGCGCTGACGCTGTCGCCGGTGACGCGCGCGAACAGCGCCTCCGCTTCCGCCTCCGACAGGTCGGCGGTCGCGGCGGTCGGGTGGCCGTGGTCGGTCGAGGTCGCGCCCATGCTCGCGAAGAAGGCGCGGCGGTTGCGGTGCGCGGCGAGATAGCCCGGATAGGAGAAGGCATCCTCACCCGAATGCTCGGAGAAGCGCGCGAGATTGTCACGGAAGCCCTCGAACTCGGGATCGACGACGGGATCGGGACGATAGGCGGTGATCACGCGCCCCGCCCATTCGCCGCTTTCATTGGCGGCGCGGATCGCCGCGTGATGCTCGAGCGTGTCGAGCGGGCTTTCGGTCGTCGCGATCACCTCGATCCGGTAGCGGTCGAACAGCGCGCGCGGGCGGAAGGCATCGGTCGCGAGTGCCTCGGTGATGCGGTCGTAATAGAGGTCGGAGGTTTCGGCCGAAAACTGCACCTCGATCCCGAACGCCTCGGCGAACACCCAGTCCATCCACATCCGGCTCGGCGTACCGCGGAACAGATGGTAGTTCTGCGCGAAGAGCCGCCAGCTTTCGCGCGGGTTGGCCTGCCGGTTGCGGATGCCGAGCGCATCGAGCGAAATGCCCTGCGAATAGAGCATGCGGAAGACATAATGGTCGGGGTGGAGCAGCAGCTCCGCCGCATTGCCGAAGGGCGCATTGCCCGCGAACCAGCCGGGATCGGTATGGCCGTGCGGGCTGACGATCGGCAGCCCCGCCACCTCCGCATAGAGCCGGCGCGCAATGTCGCGCTGCACCGGATCGGACGGGAAGAGACGGTCGGGAGACAGAACCAGCGGGCGCGGCATGGCGGTCGTTATTCGCTTTCGACGCTGACCGGCGCGAGGCGCGGGCTCAACAGGTGGATCGCCAGCACGGCGAGGAAATAGACGGTGGTGCAGGCGGCGAAGATGATCGTGTAATTGCCGCCGGTCGCGTCGAGCACGAGCCCGGTCGACTTCGCCATGATCATCCCGCCGATGCCACCCGCGAAGCCGCCCAGCCCGATCACCGAACCGACGGCGCGCTTCGGGAACATGTCGGGCGGGATCGACAGGATCGTCGACGAAAAGGCCTGGTGCCCCGCGAGCGCGATGCCGATCAGGAAGACCGCGAGCCACATATTGTCGAGCCCGGTGACGAAGAGCAGGGGCAGCACGCAGAGCCCCGCGCCGAGCATCGTCGCCTTGCGCGCGAAGTTGACGCTGCGGCCCGCCTGAATCAGTTTCGACGACACCCAGCCGCCGAGGATGCTGCCGACGTCGGACAGGAGATACATGATGATCATCGGCAGCAGCACGACCTTGAGGTCGACGTCATAGGTGGTGCTGAAATATTTGGGCAGCCAGAAGAGCATCAGGAACCAGACCGGATCGGTCAGGAACTTGCCGACCGCAAAGGCCCAGGCCTCGCGCTTGGTGACGATCGCGCCCCAGCCGAGGCGTTCGATCTTTTCGGGCGGGTCATGCTCGATCCACGCGAGTTCGGCGTCCGAGACTTTCCCGCTTTCGCGCGGATTGCTGTAGAAAAAGAGCCACAGCAGCAGCAGCGCGACGCCGAAAAAGCCCGTGTAGATGAAGGTTTCGCGCCAGTCGAAACCGAGGAAACGCATGAAGAAGGCGATCGTCGGCGCGGTCAGGATGACGCCGATCGTCGTCGCGCTGTTGACCCAGCCGATCGCGTAGGAGCGCTCCTTCTGGGGGAACCATTCACTCGACGCGCGGACGACCGACGGGAAATGTCCCGCCTCGCCCACGCCAAGGATGACGCGCGCCATCATGAAGGAGACGACCGACGAAGCGAAACCGTGCGCGACATGGCCGATCGTCCAGATCGAGATCGCGATCGCATAGCCGACCTTGGGTCCGAAGCGGTCGATCAGCCAGCCCATGAGCAGGAAGCCGAGCGCATAGGCGGCCTGGAAGGCGGTGACGATGTTGCCATAGTCATTCTCGCTCCACCGCAGCTCGTCGCCGAGCGTCGGCGCGAGCAGGCCGAGCATGGTGCGGTCGATATAGTTGACCGTGGTCGCGGCGAACAACAGCCCGACGATCAGCCAGCGATGCCGCCCCGACCGGGGCACCGGCGCCGCCGCCCCTCCGTCCGCGAATGCCTGCGCCATGATTCTCTCCCGTGGTTTTGCTTTAGTGGCTTTTGATCGAGCAGCCGACGCGGATTTTTCCGTCGAACAGCGCTTCGGCCCGCTGGCCAGGCCTGATTTCGTGGATTCCGGTGATCGCCCCCGCCGACACCCAGGTGCCCAGCGGGATCGCGATGCCGCGCGCGCGCAGGGTCCCGATCAGGAAAAGCGCCGAGCCGAAAGGCCCGTCGAGCATCGGCTCCATCGTCGCCGCGCCGACCGTCACGCCGTCGATCGCCATTTCGACCGGCATGCGGACGAGGTCGCTCGCGCGCCAGTCGGGGATCGACGGGCCGAGCACCAGCCCCTTGTTGTTGCCATAGTCCGACGCGGTGACCGCGGGGCCGTGGCGGTTGATTTCGGCGAAGGGCGAGCTTGCGATCTCGATGCCGGTGCGCACGTCGGCGATGCAGTCGCGGACGCTGTCGATGTCATAGTCGCGCGTCCCGACGTCGCCGAAGCAAAGCAGCACCTCGGCCTCGGCGGCGGCAAAACCGTCGGCATAGACGGGCATCACCGGCGCGGCAGAGCCGTCGAGGATTTCGTCGGTGAAGATCGGACCGGTCAGCCGGTTGCCGCCAAAGCGATCGACGAGGTCGGGAGCGATTCGCCCCACCTTCCAGCCGCCGACGCGGCGCCCGTCGAGCGCGATTGCCCGATCCTGGATCGCATAGGCCTCCGCCATCGTCTGCGGCATCGCGCCGGGATAGGAGGTAAGCGGTGTCTTCCCCGCACGCGCGTCGATCAATGCGCGCGCCACATTCTCTTGATCGCTTGTCGCCAGCATCTTTCCCATTTCCCTCTTCCGCCGAGGGGTGTAAGAGACACCGGTGTCAAAGGCAAGCGAATATCCGACGAACCGCGCGATCCGCGTCCATGACGCGGACAATGTCGCGACGGCGATCGCCGATATCGCGGCGGACGAGGCGCTGTTCGCGGGCGGCGATCTGCGTGCGTCGGTCGCCGTTGGGCGCGGACACAAGGTTGCGATCGCGCCGATCGCGCGCGGCGAAGCGGTGATCAAATACGGCTTTCCGATCGGCACCGCGACCACCGGCATCGCGCCCGGCGACCATGTCCACGGCCACAATCTGGCGACTGCGCTCAGCGGCGACGGCGACGGCGACTATCGCTACGCCCCCCGCCCGGCCGACGCGAAGCCCGATGCCGGACCGGCGCCGGGCTTTCGCGGCTATGTCCGCCGCGACGGCCGCGTCGGCACGCGCAATGAAATCTGGATTTTGCCGACCGTCGGCTGCGTCGGCAATCTCGCCGCGCGCGTCGCGCGGATCGCGGGCGAACGCCAAGCAGGGCGCGTCGACGGCGTCCACGCCTTCAAGCATCCCTTCGGCTGCTCGCAGCTCGGCGACGACCTCGGCCACACGCGCGCGCTGCTCGCCGCGCTCGCGCAGCACCCCAATGCCGGCGGCGTGCTGATCGTCGGGCTGGGGTGCGAGAGCAACCAGCTCGGCACGCTGCTCGACTGCATTCCCGCCGAACGCCGCGCCCATATCCGCACCCTGTCGGCACAGGCGGTCGAGGATGACGAGGCGGCGTGCCTCACGCTCGTCGACGAACTGGTCGAGGCCTGCACGGGCACTCCGCGCACCGGGGTGCCGCTGTCGAAGCTCGTCCTCGGGGTCAAGTGCGGCGGCTCGGACGGCCTGTCGGGGCTGACCGCCAACCCGCTCGTCGGGCGCATGGCCGACGCGGTCGCGGCGGCGGGGGGCAAGGTCGTACTGACCGAAATCCCCGAGATCTTCGGCGCCGAGCAGCTGCTGATGGACCGCGCGGTGTCGCGCGCGGTGTTCGACGACACCGTCGCGCTCGTCCGCGATTTCAAGGATTATTTCCTCCGCAACGGCGAACCGGTGAGCGAGAATCCGTCGCCGGGCAATATCGCCGGCGGGATCACGACGCTCGAGGAAAAATCGCTCGGCGCGGTGCAGAAGGGCGGCAAGGTGCCGCTCGTCGATGTCCGCCGCTATGGCGGCGAGGCGGTGCTTCCCGGCCTCACCCTGCTCGAAGCGCCCGGCAACGATGCCGTATCGTCGACCGCGCTGACCGCGGCGGGCGCGACGATCATCCTTTTCACCACCGGGCGCGGTACGCCCCTCGGCTTTCCGGCGCCGACGCTGAAGATCGCATCGAACAGCGCGCTGGCGGAGCGCAAGACTGGGTGGATCGATTTCGACGCCGGGACGGTGCTCGACGCGGGATTCGACCGCGCGGCGGGCGCACTGCTCGACCTGATCGCCGCGACCGCCACGGGCGCGCCGACCAAGGCCGAGCTGAACGAAGAACGCGACATCGCGATCTGGAAGTCGGGCGTGACGCTTTAATCGAGCGCGCGGAAGGTGAAATTGCGAAAACGCGCCTCGCCCTGCCCGGCCGAATAGAGACCGGGGCGCAACATCAGGAAACCGCCGCGGACATTGTGGTGGTAACCCGACACCTCCATCCCGCGGTCGAAACGCACCCATGTCTTCCCACCGTCGCCGCTGGTGTCGTAGGTGACGATATGGCGGTCGTTGGTCACGCGCATCCGCATCTTCGAACCGTGCGGATTCGCGGGGCGGGCGCGTTCGATGCCATATTGGTGGGTGACGAAGCGTTCGCCGTCGAAGCCAAGCCCGCAATAGAGTTTTTCGTCGTAGAACAGGATCAGCCCCGCGGTGCCGCCGGGCGCGATCTCGATATCGCATTCGAAGCGATACGCCTGGTCGCCCGCGATCAGCAGCAAGGGCGATGAATCGACTGGGGCCCTGCCGCGCGCCGCCAGCACCAGCGCGCCATCCTCAACGCGCGCCCGGCGACGCTCGTCGGCGGCAGGCTTGAAGAAATTCCATTTCGCGCCGAGCGCGAGCGTCGCGAAATCGTCCGTCAGCGCCATGCCGTGCGGCCCGGCGACGCTACCGCCCCTCGGCTTGGCGATCGGCTGCGACAGATCGCCGCCCTTCATGCGGAACCAGCCGTCGTCGGTCCATTCGACCGGATCGAGCAAAGCCTGCCGGCCCAGCGTCCAATAGCCGTTCTCGAACCCGTGATAGACGCTCCACCAGTCGCCCGCGGGCCCCTCGACGAGCGTCGCGTGTCCGCGCGACCACCATTTCTCGGCGGCCGATTTGGTATGGACGAGCGGGTTCGCGGGGCAATTTTCCCACGGGCCGTGGATCGATTTCGACCGCGCGGCGATCACCATGTGCCCCGTCGGCGGCCCGGCCGTGCCGCCGACCGCGGTGATCATGTAATAATAATCGCCGTGCCGCGTGATCTTCGGCCCCTCGGGCGCAAAGCCCTCGACGACCCAGTCGGAAGGGTAGCGCCAGGGATCATAGACATGTTCGGGCTCGCCGATCCGCGACAGGCCGTCGTCGGACAGCCGCACGCGATCGCCGCCCGACAGGAACAGCCAGCGCGACCCGTCCTCGCCCACGGCATGGCCGGGGTCGATATGATTGGGCAGCCGAAGATCGACCGGCTCGCTCCACGGCCCCTCGATCTTGTCGGCCCAAATCACCCAGCTGGTGTTGGGACCCTTGGTCGGGATGTAGAGATAATAGCGCCCCTTGTGCTTGACGAGTTCGGGCGCCCAGACCGAACCGATATTCTTGTGCAGCGCGGGACCAATGGGACGCCAGTTCACCAGGTCGCGCGAATGCCAGATGACCAGACCCGGATAGGAGTCGAAGGTCGAAAAGGTCATATAATAGTCGGCGCCGTCCTTCAGGATCGAAGGATCGGGATGGTCGCCCGCCATGATCGGGTTGAGGAAACGCCCGTCGCCGAGGTCGGCCTTGCGCTGCCCATCGAACCCCTTTGCCCACGCCGGGGCCGGGGCCGGGGCCGAAGATGCAGGTGCCGGCTTACCCCATGCTGCGGGCGCCGCAAGCCCCGACAGGCCCGTTGCGAGCAGGCCGGTCCCGGCGAGTTTGAGCATGTCGCGGCGGTCGGTCACTCGTCTCTCCTCAAAAAAAAGGCCCGGTCGCCGAAAAGGAAACCGGGCCTCACGGGACTAACCCTTTGCGTCAGATCTTGACGCGCGCACCGAACAGGATGGTGCGGCCGAAATGGTTGTTCTCGTAATTGCGGTCGGCATCGATGTCGGTGAAACGGTAGCGATATTCGTCGGTCAGGTTGATGCCCTCGACCGAGATTTCGATATTGTCGGTGATCGCATAACGCATCGACGCATCGACGTTGATCGTCGAGCCATAGCCTTCGAACACGTTGCCGGTGCCGCTGTTGGCGTCGGCATAGCGGCTGCGATAGCTGATCGAGGCGCGCGCGCTGAACTTGCCATCGTCATAATAGAGCGTGCCGTTGTACGCGCGTTTCGACAGGTTGAAGAGCGTGCCGTTCCGGATCGCACCGACGTTGGCGCCGCCGGGGACGATCGCCGGACCCGCGACCGAATAGTCGGCGTCCGAATCGACGAACGTCGCGTTCATGATACCGCCGAAGTTCGACAGGAAGCCGGGCAGGAATTTAAACGGCGCCTGCAGCGAGACTTCGATGCCCTTCAGCTTCGCGCCCTCGCCGTTGCCGATCGAGGTGATCGTCCACAGCTGCCCCTCGGGATTGATCGCTGCGGGGCTGCTCGGCGGGATCACCGACGTCGGCAGGCCCGTCGACGCGAAGGTGCCGCTCGCGGTGGTCGCAACCGGGAAGCTCGCAACGTCCTTCTTGAACAGCGCGACCGAGAAGATCGACTGCGGTGCGAAATACCATTCGAACGCAAGGTCGTAGGAGGTCGCGCGGAACGGATCGAGGAACGGGTTGCCGTAGTTGATGCGATAGTTGAACCCGTCGACCGAACCGCCCGGCGTCAGATTGCCGAGCGTCGGACGCGTCATCACGTCGGCGACCGCGGCGCGGATGATGATGTCGTCGTGCGGGAACAGCGCGAGGTTCATCGACGGCAGCCAGTCTTCATAGCTGCGCTTCACCGTCACCGCGGTGCCGCTGTTGAGCCCGCTCGACGTCTGGTCGGTGTGGACGTAGCGGACACCGGCGTTGAGCGCGTAGCGCAGGCCGGCAAGTTCACCCTTGGCATCGAATTGCAGATAGCCGCCGGTCACCTCTTCGCGCACCGCGCGGTTGTTGCCGGCGTCGAGCGCCGGGGTGCGGCTATAAAGGTTGGTGAAGGCCGTCGCCGCGTCGAGGTTGGGGACGAGCCATTGCGTCGTCGTGCCGGCCGGCTGGCCCGCCTTGCCCAGCGTAAACAGCTGCGACAGCGCCGGGGTCACCTGAAAGCCATAGATCGCGCTCGGGCCGAACGCCGACGACGGCGAGCAGGTGATCGTGCCGAGCACTCGGTCGACGCCGCCATTGCCGCAAACCACCGTATCGCGCGTGAAGGCGATGCTGCTGAAATCGAAGCGGCGATAGACGCCGCCCAGCTTGACGGTGAAGTCTTCGCTGACGTCCCATTCGGTGCGCAGCTGCGCGGTGCGGAACTTGTTGACGACCTCCGACGGGCGATCGCGGATTTCGGCGAGCTGAAAATTGGCCGGGTCGGTCACGCTGGTGCCGAAGGTCAGAACCGGGCGCGCCATGTCGCTATAGTCGTAGCGATAATCCTGTGCGTCGCGGTCGTCGAAGACGATCGTCGTTTCGAGCGGGATCGACGCGGTGGATTTCGACAGGCCGCCGAGCAGCGTGAAGCGGAAATTGTCGCTGACATCCTGATCCCAGCTGCCGCCGAACTGATAGAATTCGGTCTTCGCCTTGCGCAGATAATGTTCGGTGCGGACCCACGCGTCGTCGAGCGTCGCCGAGATCATATTGTTGTTTTCATCGATGACATAGTCGCTGACGTTGATCGAGCGTTCGTTGCTGCGCAGCAGCACCTCGCCCCATTGTTCGCGGCGCTGATGCTTGAAGCTCGAATAGAGGGCATCGAGCGAAATCTTGGTCGCGTCGGTCGGCGCGAACTGGATCGAGCCCGTGATGCCGAGGCGTTTCTTGTCGTGCGCGATCTCGCCATAGCGCGGGATACGCGGATGGAAGGCAAGCGCGACGGCGTCGCAAGCCGCAACGCGGCCATTGGTGTAGACGCCGCCCGAATTGGGAACGCCGATGCCGCTCGTCGCCGTTGTCGTCCAGCACGGCGTGCCGTTGACCGAGTCGAAGCGCGCCTGCGCCCAGCGAACCGTATTGTTGCCGAGTTCCAGCGTCTTCTGGTCCGAATAGGCGGCCGACACCGCAAAGCCGAGCGTGCCGGCGTCGTTGACCCAGCTCAAGAGTCCGGCGACGCGCGGCCCGACCTTGTCCGAGAGGTCGTTATAACTGCCCTGCGCCGACAGCGCGCCGGTAAAGCCGCTCTTGCCCGCCAGCGGATTGCCGGTGTTGAGGTCGACGACCGCGCCGAGCGAACCTTCGTCGAGTTCGGCCGATGCGGTCTTGTGGACGACGATCGACGTGAACAGCTCCGACGCGAAGACGTTGAAGTCGAACGCGCGATCGCGGTTTGCCGACGCCCCGTCGGTCGAGGTCGCCACGGTTTCGAGCCCGTTGACGCGGACACGGGTGAATTGCGAACCGAGCCCGCGCACCGTGATGCCGCGGCCCTCGCCACCATCGCGCTGGATCGTGATGCCCGGAATGCGCTGGAGCGATTCGGCGAGATTCTGGTCGGGGAATTTGGCGATATCCTCGGCGACGATCGCGTCGACCGCAGCCACCGATTCACGCTTTACATTGAGCGCGGCACCGAGTGACGCGCGAAAGCCCGTGACGACGATTTCGTCTTCGGCGGCAACCGTTTCGTCGGTCGCGGTTTCGGCGGGGGCCTCCTGTGCATAGGCGGGCGCCACCGCGAGAACGGCGAGCGAAGCACCGCATGCCAGCCTGGTCAAAGTGCGGGCGCCCCGCGTTGCATGAATAGCCATTTTGTCATCCTCCCTAAATCCCCGCCACTCTCGCCCCGCGAGAAATGACACCGGTTACTTTCAAAGGCGAAACCACATGCTTGATGAGGTGTTGCCGAATATTTTCAGAGAGTATGATGGCGCGGCCGCAGATATGCGGTCGGTCGATCAAGACCCTCTCCCTTGGAAATATTTTCTCGTTGACCGATTGGGGTAACCGGTGTCAGGAAAGGTGACGGATAACAACAGTCGTGTCAATACCCCAATGATCGGGAGAGGGCAGATGATCAAAAAGCCTTGGTTGGCTACGCTTTTACTGGCATTTTCGGTGCCTGTTCAGCCGGTTCTGGCCGCCGACGCAGCCCCGCTCGCCTTTCCCGGCGCGGTGGGACCTGCGGCGACGACGCCGGGCGGTCGCGGCGGAAAAATCCTGCGCGTCACCACGCTCGCGCCCGACGGTCCGGGGTCGCTGAAGGCGGCGATCGAGACGCCCGGACCGCGCATCGTCGTGTTCGAGGTCGGCGGGGTGATCGACTTCGGGCGCGAGACGATCGAGATCAAGCATCCCTATCTGACGATCGCCGGCCAGACCGCGCCCGGACCCGGCATCACGCTGATCCGCACCGGCATCGACCTCAAGACGCACGACGTGATCCTCCGCCACCTGCGCATCTATACCGGCGTCGACGGCCAGCCGAAGCGCAGCGGGTGGGAGGCCGACAATTTCTCGACCATCGCCGCGCACAATGTCATCGTCGACCATTGCACGCTCATGTGGGGGATCGACGAGAATATGTCGGCGTCGGGGCCGCGCTTCACCGGCAACAGCGTCGCGGAATGGCGCGCGGGAACCAGCCGCAACATCACCTTTTCGAACAATCTCGCCGCCGAGGGCCTCGCCGATGCGAGCCACCCCAAGGGCGAGCACAGCAAGGGGTCGCTGATCCACGACAACGCGACCGGCATCGTTTTCTACCGCAACGTCTGGGCGCATAATGTCGAGCGCAACCCGCTGATCAAGGGCGGCGGGCAGGCGCTGATGATCAACAATCTGATCTACAACCCGCAGCACCGTGCGGTGCACTATAATCTGATGAACCTCGAATGGGTCGGCCATCCCTATGTGACCGGCCAGATCAGCGCGATCGGCAATGTCATGCGCGGCGGCAACGACACCGACCCGGGCCTGCCCTTCCTGATGCTCGGCGGCGACGGCGATCTCGAATATTATGGCCGCGACAATCTGGCGGTCGACCGCCACGGCGTCGCGCTGCCCGAATTCGGCCGCTATGGCGAGACGCGGGCGAAGCTGGTCCGCGCCGCGGCGCCGCTCGCGCCGACCGCCGGTTTCCACATCCTGCCGGCGCGCGACGTCGAGACGTCGGTGCTGGCGACCGCGGGCGCGCGGCCGTGGGCGCGCGATGCCGAGGAGATCCGCGTCCTCTTCTTCGTCGCCGAAGGGCGCGGCGAAGTGATCGACGACGAGAAGCAGGTCAGCGGCTATCCGAAGGTTCAGGAGGTGCGCGCGCCCTTCGTCGAGGATGATTGGGATCTGGCGACGATGGAACCGAAATCGGGCGTCTATCCGGGCCAGACCGCGCCGCTGCCACAGGAAAATCTGTCGGCGCGCGACCGCGCGTCGCGGACGGGGAATTGACGATGGCGATGCTGCTCGCGCTGCTGCTGTCCGGGGGCACCGCGCCCGCGATGGTCGTGATCGACGAAACGGCGACGGTGCGCGAGGAAGCGCCGCCGCACGGACAGATCGGCATGTCGACCGTATGGCGGATCAGCGATTCGGTGCCCGCGCCGCGCAGCTTCGAATTCCGCAAGCGCGCGCTGCACGCCGGAGCCGCGATCGGCATCCATATCATCGACCATGACGAGATCTATTATGTCCTCTCGGGCACGGGCATCGTCCATTCGGACGGCGAGGAAAAGGCGCTGAAGGCCGGGACCGCGGCGTGGCTCTACAAGGGAGCGAAGGTCGGCATCCGTCAGACGGGAAGCGAGCCGCTGGTGCTGATCATCGCCTATCCGAACAAGGCAGCCGGGTAATGACCGTCGGCCGCCGCGCGTTGCTGACCGCGAGCCTTGCGCTGCCCTTCGCGAGCGCGGCGGCGCGAGAGGCTTGGACACGGCCTGCCGGCGTGACCCCCGATGCAAGCATCGCGCTGTGGCCCGAAGGCCATCTCAGGCCCCCGCCCGGCCTCGTCGAACGCGCCGTGCAGCGGAGCGACGATCCGGACGCGAGCGACCGGATGCTCGAGGGTATCGTGCGCCCGCGGCTCGACATCTTCCGTCCCGCCAAGCCCAATGGCGCGGCGGCGATCCTCGCGCCCGGCGGCGGCTATCGCTATGTCGTAATCGACAAGGAAGGCTATGAACTCGCGCGCTGGCTGAGGGACCGCGGCGTCACCGTCTATGTGCTTTTCTATCGCCTGCCCGGCGACGGCTGGACGGGCGGTGCCGACGTACCGCTCGCCGATGCGCAGCGCGCGGTGCGGCTGGTGCGCAGCCGCGCGCAGGCCGACGGCATCGACCCGGCGCGCGTCGTGTTCGGCGGCTTTTCGGCGGGCGGGCACGTCGCGGCGAGCCTGCTGACGCGCTTCGACGCCCGCGTCCATGATCCGGTCGATGCAGCCGATACGCTGTCGGCGCGCCCCGATGCGCTCGCCGCCATCTATCCCGTCGTGTCGATGGACCCGGCGATCGCCCATGCGGTGAGCCGCGAGAAGCTGATCGGCGCGGCAGCCGATGCGGCGCGCGAAGCGGCCTATTCGCCCGACCGCCACGCGCGCGCCGACCAGCCGCCGCTCTGGCTCCTCCATGCCGGGGACGACGCATCGGTGAAGCTCGACAACAGCCTGCGCCTCCACGCCGCGACGCGCGAAGCCGGCGCGGAGGTCGAGGCGCATTATTTCGCCGCGGGCGGACACGGCTTCGGGCTGATGAAGGCCGCGGGGCTGCCCGTCGCGATCTGGCCCGAGCTGCTGTGGAACTGGCTCGCGGCGCAAAAGATCGTCTAGCTGCCAGGCTGGATATAGGGCACCCGCGCGAACAGTTCGCGCTCCCAGCGGCGCGGGTCGTCCTCGACGCGGCTTTCGGTATCGAAGATCATCGTTTGCCGCCGGTCGAGCCCATAGGCGGGCCAGCCCGGATCGCCGGTGCGGGCGAAACGGACGAAAGCGTCCATCACGCGGTCGCTCATCGCCTGCTGCGCCGGGGTCGGATCGGGAACCGTCCCGAAGCCGAGCCCGATATCGTCGGCGTGCTGCGCGCGCTCGAAATCGAGCTGATAGACGAAGCCCGGATGCCCGGCGCGGGCGCGTGCCTCGGCCTCCTCGATCTGGCCGCGCCAGCTCCGTCCGGCGGTGACGATGCGGTGGAACAGGTCGAGCGGTCCGGCGCCGGGGTAGCGCGCGCGAAATTCGCTCACGACCCATTCGGGATGCGCGTCGACCTTGATCTCGGGCGCGATGCGCGCGGCGAGATTGTCGAAGCCCAGCCCGGAGAGCTGCTTGCTGTCGGGCGCATAGAAAGCGCGCGTTTCCATCGCCGTATTGCCGAGCATCATCGGGATATCGAGCGACTGCGGCGCGGCGTCGGGCCAGAAGGGGTGGCGCGCCAGATGCTTCATATCGAGCACCGGCCCCATATAGAGGCCGCCGCCGAGGATGGGGTCGCTCGCCGAGAGCGCGGCGACGAGCCGTTCGACCGGCACGGTCGCGGGGTCGACGCCCGCCCCCAAGGCGTCGAGAAACGCCTGCGCGCGCTTCGTCGCGTTGAGCGGGCCCGAGGCAGTGACCTGCTGCCCGCTCATCGTGATCGCCTTGTGGAACAGCCCTTTGGCTTCGGGCATCGCCATCAGCGTCGCGATCTTCGCGCCGCCGCCCGACTGGCCGAAGACGGTGACATTGGCGGGATCGCCGCCGAAGGCCGCGATATTGCGCTGCACCCACCGGAGCGCGAGGATCAGGTCGAGCTGCCCCGCATTGCCGCTGTCGGGAAAGCGCGGATCGAGCCGCGCGAGATAGAGATAGCCGAGCGCGTTGAGGCGGTGGTTCACCGTGACCACGACGACATCGCCGCGCGCGGCGAGCGCCGCGCCGTCGTTGCGCGGATCGGTGACGCTGCCGGTCGAATAGGCGCCGCCGTGGAAATAGACCATGACCGGCCGCGGCGCTGCCGATGCGGCCGCAGGCGTCCATATGTTGAGGAACAGGCAGTCTTCGGACTGCGACTGATATCGATCGCCCTTCTGCGGACAGGCAGGTCCGAAGGACCGAGCCTGCTCGGCCATCGGACGCTTCGACACGACCGCCGCCGGCGGCTGGAAACGAGCCGCGCGGCCATATCTTATGCCCGCAAAGCGCCGCGCCCGAACGCGCGCCTTGTCGGCGGGATCATAGTCGTACGAACCGATATAATGCCCCGATACCGCCCGGACCTCGGGCGCGCGAATGGTCGTGGCCGACAGGCCGCGCGGCAGCAAGGCAGCAGCAGCGGCGCCGGCCAGGACGGCGCGGCGCTCCGTCCCCTCAGCGCCGGACATCGAGCCCGCCGCCGTGGAAGGCGTCGATATCGGCCTGCCCGAAGCGGCTCGCGTCGCCCGGCAGCGAATGTTTGAGGCAGGTAAGCGCGAGGCCCGATTCGGCCATTGCCCTGGCGTCGCCGCCCGCACGGTGCGCGTGGAGCACCCCGGCGGCAAAGGCGTCGCCCGCGCCGATGCGATCGACGATGCCGGTGACGTCGATCTCGTCACTCTGGTGGCAACGATCGCGCAGGTCGAGGCGCGCCGCGATGCGATGATGGTCGGCGGTGACCGTGTGACGCGCGGTCGACGCGATCAGCTTGAGGCCGGGGAAGGCCGCGAAGCCGGCTTCGGCGGCCTCGCGCCGACGGTCCTCGCCCTCGCCGCTGAATTCCTGGCCCAGCACGAGCGACAGATCGCGATGATTGCCGAAAAGGATGTCGGCGGAACCGATCAGTTCCGACAGGATCGCGCGCGGATCGCTGTCCCACGCCTCCCACAGCATCGCGCGATAATTGCCGTCGAAGCTGACGGGAACGCCGAGCCGCTTCGCCGCGCGCGCCGCCGCGAGCGCGGCTTCGGCCGAGCACGGCCCGAGCGCGGGGGTGATGCCCGACAGATGGAGCAGGCCCGCACCCGCGAGCAGGCGGTCGAAATCATAATCTCCGGGCCCGGTCGCCGCGAAGCTCGATCCGGCGCGATCATAGACGATTTCCGACGCGCGCAGCCCCGCTCCGACGCTGAGGAAATAGAGCCCCATGCGCCCCGGACCCTCGCCGACGCCGGCGCAATCGACCCCCGCGCCGCGCACCGCCGCGACGGCACCGCGGCCCAGCGCATTGGCGGGTATCCGGCTGACCATCGCGCAATCATGGCCGAGATGCGCGAGCCCGATCGCGACATTCGCCTCGGCGCCGCCGACGTGGAGCGCGAGCGACGGCGACTGCATCAGCAGCTCGTTGCCCGGCGCGGTCAGGCGGATCAGCAATTCGCCGAAAAAGACCAGCTTGCCCATCCCACCTCCGTTTGCCCCGCGCGTGTCGAAGGGCCGTTCTTCTTGCGATCTCGAAAGGCAGGACGGCGCTTCGACAGGCTCAGCACGAACGGCCTTTCGGTCTTTTGTTATCGCGCGAGCCAGCCGCCGTCGACCGCGAGAATATGGCCCTGCACATAGTCCGACGCCGACGAAGCGAGGAACACGGCTGCGCCGCCGATGTCGGCGGGATCGCCCCAGCGTCCCGCCGGGATGCGCTCCATGATCTGGCGGTTGCGCGTCTCGTCGGCCTGCAGCGCGGCGGTGTTGTTCGTCGCGATATAGCCGGGCGCGATCGCGTTGACCTGCACCCCCTTCGCCGCCCATTCGTTCGCGAGCAGCTTGGTGAGCCCGCCGACGCCCGATTTCGACGCGGTATAGCTGGGCACGCGGATGCCGCCCTGAAAGGTCAGCATCGAGGCGATGTTGATGATCTTGCCGCTACCGCGCGCGATCATGTGGCGGCCGACCGCCTGGCAGAGAAAGAAGAGCGTCTTCAGATTGGTGTCCATCACCGCGTCCCAGTCGGCCTCGGTGAAGTCGACCGCGTCGGCGCGGCGGATGATGCCGGCATTGTTGACGAGGATGTCGATGCGCCCATACTCGGCGAGCACCGCATCGACGAGCGGCTGCACCGCGCCGCCGCTCGACAGGTCGGCGGCGAAATTCTCGCCCTTGCGGCCGAGCCCGCGCACCTTGCCGACGGTCTCGTCGGCGGGCGAACGGCCCGCCGCGGCGATGTCGGCGCCGGCTTCGGCAAGCGCGAGCGCGATCCCCTGCCCGATGCCCGTATTGGCGCCGGTGACGAGCGCGACTTTTCCTGTGAGATCGAACAGCTGCACGTTCGTTTCATCCTCTCGTCATGCTGAACTTGTTTCAGCATCCATGACCCGCCTCCTCGTCCGGCGCGGCGCTTTTGGAAAGGTCCGGCCATGGACCCTGAAACAAGTCCAGGGTGACGAAGAAGGCGGAAACGTTCTTTACGACAGCTGACAGATGTCGAGGACGTTCATGTCGGTATAGTCCTGATTCTCGCCCGCCATCGCCCAGATGAAGGCATAGGCCTTGGTGCCCGCGCCCATGTGGATCGACCAGGGCGGCGAGATCACCGCTTCCTCATTCTGCATGACGATGTGACGGGTGGCCTCGCCCTCGCCCATGAAATGCATCACGCGGTCGGTCTCGACATTGTCGAGCTCGAAATAGAAATAAATCTCGCTGCGGCGCTCGTGGATGTGCGGCGGCATCGTGTTCCAGACGCTGCCTTCCTTGAGCACGGTCAGCCCCATGACGAGCTGCGCGCTGTCGCACACGCCCGGAATGACGAGCTGGTAGATCGTGCGTTCGTTCGATTCGGCGAGGCTGCCGCGGTCGAGCGCATTGGCATCGGCGATGCCGAGCTTGCGCGTCGTGAACGCCTTGTGCGCCGGGCACGACGCGAGATAGTAACGCGCGCCCTGACCCGCGAATTCGACATCCTTGGCGCCCATCGTCACATAGAGGCAATCCTTGTTGCCGAGCGTGAAGACCTCGCCATCGACGGTGACGGTACCTTCCACCGACGACACATTGACGATCGCGAGTTCGCGGCGTTCGAGGAAGGGGTGGCCCGCAGCCGAAGGCGGCTCGGTCTGCGCCGGCAGCCTGACCGGCGCACTGCCGACGGCGACGCCGCCGATCACGAAGCGGTCGGCGTGGGTGTAGTTGAGGACGCACTCGCCTTCACGGAACAGGTTCTGGATCAGGTAACGATCGCGCAGCTCCGCATTCGACACCTCCTCCATCATCACGGGGTGGGTGGCGTAATAGGTCTTGGAAAACATGGGTGGCATCCTCGCTCGATATTTCCGGCTTGCCGCCTTGCTAGATTTGATGGTAACCGGTGTCAAGAGGTGATGATGCGCCCGCCGGGCAGTTGATTTTACGCTTTCGAGCGCCCATCAGAAAAGAAAAGGCGAGCTCGGCCGCGGCCGGACTTGCAGGGGAAAGACAATATGGCGGCACAAGACAGGCCGGGGGGCAAGGGCCCCGGTGGCAAGCAGCCGACGATCAACGACGTGGCGGCGCTTGCCGGGGTTTCGAAAAAGACGGTGAGCCGGGTCATCAACCGGTCCGAATTCCTGACCGACAAGACGCGCGCGGCGGTCGAACAGGCGATCGAGCAGCTGGGCTTCGTGCCCAATCCGCAGGCGCGCGCGCTCGCGTTTCGCCGCAACTTCCTGATCGCACTGCTCCACGACAATCCGAACGCGCAAACGGTGCTCAACTTCCAGCGCGGCGTGCTCGACGCGATAAAGGACAGCGACCTTGCGCTACTCGTCCGCCCGGTCGACCGCGGGTCGGATAAATTGCTCGACGACGTTCGCACCTTCCTCGAGAAACAGCGCCCCATCGGCGCGATGCTGCTGCCGCCGATCTCGGAAAATGACGATCTTGCCGCGCTCTGCGAGAATCTTGGCGTGCGCTACGTCCGCATCGGCTCGGCGCCGCTCGACGATGCGAAGCATTGCGTCTCGTCGAACGACCGCGAGGTCGTCACCGTCGCGGTGCGCAGCCTCGTCGCGCTCGGGCACCGCCGCATCGGCTTCGTGCGCGGCCCCGTCGGCTTCCGTTCGGCCGCCGAGCGCGAAAAGGGCTTCCTCGAAGCGCTGGCCGAGGCGGGGCTCGACCTGCCCGCCGAGCTCAACGCGCCGGGCAATTATCGCTACACGGCGGGGATCGAGGCGGCCGAGGCCCTGCTCTCGCTGCCCGCGCCGCCGACCGCGATCTTCTGTTCCAACGACGAGATGGCGGCAGGGGTGATGAGCGTCGCGCATGGCAAGGGCATCAAGGTGCCCGGCGCGCTGTCGATCATCGGCTTCGACGACAGTCCGACCGCGACGCATATCTGGCCCGCGCTCAGCACGGTGCGCTGGCCGATCCGCGAGATGGGCGCCCGTGCCGCACAGACGCTCGTTCCCGACTTCCTCGGTCCGGGCGCCAAGGCCGCGGGCGACGAGGGCGCCGTGCTCGCCTCGACCTTCGTCGAGCGCCAGTCGGTCGCGCCGCCGCCCGAGGGCTGACCGCTCAGCGCCGGCGGCGCGCGAGCTGATATTCGTAGAGCGACGGCACCACTTCGACCGCCTGCCCTATGCCCTCGATATAGGGTTCGGGCGTGTAGCGAACCGCGATCCGGCGATTGGCGTGGAGGCCGACGATCCGCTCGCCCGGCCCTTCGAGCCCGCTCGCGATCGTCACCGTCGCGTCGGCCGGAACGCTTTCGGGCATCACCAGCTTCGCGTTCCAGAGCGTGTTGTAAAGCCCGTGCCCGGGCTTCCAGTAGGGCGCGCCGCCGCCGACCCACAGCTGATAGTGCCAGCCGTCGCTGCCCTGCTTCGGGTCGATGTGCATTTCGATCGCATCGAACAGATTCTGGTGGTTCGACCCGCTGTGCTGGTCGATGATGGCGTCGCGGTCGACCACCGAGCGCAGAAACACCGAACGCGTCGAACGCGTATTGATGCTGAGCGGATGAACCACCGGATTCTCGACCTTCAGATCCTTGACCAGCACATTGTGCACCGCGCCGACATGCACCGAATAATGCGCGCGGCGGGTGCCCGTCGTCGTCACGTCGGCGATCGTCAGGCTGGCGGCATTGTCGGTGAGCACGCCGCTGTCCGCGCTGTCGATCACCAGCCCCTTCACCCAGCCGTCGAAGACGCCGGTCATGTAGATGCCGTTATAACCCTGCTCGAGATGATGGCCGAACGACGGCGCGTCGGGGAATTGCAGCCGCAGATTCTGGATGCCGACATGGGTCAGATGCCGCCAGTCGGCGAGCACCGCGGGCTGGTCGGCGCGGACGTCGTGGAGCAGCGGATCGCCCAGCGTCACCGTGCGCCCGCGCACCGCCACGACGCGCGTCGCCTGCGCGACCACCGGCCGGTTCGGGAAGGTCCAGTGATGCGACCCGATCGGCAGGTCGGTGTCGCCATAGAGCGATTTCAATATCTTGCTGTCGGGCCCGTCGGCCGAGAACCATTGCAGTTGCACGACGTCGCCGACCTTGAGCCGCGACGCATCGTCGACGGCCAGCGTGCGGGCGAACTGCTTGCCCGACATCCCGTTCGCGAGCACCGGGTCGCGGACATCCTTCGTCCCGTCATAGGAAACCGGGCGGCTGCCCTCGGGCGCGACATAGATCATGCCGCCCGACCAGGTATATTCGGTGAAGAGATAGTCGATATTATGCTCGGGCTCGACCTGCTGCTTTTTCTCGCGGACGAGATATTCGCGCAGCTCGTCATAGTCGTGGCTCTGGTCGACGAGCTTCAGCGGGCGCGGGAACCACAGCTCGCTGCCGCCCTTGCCGCTGCCGGCGCCGTCGAGAATGATGTCGCTGCGCGTAATGCGCAGCACCTCGGTAATCTGCGTCCGCCCCCTGGGAAAGCGCAGTGTCACCCGGCCCTTCACCACATTGGCGGCGGCGAGCGCACGCAGCACCGCCTTGGTATCGTCGAGCCCGTCGTCGGGGATCGCGCCGTGGTCGGTGACGTCGATCACCGTCCCGGTGTCGGCGGGCAGCGGCGCGAGGCCGAAGCCATAGCCGGCATAGGAAAAGTCGGGCAGCGGGTTCGCGGCCGCGACCTTGGGGTCCGAGAGGATTTTCGGGAGCGCGGCAGGCCGGGCCTGAGCCGGAAGAGCCAGCGCCGCGCCCAGCGCCAAAACCGAAACGAGGCGCAGACGCCGATTACCCGAATCCATAACCCGATACACTCCCTCGGGCCCTTTGGCCCTCACGCCCCTTTTGCATGGCGGCGCGCGACCGGCGCCGCCATGCGCCGGGACCTCATCTAGAACTTCGCGCGCAGCCCGACCGAGAAACGCCGCTCCGACAGCGCATAGCTGTTCAGCGCGACCTCGTTGACGCTATATTCGCTCGTCGCCGATTTCTTCGGCATCAGATTCTGCGCCTGCAACGACAGCGCGAAATTTTTCGTGATGTCGACCCCGAGCTGCGCGTCGAGCTGCGAGCGCGAGCCGACGAAGCTCGGCCGCCCTTCGGAAAATTCGAACACCGCCTCGTCGCGGTAATTATAGGCGACGCGCGCCGAGAAGGGGCCCTTTTCGTAAAGGCCGACCAGATTGTAGCTGTTCTTCGACACCGCAACGAGCGGGAAGCCCGCGGCATCCTCCGAATCCGAATAGGTGTAGTTGGCGATGACGCCGAACCCGTCGAGCGGCGACGGCAGGAAGTCGAAGAATTGCTGGATGCCGATTTCGAAGCCCTTGATCTTCGCGCTCGACAGATTCTCCGGCCGCGAGAAGACGAGTTCGCGTCCCTGCGGGTCGAGCGTCGTGTCGACGCCGGTCGTCACGAAGCTGGCGATGAAATTTTTGACGTCCTTGTAGAAGACCGCACCCGAAATCAGCGAACTCTTGCCCGTATAATATTCGAAGCTGATGTCGGCCTGCGTTGCAATCGGCGGTTCGAGATTCACGTTGCCGCCGGTGACCGACAGGTTGGTCGCATTGAAGAAGGTCGAGGGCGCGAGGTCGGCGATCGACGCGCGCTGCATCGTCTGCGACCCCGAAATGCGAACGAGGAAATCGTCGGTGACGTTGAAGGCGACATTCGCGCTCGGCAGGATGTTGGTATAGCGGTTCTTGTCGTTGCGCAGCGTGCTGACCGTGCCGACATTGACATAGGAATCGACCGACAGGCGCGTCGCGGCGATCCGCACACCGGCGTTGGCCTTGTACGGAACGCCCGCGATCTCGCCCTCGCCCGACACCATCAGATAGCCGGCGAGCGTCCGTTCGCTGAAATCATAGTCGCGCTGCCGATTGGGCAGCAGCGTCGATTTGCCGTTCGCGTCGGGATTGGGCTCGGCCGCCTGCGCGCGCGTGAAGACATAGTCGAAGGTCGGCGCGGTGCTCAGGAAGCTGCGCGGAAATGTGCCCGGGATATCGGCGAGGAAATCGCCCGCGTCGATCGGCTTCAGATAGGGCTCGATCTCGGCGCGCGTCGGCGTGACCTGGCTGCGGAAGGCGTTCGATTGCGCATGGAGGTCGGTATAGCGCGCGCCCGCCGAGATGGTGACGCCGGTGTCGGTTTCGTAGCTGACGTCGAGCTTGCCGGTCCATTCCTCGAGCAGGCCGATCAGCCGGTTGCTGCGCACGCCGTTGTTGGCGGGGTTGTAGGAGGAATAGGCGGCCGGGTTGAAGGTGCCGCCGAGCGTCAGCGACGGGATGGTCTGGTCGCGGAAGTCGAAGGCGCCGGGGACCGCGGCGGTCGCCTGCAGCGTGATGATCTGGATCGTCTGGTCGATCGTGCCCTTGCTGTAATAGCCGTCGGCCTCGACCGTCAGCCCGCCGTTCTCATATTTGCCGTTGAGGCCATAGAGAAAGCTTTCGGTGGGCTCGTTGCGGATCTGCCCCGCGGTAGTGACGGTGCCGTTGGCATTGCCCGCGACGACCATGCCGTCCTCGACGACGCGGTTGGTGACGGGATTGCTGCCGGTCGGCAGGCGGAAGGCGAAAAAGTCCTGCCGGCGCCCGGTCTTGAGCTTCGAATAAAGCGCGTCGGCGGTGACGGTGAATTCGGGGGTCACCTCGAACTGGATCGCGCCGTTGAGGCCGAGGCGCGAGCGGTCGACCGTGAACTCCTCATATTGGAGGAGAACGGGGGTCGGAAAGACGCCGCCGCCGGCACCCGTGTAGGTGCGGTTGAGGAAATTGTTGCGCTCGAAGGTCTGCGTCGTCGAGGTGCGCTTCTGATATTCGCCCGCGAGCATGATGCCGATGCGCCCGTCGGCAAATTTCGTCGTCGCGAAGCCGGTGATCGCGGGCTCGAACTTGTCGCTGTTTTCCGAATAGACGCCCTGCGCGCGGAGCGAGATCGTCGGCTCCTTGAACGAGAGCGGCTTGGGCGTAACGAGGTTGACCGTGCCGCCGAGCCCGCCCTCGGCATTGCTGGCGAGCGGCGATTTGCGGACTTCGAGGCGCCCGAACAGGCTCGACGGCACCGAATCGAGACCCGACGAGCGGCCGAGCTGGTCATTCTCGGGCGGCGACAGGCGCGCCGACCAGCCGAGCAATGTGCGCCCGTCGACCTCCACGCGCACCTGCTGGAGGCCGCGCACCGATACCGACTGGCCTTCGCCGAAGACGCGCGTGATCTGGACGCCGGTGACGCGCTGGAGCGCTTCGGCGACGTTCGCATCGGGCAGCTTGCCGACATCCTCGGCGGTGATGACGTCGAGCACCTGGTCGGCCTCGCGCTTGATGTCGGCCGCCTGTTCGAGCGAGGCGCGGATGCCCGACACGACGATCGCGTCATCCTCCGGCGCCGCGGTTTCGGTTGCCGCAGCCTCCTGTGCCCATGCCTGCGCCGGCATCGCCGCCAGCACCGCCAGCGACGCGCCGCCGGCCAGTTCCGCCCAAATCCGGGTGCTCCGCCCTGCCTGAATAGCCATTTCATCCTCCCACGCCGGCGATGGGACTGCCGCCCATTCGCCATGATCGGTCCGGGGAAATAGCGACCGACGATGGCCCCTTGCGGCCCATCGCGTCGCCCTCCCCATTGTCGTTTCGTTGTCCGGCATCGGTAACCGGTGTCACGATGATGCGGGATAGGGCGCGCGCCTGTCAAGCGCTAATTGTATGACAACTGCATCCTTGTATGACAACTAGGCGTCGCACGTCCTGCGAGCCGCGCAGCCGGAAAAATTGTCGCAATTTGTCGTATCGGCGCCATTGGACTTGCCAGCGGCCGGTCAATTGGTTGAATAGGCGCGAATCCCGCCCTCCGCGGCGCCGAAACGAGACTACCGACTATGCTGGACAAGAGGGTGCTGCTCCTCGCCGGAGCTCTGAGCGCCATCACGCTATCGCTGGGCGGCTGCGCGGCGGAGGATGAAAAGGGTGGCCGCGGCGCGCCCGAGGTCGGCTATGTCGAGGTCCGGCAGCAGCCGGTGCCGGTGACCTCCGAGCTCGGCGGGCGCACCGTGGCATTCGAGACGAGCGAGGTGCGGCCGCAGGTGAACGGTCTGATCCGCCGCCGCCTGTTCACCGAGGGCGGCCTCGTCCGCGCGGGCCAGCCGCTCTACCAGATCGACGCCAGCCTCTATCAGGCCGGGGTCGAACAGGCCGCCGCCAATCTTGCGAGCGCGCGGGCGAGCGCGCAGGCCGCCGAGGAACGCGCGCGCCGGCTCGAGCCGCTCGCCAGGATGCAGGCGGTCGCCGAGCAGGATTATACCGACGCGCTCGCACAGGCGCGCATGGCGCGCGCCGCGGTGGCACAGAACAGCGCCGCGCTCGACACCGCGCGCATCAACCTGCGCTATGCGACGATCACCGCGCCGATCAGCGGCCGCATCGGCCGCAGCCTCGCGACGCCGGGCGCGCTCGTCAGCGCTAGCCAGGCGACCCCGCTCGCGACGATCCAGCAGCTCGATCCCATCTATGTCGACATGCAGCAGTCGAGCGCCGACCTGACGCGGCTGCGGCAGGCGATCGAAAGCGGCGGCGTCGACGCCGGCGGCGCGTCGGTGCGCCTGCGGCTCGAGGACGGCAGCACCTATGGCCCCGTCGGCACGGTCCAGTTTTCCGAAGTGACGGTGAACGAGGCGACCGGCACGGTGACGCTGCGCGCGCGCTTTCCCAATCCGCGCGGCGTGCTGCTTCCCGGCATGTTCGTGACCGCGCTGTTCGACCAGGCGATCAACCCGTCGGCGATCCTGCTGCCGCAGGCGGCGGTGCAGCGCGATTTCGACGGATCGGCCTTCGTCTATCTGGTCGGCAAGGACAACAAGGCGGCGCGGCGCAAGATCGTCGCCGACCGCACCGTGGGCGCCAACTGGGTCGTCACCGACGGGCTGAAACCCGGCGAGCGCGTGATCACGCAGGGCGTCGGCAATCTGCGCCAGGGCGCGCCGATCCGTCCGGTCCCGGCGAGCAGCCCGCAGCGCGTCGGGGCGCGCCCCAAGGACGGCGGCGGCGGCGAAGCGAAGGGGAAATAAGACCCCATGTCGCGCCTCTTCATTGACCGGCCGATCTTCGCCTGGGTGCTGGCGATCATCGTCATGCTCGGCGGCGTGGGCGCGCTCAACCTGCTGCCGATCGAACAATATCCCGACATCGCGCCGGCGCAGGTCAACATCCGCGCCACCTATCCGGGCGCGTCGGCCGAAACGATCGAGAACAGCGTCACGCAGGTGCTCGAACAGCAGCTGACCGGGATCGACGGCCTGCTCTATTTCAGCTCGCAGTCGAGCTCGCGCGGGCAAGCGAACATCACCGCGATCTTCGAAAAGGGCACCGACCCCGACATCGCGCAGGTGCAGGTCCAGAACAAGATCCAGTCGGCGATCTCGCGCCTGCCGCAGCAGGTGCAGGCGCAGGGCGTGCGTGTCACCAAGTCGAACTCGGACACGCTGCTGCTCGTCGGCGTTTATGACGAAACCGACACGCGCGTGAACCAGGACGTGTCCGACTATATGGCGTCGAACATCCAGGACCCGCTGTCGCGCGTCGAAGGGGTGGGCGAGGTCAATATTTTCGGCGCGCCGCACGCGATGCGCATCTGGCTCAACCCGCAGCGGCTCGCCGCGGTTTCGCTGATGCCGAGCGACGTGATTTCGGCGATCACCGCACAGAACAGCGAGGTCGCCGCGGGCGAGGTCGGCGGCCTGCCCTCGCCGCGCGGGCAGATGCTCAACGCGACCGTGACCGCGCAGTCGCGCATGCAGACCGTGCCCGAATTCGAAAATATCGTGCTCAAGACGCTGCCCGACGGGTCGACGGTGCGGATCAAGGACGTCGCGCGCGTCGAGATCGGCGCCGAAAGCTATGCCGTCGTCAGCCGCATCAACGGCCATCCGGGCGCGGGCATGTCGATCTCGCTGTCGCCGGGGTCGGACGCGCTCGAGACCGCCGACCGCGTCAAGGCGCGCATGGAGGAACTCGCCGCCGACTTCCCCGACGGCCTGACCTACAGCTACGCCAATGACTCGACCGCCTTCATCAAGCTGTCGGTCAGCGAGGTGCAGAAGTCGCTGATCGAGGCCATTTTGCTCGTCATCCTCGTGATGTTCGTCTTCCTGCAGAGCTGGCGCGCGGTGCTGATCCCCGCGATCGCGGTGCCCGTCGTGCTGCTCGGCACCTTCGCCATCTTCTATATGCTGGGCTTCAGCATCAACACGCTCACCCTGTTCGGGCTGACGCTCGCGATCGGCCTGCTCGTCGACGATGCGATCGTCGTCGTCGAGAATGTCGAGCGGTTGATGGAAGAAAATCCCGGCATGTCGGCGCGCGACGCAACGATCCAGTCGATGAAGGAATTGCAGGTCGCGCTGATCGCGATCGCGCTGGTGCTATCGGCGGTGTTCCTGCCGATGGCCTTTTTCGGCGGCTCGACCGGCGTCATCTATCGCCAGTTCTCGGTCACCATCGTGTCGGC